>NZ_JBJGYY010000001.1:0-353954 GCF_054050235.1 Geodermatophilus sp. SYSU D00696 | reverse complement strand
CCCCGGGGTGGTGTGCCGCCCAGCGGCCCACGCCAGCAGGTCGGCCTCGATCGCCGCGCGGAGGGTGTCGTCGGTGATCGGGGCGACCTTGTCGATCAGCGGCCCCAGGTGCCCCACGTGCAGCGCCCCGGACTCCAGCGCGGCCAGCGTGCCCGGCAGCCGGTGCACCAGGGTCAGCGACCGCTCCAGCAGCAGCTGCGCGGCCTGGGCCGACACCGCCAGCGCGACGGCCAGCTCGTCGGTGGCCCACTCGCTCACCGGCCGCAGTACCTCGGCCCGCGCCGCCCACCGGTCGGCGGCCATCGCCCCGCGCTCGCCTTGCTGCCGGTCGACGGAGGAAGGCCGGGATGCGGCGAACGCGGCCACCGCCCGGGCCCGCAGCGCGGTCCGCCGGGCGATCTCCCGGTCGGCGGCCTGCACCACCCCCAGCGGCCCCGACGCCCACCCCACCAGGGGCTCGTCGACCGCCCGGACTCCCGTCACGGGATCGATCATACGTTCGAGCGACGATCGCAGCAAGTCCTGTGGACGACGAACTCGCTGGTCAGACGGCTGGCCGGTGCTCCGGCCGCGGAGCCCGGCGGCAAGGCTGCAAGGGGTGGCGAGACACGACCGCAGCCCGTCCTCAGCGGCCCCGCCGGTAGAGGGCGGCCGCGGCCGGCGCGAGGACGACCAGCAGCCCGGCCGCCCAGGCCAGGGCCGGCCAGACGCTCGCGTCGCCGACCCCGGTCAGTGCCCGGACGGCGTCGGCGGTGAGGGTGACCGGCTGGCTCTCGGCGAAGCCGCGCAGCCAGCCCGGCATCGTCTCGGTGCTCACGAACGCCGAGCTGGCGAACGTGAGCGGGAAGGTGAGCACGAACCCCGCCGACTGGGCCGCCTCGGGGCTGCGCACCGCCAGTGCGATCAGGACGTAGAACCAGGTGACCGTGTAGGACAGCAGCAGCACGACACCGAGACCGGCCACGACCCCCGTGACGCTGTCCGGCCGGTAGCCCACGGCCAGGCCGACGCCGAGCATGAGCAGCAGCGTCACCACGGTGCGGGCGGCGTCGGCGAGGGTCCGCCCGGCCAGGACGGCGGAGCCGGCCATCGGCAGGGTCCGGAACCGGTCGACCACGCCCCGGCCGAGGTCCTCGGCGAGCCCGACGCCGGTGGCGACACCGGAGAACACGGCCGTCTGCACGAAGATCCCGGGGAGCAGGTAGTCGACGTAGTCGACGCCGGGGGTCGAGATCGCCCCGCCGAAGACGTACCGGAACAGCAGCACGAACATCACCGGCTGGACCAGGGCGAACAGCAGCACCTGCGGCGTGCGGAACGCCCCCACCAGGCTGCGCCAGCCGGTGGTCAGCGCGTCGCGCACCGCCCAGCCGACCACCGGCCGGCCGGCCGGCACCGCGGGCGGGCCGAGGACGGACGGGCGGGCCACCGCGTCGGTCCGGGGCGCGGGGTCGGTGGCGAGGGAGGTGGTCATGCTGCGCTCCGGGTGCTCGGGTCGGCGGTGCGGCCGGTGAGGGCGAGGAAGACGTCGTCGAGGGTGGGCTCGGAGATCCCGACGCCGCGGATGGCGACCCCGGCGGTGTCCAGCCGGCGCACCAGCTCGGGCAGGGCCGGGCCCGGGTCGGCGACCGGCAGCCGCAGCACCCCGTCGGTGACCGCGGCCGGCCCGGTGCCCAGGCCGGCCAGGGCGGCCACGGCCGCCGCCGCACGCCCGGGGTCGGCCAGCGGCACCTGCAGCGCGCCGCCGCCCAGGGAGGCCTTCAGCTCGGCCGGTGTGCCGCGGGCGATCACCCGGCCCGCGTCGACGACCGCCAGCGAGGAGGCGAGCCGGTCGGCCTCCTCGAGGTACTGCGTGGTCAGCAGCACCGCCGTGCCGGCGGCCGCGAGCTCCTCCACCACCTCCCACAGCGCCAGGCGCGACCGCGGGTCCAGCCCCGTGGTGGGCTCGTCGAGGAACACCACCCGCGGCTCGGCCACCAGCGCGGCGGCGAGGTCCAGCCGGCGTCGCATGCCTCCCGAGTAGGTCCGCGCCGGCCGGTCGGCGGCGTCGGTGAGGCCGAACGCGTCGAGCAGCGCGTCGGCGCGCGCCCGCCGCGACGCCCGGGTCAGGTGCCCGAGCCGGCCGAACATGCGCAGGTTCTCCCGCCCGGTCAGCGCCTCGTCCACCCCGGCGTACTGGCCGGCCAGGCCGATGCGCGCCCGCAGTCGAGCGCCGTCGGACACGCCGTCGGGACCGAGGGGCACGCCGGCCACCGTCGCGGTGCCGGCAGTGGGGCGCAGCAGGCCGGTGAGCAGCCGGACGACGGTGGTCTTGCCGGCGCCGTTGGGGCCGAGCAGCCCGACGACGGTGCCGGCGGGCACCTCGAGGTCGACGCCGTCGACGGCGGTCACCGCGTCCGGTCCACTGCCGAACCGGCGCACCAGCCCCTCGGCGACGACGGCGGGCGGGTCAGTAGCCACGGAAGGCCTCCCGGCGGACCTGGCGGCGCGGGATGCCCGCGGCGGACAGCGCGGCGGTGGTGTCGCGGACGAAGGCCGGGGAGCCCGACACGTGGTAGGTGGCGCCGGGTAGGTCGGTGGTGAGGCGTTCCAGCTCCCGTCCGAAGGCCGCGCGGTCGCCGGGATAGACGGCGGCGTGCGCGAGCTCCTCGGTGTCGGCGCGGAACGGGTGGTCGCGGCCGACGTGGACCAGCGTTCCGCGGCGCCGGGCGCCCGTCGCCGCGAGGTGGCGCAGCAGCGCCCGGTGCGGTGTCACCCCGACGCCCTGGGCGAGCAGTACGACGTCGTCGGCGGTGTCGGCCAGGGCCGATCGCTGCAGCGGCCGGCGCAGCCGGACGCGGTCGCCCGGGGAGAGCCCGGTGAGCGCCCGCTTGAACCGGCTGCCCGAGGCGAGCCGGGTGCCGATCAGCACCTGCGGGTCCTCGGGGGCCGAGGCCAGGGAGAACGGCTTGGTCCCGCCGTCGGGCAGCGAGAGGAAGGCGTGGTGGCCGGCGAGGTGGTTGAGCGGCTCCACGGGGGCGAAGGCGAACGCCGTGACGCCGCCCTCCGTGTCCGTGCGGCGAACGAACTCCAGCGTGGCGGTGCTGAGCAGGGCCATGGCGGTCTCCGAGGTCGGTGGGTGGGTGCCCGGCGCCGTCCACGGTAGCCGATCGTCGGTCACTGTCAACGATTCGGACCCTAGAACAGTTGGCTCCGCTAGACTGCGCCCCGTGGGGATGCCCGTGCCGATCGAGGACCTGCCGCTGCCGGTGCTGCTCGCCCAGGCGGGTCACCGGGCGGCGCTGCTGCTGGGCCGGCAGTTCTCCGACTCCGGGCTGCGCCCGCGGCACGGCCAGATCCTCATGCGGCTGGAACAGACCGGGTCGGCGACCCAGCAGGAGCTGCTCGAGCAGCTGGCCGTGGACCCGAGCGTCCTGGTCGGCCTGCTCAACGACCTCGAGGACGCCGCACTCGTCGAGCGGGTGCGCGATCCCGCCGACCGCCGCCGGCACATCGTCCGGCTGGCCGGTGAGGGGAGGGCCGTGGCGGCCGACGTCCACCGGTCCGTCGCCACCGTGCACGGGCAGCTGTTCCCGGACGCGAGCGAGCGGGACCTGGCGACCCTCCGGCGGCTGCTCGTCGCCGTCTGCGCCGCGGGCGAGGACGACTGCCGCTGAACGCCGCCGGACCCCGGTGATCACCTCTTGAGCGGATCCGGCCCCGGACCGTATCGTCCCCTGTGACGGACGTCACGCCTCCCCATCGGCGTGCCCGGTCCCCGATGGAGGAGACGCCGATGAGCGCGCTCACGCCCGACTGCGATCCCGACCTGTCCCACTGCGGGCAGCCCGTACGCAGGTCCGGCGGCGTGCGCTCCACCCTCGTCCTCGTCGCACTGGTGGCCGTCGCCGCGCTCGCCGTCACCGGGAACGCCGTCCCCGGTGCCGTCGCCGTCCTGGCCGGCGGGGTGGGGCTCCTCGCGGCGCTGGCGCTGGCCGCCAGGGTCGTCCGCCTGGGGCAGCGGGCCCTCGGCGCCGTACCCCTGCCGGCGCTGCACCGCTCCCGCGCCGCCGGCTGACCTCAGCCGTCCCGCGGCGGCCGGGAAGATGGCCCGGTGAGCCGGGCCGTCGAGGACTCCAACCTGCGCATGCTGCGTGCCCGGGACGTGATGGACCGCAGCTACGCCGAGCCGCTCGACGTGGCCGCCCTGGCCCGGGTCGCGCACGTCTCCGAGGCGCACTTCATCCGCACCTTCAAGGCCACCTTCGGCGAGACGCCCAACCGCTACCTGCAGCGCCGGCGGGTGGAGCGGGCGATGTTCCTGCTGCGCAGCACCGACCGGTCGGTGACCGACGTGTGCATGGCCGTGGGCTTCGCCAGCCTGGGCACCTTCAGCCGGGTGTTCGCCGGGATCGTGGGGGAGCCGCCCAGCGCGTACCGGCGGCGCGGGCCGCTGGCGCCGGTGCCCTCCTGCTTCGGCATGCGGTGGCTGCGGCCGAGCGAGAAGACAGCAGTTCCGGAGAAGCCCGCGGACACCGCCGGGTCCTAGCGTCGTGATCATGTTGAATACCATCTCGATCACGTCGATCTACGTGCTGGACCAGGACCAGGCCCTCGACTTCTACGTCGGCAAGCTGGGCTTCCAGGTCCAGGTCGACCAGCAGTTCGGGCCGATGCGGTTCCTCACCGTCGCGCTGCCGAGCGACCCCGGTCACGCGGTGCTGCTCGAGCGGCCCGCGCCGCCGTCGGTGAGCCCGGAGATCGCCGACACGGTGCGCGACCTGGTCACCAAGGGCGCCGGTGGGGGGCACCTCTTCCTCACCACCGACGACGCGCACGAGACCCACGCCGCGCTCAGGGAGAAGGGCGTCGACCTGCCGGAGGAGCCGGTCGTGCAGCCCTACGGCATCGACTTCGGCCTGCGCGACCCCTTCGGCAACTCCGTCCGCATCGCCCAGATGACCCCGCCTCCCTCGAGCTGAGCCGCGACTCGACGGTCCGGCCGGGCCCGTCCCGCGGGCCCGGCCGGAACGCACCGGCACGGCCGGGAACCACAGCGGTGTGGTTCCCGGCGACGGAGGGCGGGCGGACCGTCGTCCGGGGCACCTAGTGTGGAAGCGTGCCCGACCCGTCCACGTACCGACCGGCGGTCGGCTCCATCCCCGAGTCGCCGGGGGTCTACAGGTTCCGCGACCCGAACGGCCGCGTCGTCTACGTCGGCAAGGCCAAGAGCCTGCGCCAGCGGCTCAACAGCTACTTCGCCGACGTCGCCGGCCTGCACCCGCGCACCCGCCAGATGGTGACGACGGCGTCCAGCGTCGAGTGGACCGTCGTCGGCACCGAGGTCGAGGCCCTCCAGCTCGAGTACAACTGGATCAAGGAGTTCGACCCGCGGTTCAACGTCCGCTACCGCGACGACAAGAGCTACCCGTCGCTGGCCGTGACGCTCAACGAGGAGTACCCGCGGCTGCAGGTCATGCGCGGGCCGAAGAAGAAGGGCGTCCGCTACTTCGGCCCCTACGCCCACGCCTGGGCCATCCGCGAGACCCTCGACACGCTCACCCGCGTCTTCCCCGCCCGCACCTGCTCCAACGGCGTGTTCAAGCGCGCCGGGCAGATCGGCCGGCCCTGCCTGCTCGGCTACATCGGCAAGTGCGCCGCGCCCTGCGTCGGCCGGGTCAGCGCCGAGGAGCACCGGGCGATCGTCGACGACTTCTGCGACTTCATGGCCGGCCGCACCGACCTCATGGTCAAGCGGCTCGAGCGGGAGATGGCCGAGGCCGCCGAGGCGATGGAGTACGAGAAGGCCGCCCGGCTGCGCGACGACCTCGGCGCGCTGCGGCGGGCGATGGAGAAGCAGGCGGTCGTCCTCGGCGACGGCACCGACGCCGACGTCGTCGCCTTCGCCCAGGACGAGCTCGAGGCCGCCGTGCAGGTCTTCCACGTCCGGGGTGGGCGGGTCCGCGGCCAGCGCGGCTGGATCATCGACAAGGTCGAGGAGGTCAGCACCGGCGAGCTGGTCGAGCAGTTCCTCCTGCAGGTCTACGGCGGCGTCGACGAGGCCACCGGCGTCACAGAGGGCGGCGAGGCGGTGCCCAAGGAGGTGCTCGTCCCCGAGCTCCCCGACGACGCCGACGTCTACGAGGAGCTGCTCAGCGAGCTCCGCGGCTCGCGGGTGTCGCTGCGGGTGCCGCAGCGCGGGGACAAGCGCAGCCTGCTCGAGACCGTCGAGCGCAACGCGAAGGAGGCCTTCGCCCGGCACCGGGTCAAGCGCTCCAGCGACCTCACCGCCCGGTCGCTCGCCCTCTCCGAGCTGCAGGAGGCCCTCGAGCTGCCCGAGGCGCCGCTGCGCATCGAGTGCATCGACGTCTCGCACGTGCAGCAGACCAACGTCGTCGCCTCGATGGTGGTCTTCGAGGACGGACTGCCCAAGAAGTCCGACTACCGCCGCTTCTCTGTCCAGCACGGCACCGACGACACCGCGGCCATGGCCGAGGTCGTCCGCCGCCGCTTCGCCCGGCACCTCAAGGAGGAGGCCGACCGCCGCGACGAGCAGGGGATCGCCGCGGAGGAGGGCCGGCCGCGCCGGTTCGCCTACCCGCCGAACCTGCTCGTCGTCGACGGCGGCGCGCCGCAGGTCGCGGCCGCGGCCCGCTCGCTCGACGAGCTCGGCGTCGTCGACGTCGCCGTCTGCGGGCTGGCCAAGCGCATGGAGGAGGTCTGGCTGCCCGGCGAGTCCGACCCGGTGGTCCTGCCGCGCACCTCCGAGGCGCTCTACCTGCTGCAGCGGGTGCGCGACGAGGCCCACCGGTTCGCGATCACCTACCACCGGCAGAAGCGTTCGGTCAGCATGCTGGTCTCGCTCCTGGACGACGTCCCCGGCCTGGGGGACACGCGGCGGAAGGCGCTGATGAAGCAGTTCGGGTCGCTCAAGCGGCTGCGCGCGGCCACGGTCGACGAGCTCATGGCCGTGCCGGGCATCGGCCGGCGCACCGCCGAGGCGGTGCTGGCCGCGGTGGCGGAGCCGGCGGAGGGCACGGCGGATCCCGCGGAGGAGGGGCCCGCGGAGGAGGTCGTGGAGAGCACCACGGCGCCCGCCGGCCCGGCCGAGCGGGGCACCCCCACCCCCGGCGCGGGCGCCACCGCCGAGGTCGGCCGGGTCGCGTCGTGAGCGAGGAACAGCTGACCGGCTCGGGCACCGACGCCCCGACCGCGGCCGCCGCCGCGCGCGAGGGACAGGCCGGCCCGCAGGCCGACGTCCCCGCCGGCCTCGACGCCGCGTCCACCGAGACGCCGCCGGTCGAGGTCGTCGTCGTCACTGGGCTGTCCGGGGCCGGCAAGAACAGCGCCGGGCGGGTGATGGAGGACCTCGGCTGGTACGTCGTCGAGAACCTGCCGCCGGCGCTGCTGACGCCGATGGTCGAGCTCGGCGCCCGCGGTGACGTCCGCCGGTTCGCCGCCGTCGTCGACGTCCGCAGCCGCGCCTTCTCCAGCGACCTGCAGGAGGCCATCCGGGTGCTCGCCGAGGCCGGGCACCGCCCGCGCGTGGTGTACGTGCACGCCAGCGACGAGGTGCTCGTCCGCCGCTACGAGTCCAACCGGCGGGAGCACCCGCTGCAGGGGTCGGGCCGGCTCATCGACGGGATCACCGCCGAGCGGGCGCTGCTCACCGGCATCGCCGGCGAGGCCGACCTGTGGGTCGACACCAGCGACCTCAACGTCCACCAGCTGCGCGCCACGCTGGAGAACGCCTTCGCCCGCGAGGGCCGCACCCCGCCGCTGACGGCGACCGTGCTGAGCTTCGGCTTCAAGTACGGCCTGCCGCTGGACGCCGACCTCGTCGTCGACGCCCGGTTCCTGCCCAACCCGCACTGGCTGCCCGAGCTGCGCGCGCACACCGGGCGCGACGCCGACGTGCGCGACTACGTGCTCGGCCAGCAGGACGCCGGGCCCTTCCTCGACCGGTACACCGAGGTGCTGCGGCTGCTCATCCCCGGCTACCGGCGCGAGGGCAAGCGCTACCTGACGCTGGCGGTCGGCTGCACCGGCGGCAAGCACCGCAGCGTCGCCATCGCCGAGGAGTTCGCCCGCCGGCTGGCCGCGGACGGCATCGCCGCGGTCGCCCGCCACCGCGACCTGGGCCGCGAGTAGTGGGCGCGCACCCCAGGGTCGTCGCCTTCGGGGGCGGCCACGGTCTCGCGGCCGCGCTGGCCGCCTGGCGCCGGATCACCCCCGACCTCACCGCCGTGGTCACGGTGGCCGACGACGGCGGCTCCTCCGGCCGGATCCGCCGCGAGATGCCGGTGCTGCCCCCCGGCGACCTGCGGATGGCGCTGGCCGCCCTGGCCGCCGACGACGACGGCCGCCAGCAGATGGCCCGGCTGTTCCAGCACCGGCTCGGCGGCACCGGCGTGCTCGCCGGCCACCCGGTGGGCAACCTCGTCCTCACCGGGCTCGTCGAGCTGCACGGCGGGGACACCGTGCGCGCCCTCGACGCCGTCTGCGCGCTGCTGCGCACCCGCGGCCGGGTGCTGCCGATGGCCGACGTGCCCCTGGACCTCGTCGCGCGCGTGGAGACGTTCGACCCCGACGACCCCGCGCGCACCCGGACCATCCGCGGTCAGGTGGCGATCGCCTCCACGCCCGGCCGGGTGCGGGAGATCCTCGTCTCCCCGCCGGACCCGCCGGTGCACCCCGACGTGCTCGCCGCGATCGCCGAGGCCGACGTCGTCTCGCTCGGGCCCGGTTCCTGGTACACCTCGGTGCTGCCCCACCTGCTGGTGCCGCGGCTGCGCCGGGCGCTGGCCGCCAGCCGGGCCCGCGTGGTCGTGGTGCTCAACCTGGAGCCCCAGCCGGGGGAGACCGACGGCTTCTCCCCGGAGGAGCACCTGCGGGTGCTGCAGGCCCATCTGGACGGAGTGGCGCTGCACACGGTGATCGCGGATGCCGACTCGGTGGTTGACCGCTGTGGTCTCCTGTCAACGGTGCGCGAGTGCGGCGCCGAGCTCGTGCTGGCTCCGGTCGCCGCGCTCGACGGTTCCCCGCGCCACGACCCCGCCCGGCTGGCGGCCGTGCTGGCCCCGGTGGCCGCAGCACACGCGGCCGGCGGGCCGGAGGTCGGGCAGGGGGACGGGACAGGGGACGCAACCGGGGCACCAGGACCGGTGGGGCCCGGACGGTTCGAGGGGGAGAGGTGACGCCGATGAGGGCGCCGCAGCGGAAGGAGTGGTCGTCGTGGCGATGACGGCCATGGTCAAGGACGAGCTGTCCCGGGTGGAGTGCACGCGGACCTCCGAGCGCAAGGCCGAGGTGACCGCGCTGCTGCGCTTCTCCGGGGGGCTGCACATCGTGGGCGGTCGCGTCGTCATCGAGGCCGAGCTGGACACCGGCTCGGTCGCCCGCCGGCTGCGGCGGGACATCAGCGAGGTCTACGGCTACACCAGCGGGGTCAGCGTGCTGGCCGGCGGCAACATCCGCCGGGGCGTGCGCTACCTGGTCCGGATCGCCAAGCACGGCGAGGGACTGGCCCGCCAGACCGGGCTGGTCGACCAGCGCGGCCGCCCGGTGCGCGGCCTGCCGCCGTCGGTCGTGTCCGGCAGCATCAACGACGCCGAGGCCGCCTGGCGGGGCGCGTTCCTCGCGCACGGCTCGCTCACCGAGCCCGGCCGGTCGTCCTCGCTCGAGGTGACCTGCCCCGGGCCTGAGGCGGCCATGGCGCTGGTCGGCGCGGCCCGCCGGTTGGGCATCGCCGCGAAGGCCCGCGAGGTCCGCGGCGCCGACCGGGTCGTCGTGCGCGACGGCGACGCCATCAGCGCGCTGCTCACCCGGATGGGCGCCCACGACGCGGTGCTGGCCTGGGAGGAGCGGCGGATGCGCCGCGAGGTGCGCGCCACCGCCAACCGGCTGGCGAACTTCGATGACGCCAACCTGCGCCGCTCGGCGCGCGCGGCCGTGGCCGCCTCGGCCCGGGTCGAGCGGGCGCTGGAGATCCTCGCCGGCGACGCGCCCGAGCACCTGCTGGTCGCCGGCCGGCTGCGCCTCGAGCACGGGCAGGCCTCGCTGGAGGAGCTCGGCCAGCGCGCCGACCCGCCGATGACCAAGGACGCCGTCGCCGGGCGGATCCGGCGGCTGCTGGCCATGGCCGACAAGCGGGCCAAGGACCTCGGCATCCCGGACACCGAGTCCGTGGTGACCGACGACATGCTGGCGCAGTAACCGGCCGTTCCATCCGCTCACCAGGGGCGTCCTCCGCGGTCCGCGGAGGGCGCCCCTCGCGTTCACCCACCCGGGTGAGCCGACCTCCAGCGGGGCCCCGCACGCGTCGATGCACGCAGCAGAGGCGGGCAACGGGCCGCGCCGTCGGAGCGAGGAGCCCGGGATGAGCGCGGCGCAGTGGGCGCTGCTGTTCGCGTGCGCGGCCCTGGTCGCCACGGGCACGGCGGTGCTGGCCTGGCGGCGCCGCGCCCGCACCCCGGCGGCCACGGCGCTGGCGGTCACCATGTCGGGCGTCGCCGCCTGGTCGACCGCCGACGTCCTCGTCCACGCCGTCAGCACCCGAGCGGTGGTCGCCGCCTACCCGCCGCTGCTGCTGGCGGCCGTCGGGCTGGTGGTGGTGGGCACCTACGTGCTCGCCCGCACCGTGTCCGACCCCTCCTGGCGGCTCGGCTGCCGGCCGGCCCTGCTGCTGGCGGTCGAGCCGGTGCTGCTGGTGGTCACGGCGACCCTGCCGGCCACGCGCGACCTGGTCATGTCCGACCTGGTCCCCGCGGGTGCCGGCGCAGAGGGACGGGTCGCCTTCGGCCCGCTGTTCCTGGCCCACACCGCCTACTCCTACGCGCTCGTCGCCGTCGCCTACGGGCACCTGGTCCGCCGCTACCGGCGTGCGGCGGGCGTCTTCCGCCGGCAGATCACCGTCCTGCTCGCGTCGGCGACGCTGTCCACCATCGGCAACGTCGTGTCGGTCGGCAGCCAGCTCGATGGCAGCGGAACCGACCTCACCCCGCTGTTCTTCCTGCTCACCGGCGTGGTCGACTGCTGGGCGATCTTCCGCGGGGGCCTGCTGCGGCTGGTCCCGGTCGCCCGCGAGCAGGTGGTCGAGACCGTGCCCGACGCCGTGCTCGTCGTCGACCCCGACGGCGTCCTCATCGACTGCAACCCGGCCGCCACCCGGATGCTGCAGCGGCTGCGCCCCGAGCTCGGGGGGGACCTGGTCGGCCGCGCCCTCGCCGACGTCGCCGGCCCCCGGGCCGTCGCGGTCCTCGACACCACCGAGCGCCGGGACGGCCACCGCGTCGCCCAGGTGCGGCCGGGGCTGTGGCTCGACGTGCAGGACTCGGCGGTCAGCGACCCGCGGGGCCGTCCGCTCGGCCGCATCCTCGTGGTCCGCGACGTCAGCGAGCAGCAGGAGCGCCAGGCCGCCATCGAGGCGCTCAACACCCGCCTGGCCGAGCAGGTCGAGGTCATCGAGCGGCTGCGCGCGGAGCTGGCCGAGGAGGCCGTGCGCGACCCGCTGACCGGCCTGCACAACCGCCGCCACCTCGACCGGGCGCTCGGCGCCGACCTGGCCTCCCGGCCGCGCACCGGCCGGCTGTCGGTGCTGGTGGTCGACGTCGACCACTTCAAGTCCGTCAACGACCGCCTCGGGCACGCGGCGGGGGACCGGGTCCTCACCGCGGTCGCGGGCACGCTCGCCGGCGCCGTCCGCGAGGGCGACACCGCCGCCCGCCTCGGCGGCGAGGAGTTCGTGCTGGTGCTGCCCGGCGCGGGCCGCGAGCAGGCCCTCGAGCGGGCCGAGCAGGTCCGCCGCGCCGTCGCCGCCGGGCGGGTCCCCGTCGACGGCGAGCGCGTCGGCGTCACCGTCAGCATCGGCGTGGCCGTCTGCCCGGCCGACGGCACCTCCGCCGCCGCGCTGCTCGAGGCGGCCGACCGGGCGCTCTACACCGCCAAGGCCACCGGACGCGACCGCGTCGTCGCCGCCGACCCCGTGGGCGACCGGCCCGTCCCGGCCGTCCCCGCCCCGGCCGCCGCGGCCGACGACGGCGTGGAGCTCGTCCCCGGCGGCTGAGCCTCCCGGGGCTCGCCCGGTCGCCCGCCGCCGGGGCCGATAGGGTCGTCCGCGATCGGAGCCGCGCGCCCCGCGCGGCCGACGCACGCGACGGCGCCGGACGGCGCCACGGATCCGTGGAGGTCAGCAGTGACGGTGCGGGTGGGGATCAACGGGTTCGGCCGGATCGGCCGCAACTTCTGGCGGGCGGCCGCGGCCAGCGGCAAGGACATCGAGATCGTGGCGGTCAACGACCTGACCAGCCCCGAGGTCCTCGCCCACCTCCTGAAGTACGACAGCATCCTGGGCGTGCTGTCCGAGGACGTCGCCGCCGACGGCGAGGGCATCAAGATCGCCGGCAACACGATGAAGGTCCTCTCCGAGCGCGACCCGGCCGCCCTGCCCTGGGGCGACCTGGGCGTCGACGTCGTCGTCGAGTCGACCGGCTTCTTCACCAAGGCCCCCGACGCCCGCAAGCACGTCGACGCCGGCGGCGCCAAGAAGGTGGTCATCTCGGCGCCGGCCACCGGCGACGACCTGACCATCGTCATGGGCGTCAACCACGAGAAGTACGACGGCTCGCAGACGATCATCAGCAACGCGTCCTGCACCACCAACTGCCTCGCGCCGCTGGCCAAGGTGCTCAACGACTCCTTCGGCATCGAGCGCGGCCTGATGACGACGATCCACGCCTACACCGCCGACCAGAACCTGCAGGACGGCCCGCACAAGGACCTGCGCCGCGCCCGCGCCGCCGCGCTGAACATGGTGCCCACCAGCACCGGTGCGGCCAAGGCGATCGGCCTGGTGCTGCCCGAGCTGCAGGGCAAGCTCGACGGCTACGCCGTCCGCGTCCCGGTGCCCACCGGCTCGGCCACCGACCTCACCGTCCAGCTGACCCGCGAGGTGCCGGCCGACGAGATCGACGCCGCCTACCGCGAGGCCGCCGCGGGCCCGCTCGCCGGCATCCTCAAGTACACCGACGCCCCGATCGTCTCCTCCGACATCGTCACCGACCCGGCGAGCTGCATCTACGACAGCAAGCTGACCAAGACCTTCGGCCCGATGGCCAAGGTGCTCGGCTGGTACGACAACGAGTGGGGCTACTCCAACCGCCTGGTCGACTCCGTCGAGCTCGTCGGCCGCTCGCTGTAGCCGATGCGGACCCTCGACGACCTGCTCGCCGAGGGCGTCTCGGGTCGGCGCGTGTTCCTGCGCGCCGACCTGAACGTCCCCCTGGACAAGCAGACCCGGGCCATCACCGACGACGGGCGCATCCGGGCCAGCCTCCCCACCCTGCAGGCGCTGCGGGAGGCCGGCGCCCGGGTCGTCGTCGCGGCGCACCTGGGCCGGCCCAAGGGTGGGCCCGACCCGCAGTACTCGCTGGCCCCGGTGGCCGCCCGGCTCGGCGAGCTGCTCGGCGCCGAGGTGCCGCTGGCCGCCGACGTCGCCGGCGACGACGCCCGCACCCGGGCGGCGGCCCTCGGCGACGGCGAGGTCCTGCTGCTGGAGAACGTGCGCTTCGAGGCCGCCGAGACCAGCAAGGACGACGCCGAGCGCGGCGGGCTGGCCGACCGGTTCGCCGCGCTGGCCGACGTCTTCGTCGACGACGCGTTCGGCGCGGTGCACCGCAAGCACGCCTCGGTGTACGACGTGGCGCTGCGGCTGCCGCACGTCGCCGGGCGGCTGGTGGCCACCGAGCTCGACGTGCTCACCCGGCTGACCACCGACCCCGAGCGGCCCTACGTGGTCGTGCTCGGCGGCTCGAAGGTCAGCGACAAGCTCGCCGTCATCGAGGCGCTGCTGCCCAAGGTCGACCGGCTGCTGGTCGGCGGCGGGATGTGCTTCACCTTCCTGCGGGCCCAGGGGCTCGAGGTCGGCCGCTCGCTGCTGGAGGCCGACCAGGTCGACACCTGCCGGCGGCTGCTCGCCGAGGCCGGCGAGCGCATCGTGCTGCCGGTCGACGTCGTCGTCGCGCCGGAGTTCAGCGCCGACGTGGACACCGCGGTCGTCCCGGCCGAGGAGATCCCGGGGGAGCAGATGGGCCTCGACGTCGGCCCGCGCACGGTCGAGGTGTTCGGCCGCGAGCTGGCCGGCGCCCGCACGGTGTTCTGGAACGGCCCGATGGGCGTGTTCGAGCTGGCGCCGTTCCAGGCCGGCACGCGCGGGGTCGCCGAGGCCGTGGCCGCCGTCGACGGGCTGTCGGTGGTCGGCGGCGGGGACTCCGCGGCCGCCGTCCGGCAGCTCGGCCTCGACGAGTCCGCCTACGGCCACGTCAGCACCGGCGGCGGCGCGTCGCTGGAGTACCTCGAGGGCCGGGAGCTCCCGGGCCTCGCGGTGCTCGCGGACTGAGGGGCGCGGGATGGCACGCAGGCCGGCGGCCCCGGCCCGCCGGGAGGGCCGCCGCCCGCTCATCGCGGGCAACTGGAAGATGCACATGACGCACCTGGAGGCCATCGGCCTGGTGCAGAAGCTGGTCTTCAGCCTGGACGAGAAGGAGCTCGACGCCGCCGAGGTCGTCGTGCTGCCCCCGTTCACGGCGCTGCGCAGCGTGCAGACGCTGGTCACCGGCGACAAGCTGCCGGTCGGCTACGGCGCGCAGGACCTCTCGGCGCACGACTCCGGCGCCTACACCGGCGAGGTCAGCGGCGCGATGCTGGCCGCGCTCGCGTGCGGCTTCGTCGTCGTCGGCCACTCCGAGCGGCGGTCGCTGCACGCCGAGGACGACGCGGTCGTGGCCGCCAAGACCCAGGCGGCGCTGCGGCACGGCCTCACGCCGATCGTGTGCATGGGGGAGGGGCTCGAGGTCCGCCGGGCCGGCGGGCACGTGGTGCACTGCACCGACCAGCTCGACGCCTCGCTGGCCGGCCTCTCCGCCGAGCAGGTGGCCCGCGTGGTGCTGGCCTACGAGCCGGTCTGGGCGATCGGCACCGGCGAGGTGGCCACCCCGGAGGACGCCCAGGAGGTCTGCGGCGCACTCCGGTCGCGGCTCGCCGAGCGTTTCGGCCCGGGCACGGCCGAGGTCGTCCGTATCCTCTACGGCGGGTCGGTGAAGGCCGCCAACACGGCCGGGATCCTGGCCGGGCCGGACGTCGACGGTGCACTCGTCGGGGGCGCGAGCCTCGACGCCGACGAGTTCGCGCAGATCTGTCGGATCGCCGCCGGGGGCGGCTGAGCACGCCGCCCCGGCGGCCGAGCGGGGGGACACGGGTGGGCAGCAGGCTGCAGCGACCCACCCGGTCCACCCGGCTGCCGGGGCTGCTGTCCGGTACCGCCGGCCGCGTCCTGGGCCTCGCGCTGGTCGTCGCGCTGGTGGTCGCCGTCGCGGTCAGCTGCCGCGGTGGCGGGGACGGCGACGCCGGCGTCCCGGTCCTCGGCGACGGCCCGGACGCCGGTCTCGAGGGTGTGCGCGCCCCGTCGGACGAGGCCGGCGGCACGCTGCGGGTGGTCACCGGCGAGATCGACAGCCTCGACCCGCAGCGCTCCTACCAGCCCGGCGTGTGGAACCTCATGCGGCTCTACGCCCGCACGCTGGTCACCTACTCCTCCGAGCCCGGTGCCACCGGCGAGCTCGCGCCCGACCTCGCCACCGACCTCGGCACCACCCCCGACGGCGGCTTGACCTGGACGTTCACCCTCCGCCCCGGCGTGGGGTTCGAGACCGGCCGGCCGATCACCTCGCGCGACGTCAAGTACGGCATCGAGCGGTCCTTCGCCTCCGACGTCATCGTGGGCGGCCCCACCCACGTCGTGGAGCTGCTCGACGACCCCGAGAACCCCTATGCCGGGCCGTACCAGGACGAGGACCCGGCCAAGCTCGGGCTGGCCGCCGTCGAGACGCCCGACGACGCCACCATCGTCTTCCGGCTCCGCTCGGCGCAGCCGGACTTCCCCTACGTCCTGGCGCTGCCCTCGAGCAGCCCGGTCCCGGTGGAGAGCGACACCGGCGCCGGCTACGGAGCCGACCCGGTCTCGTCGGGCCCGTACGCGATCACGACGGTCGACGCCGCGACCGGCATCGTCCTCGACCGCAACCCCGCCTGGGACCCGGCCAGCGACGAGGTCCGCACGGCGCTGCCCGACCGGGTCGTCGTCCGCACCGGCCTGTCCAACCTCGAGCGGGACCAGGCGCTGCTCGCCGGCTCGGCCGACGTCGACGTCTCGGGCACCGGCGTGCACCCGGCCACCGGCGCGCGGCTGACCGGCGAGACCGGGGGAGAGGTGCCCCTGCCCGACCGGGTCGACGAGGTGACCAGCGGCGCGCTGCGGCTGCTGGCGCTGCCCACCGACGTCGCCCCGATGAGCGATCCGAACTGCCGCACCGCGGTCGCCGCCGCGATCGACCGCCGCGCCGTCCAGGAGGTCCTCGGCGGCCCCGACCGGGCGGTGCGGGCCGGGCAGCTGTGGCCGGGCACGCTGCCCGGCGGGCCCGAGGGGGAGGGTGCCGACGCCGGGCCGGACCCCGATGCCGCCCGCGACGCGCTGGCCGCGTGCGGGCAGCCCGAGGGCTTCAGCACCGTGCTGGCCGTGCCCGACGCGCAGGCCAGCGTCGAGGTGGCCGGCGTCGTCGCCGCCCAGCTCGCCGAGGTGGGCATCGACGCCGAGGTCCGGCCGCTGCCCGCGGCCAGCTTCTACGCCACCGACGTCGGCAGCCCGGACAACGTCGCCCGCAACGGCTTCGGCATCGTGCTGGCCACCTGGACCGCCGACTTCCCGCTCCCCGGCTCGTTCCTCGTGCCGCTGGTCGACGGCCGCTCGGTCAGCGCCGTCGGCAACACCAACTACGCGCGGCTCACCGACCCCGCCGTGTCCGCGGCCGTGGACGCCGCCCGCGCCGCCACCGATCCCGAGGCCGCCGCCGCGGCCTGGCGGGACGTGGCCGCCGCCGCCCTCGACACCGGTGCGTACGTGCCGCTGGCGGAGGCCCGCGTGCGGCTGCTGGCCGGTCAGCGGCTGCACAACGGCGTGGTCATGCGGCCCTACGCCGGCTACGACCTGGCCACCGCGGGCGTGCGCTGAGCGGACCCGCCGCGGGCACCGGCTACCCTGGTGCCATGGTCGAGGTCGTCCTCAACGTGCTGCTGGGTCTCACCAGCGTCCTGCTGGTGGTGCTGATCCTGCTGCACCGGGGCAAGGGCGGCGGCCTGTCCTCGATGTTCGGCGGTGCGGTGTCCTCGCAGCTGTCCGGCTCCTCGGTCGTCGAGAAGAACCTCAACCGGCTGACGATCTTCACCGGGCTGGTCTGGACCGTGTGCATCGTGGCCCTGGGCATCCTGCTGAAGGTCTGACGGAGGCTCCACCAGGCACCTCGCGGAAAATCGTGATCGAGAGAACACGCTCCAGGCCATAGACTGCGCGCGCGACGCGAACCGCGCCGTGCAGGTCGGTCCAGAGGGGGCGCTCGTGGCTGGTGGCAACGCGATCCGGGGGACCCGGGTCGGTGCGGGTCCGATGGGAGAGGCCGAGCGCGGCGAGGCCGCACCGCGGCACAGGATCGGCTACTGGTGCAGCCAGGGCCACGAGACCCGGGTGGCCTTCGCCACCGACGCCGAGGTGCCCGACCTCTGGGACTGCCCCCGGTGCGGCCTGCCGGCCGGCCAGGACGCCGCGGCACCGCCGCCGGTGCCGCGCACCGAGCCGTACAAGACCCACCTCGCCTACGTCCGCGAGCGGCGCAGCGACGCCGACGGCGACGCCCTGCTCGAGGAGGCCCTGGCCAAGCTCCGGGCCCGCCGCGGCGCCTGAACGTCCCGGGTACCGCAGCCCCGCACCGAGCTGCGGTACCCGGCGTGCGTGGTGCCGGGTGGCCGCCGGTCAGCCCGTCGCCGGGCAGGGCACCCAGGCCGCCCGGCCCGGGTCCCACCAGGTCCCCGGCCGGCGGGGCCGCCACGCCACCCGCGCCAGGTGGTCGGTCGCCAGGAACGCGCGGCGCAGGTCCGGGCTGAGCCCGTCGAACGGGGTGGCCTGCGAGCAGTGCTCGGCCATCGCGGCCTCGCGGCGGTCGAGGAACCGGCTGACGTCGAGGACGTCGGTCACCTCCGCGTCGGGGCGGCCGAAGTCGGCCGGGTCGATCGCGTGGTAGGCCGTGTCCGGCCGCACGGTGCGCATCTCCTCGAGCCAGCGGCGCATCAGCGAGTTGGGCAGGCAGTGCTCGACGAGCACGGTGCCCGGCGCCGCCGCGTCCCGGACCGCGGCCGCGGTGGCCGTCCGGACCCGCTGGTGGTCGCGGTGCCCGTCGGTGCCGTCGAGGACCAGCACCACGTCCGGCCGCGCGTCGGCGACCAGCCGGGCGAGGACCCCGGCGACGGCGTCGGGCGGTGCCGCGCAGAGCGACCCGCGGGGCGGCGCGCCGTCGAAACCCGAGTCGCGGTAGCCCAGCAGCTCCACGGCGGCGACGCCGAGCGCGGCCGCCGAGCGGTACAGCTCTGCCTCCCGCACGGCGCCCAGGTCGCCGCAGTCGGGCAGTCCGGGAGCCGGCTGTCCGGCCTCGCCGCGCGTGGCGCAGGCCAGTGTCACGCGGGCACCGGCCGCGGCGGCGCGGGCGATGACCGACCCGCACCCGAAGGCCTCGTCGTCGGGGTGGGCCACGACGACCAGCCAGCGGTCGCCGGGCCGGACGTCGGTCACGGGGTCGCGGAGGGTGCCGGACGGGGACGGGAGCAGGGTCGCAGCGGTCATGGCCCCGAGGGTGGCGCCACCGACTTGAGGTCCTCTTGGCGTCCTCTGACGCCGGCCGCCTGCCGGGCGGCGTCCCGCAGCCGGGTCAGCTCCGGCACCCAGTAGCGCTCGCCGCGCTCGGCGACGGCCAGGCCCGCCTCGCAGGTCGCGGCCGCCACCGCCGGCTCCCCGGCCGTCAGCGCGGTGGCGGCGAGCAGGCCGAGGAAGACCGAGCGGCCGGCGGCCAGACCCTGCCCGGCCAGCGCCGCGTGCGCCTCCCGCATCACGGCCAGGCCGGCCCGGGGTTCGCGGCGGGCGAGCAGCCAGCCCTCGGCGAAGCGGACCACCGCCGACGGGTAGCGGTACTGCTCCCACGCGGGCTCCCGCAGCGGCAGCGCGACCAGCCGGCGGACGCGGTCGGCGTCGCCGTCCACCAGCGCGAGCACCAGCGCCCAGCGGCGGGCGAAGCCGGCCGCGCCCAGCCCCGCCTCCTCGGCGACGGCCAGGGCCGCGTCGGCGTGGGCCCGGGACTCGTCCCGCCGGCCGAGCAGCCACAGGCACAGGGCGCGGACGACGGCGAGCCGGGTGGGCGGTGAGAAGGCGAGCGAGCGGCGCAGGTCGACGCGGCCCGTGGCGACGTGCGCCCCGGCTCGCTCGAGATGGCCCAGCGCCTCGGCCGGGCGGGCCTGCATCCACCGCACGACGGCGGTGATGTCCTCGGTCAGGTAGCCGGCCGTCGGGTCGTCCAGGTGCCCGGCGAGCGCGGCCATCCGGGCGACGGTGCGGTCGGCGTCGTCGAGGCGGCCGACCTGGCACTGGAACAGCGTGGCGACCCACAGCAGCTCGACGTCGTCGGGGTGCGGCGGGTCGGGCACCTCCCAGGCGGTCACCAGCCGGCCGTACTCGCGGACGGTCGGGCTGTCGTAGCCGGCCGCCCACGCGTCGGCGTACGCGGTGCGGCCGAGCGCGCGCAGCTCCCGCCGGCGGCGCTCGGGACCGGCCGGCAGGGCGGCGGCCGCCGTCAGCAGCTGCCCGCCCAGCTCCCGGAGCAGGTCGAGCGCCGAGACGCGGACCGCGTGGTCGGTGGCGCGCTCCAGCCACGGCACGGCGGCGACCCCGCCGTCGAGCGCGCGGGCGGCGAACAGGTGGCCGGCGACGCGCGCGGCCTGCTCCGGGTCCGCACCCGCCCGCGCGGCCAGCCGCTCGCCGATCGCGCGGTGCAGCCGGGCGGTGCGGGCGCTGGACAGCTGCGCCCGGAGGACCTCGGCGAGCAGCGCGTGGCCCGGCGCGAACGTGCCGTCCCCGCCGTCCACGGCCAGCCGCGCGGCGACCGCCGACTCCAGGGCGCCCAGCGCCTCCCCGACGGGGACGCCGACGACCGCGGCGAGGTCCTCGACCGACAGCGGCGCCCCGGCGACGGCGGCCGCGGTGAGCAGGTCGGGGCCGGGAGGCGGCCGGCGGAGGACGCGCTGGCGCAGCACGTCGTGGACCGCGGCGGGCACCCCGCCCACGGCGCGGCCCCGTCCCGTCGGCGCGCCGCCGTCGGGAGAGCCGGTGGCACGGGCCAGCTCGAGGGCGAAGAAGGGGTTGCCGTCGGCGCGGGTCACCACGTCCCGGACGCCGTCGTCGCCGAGGTCGGCGGAGGCGGCGGTGCGGACCAGGTCGGCCACGGCGGCCGGGGCCAGCGGCTCGAGGTCGAGGCGGACCAGCCGCGGCAGCCGGCCGAGCGCGGCCAGCGTGTCGACCAGGGCGGGCGCGTCCGCCTCGCCGCTGCGCAGCGCCAGGGCGAGGACGACGGGGGAGCCGGCGACGTCCGCGGCGAGACCGGCGACCAGGCGCAGGGTCGCCGGGTCGGCGGCGTGCAGGTCGTCGAGCGCCAGCACCGCCGGCGGGCCGGTCGCGGCGAGGACACCGGTCAGCGCGTCGGTCAGGTGCACGAGCACCATCGCCGGGTCGATGCCCCCGCCGGCGGCCTGCGGTGCCTCGCCGAGGCCGGGGACCACCGCCCGCAGCGGGCCGAGAGCACGTGCCACCCCCGCGCGGGTCGCCGCGTCCAGCCCCGGGACGGCGCCGCGCAGTACCTGCAGCACCGGCCAGTAGGGCGGCGCGGCCACGCCGTCGCGGCAGGTGCCGGTGTGCGCACCGCCCCCGGTCGCGCCGGCGGACGCGGTGAGCCACCGCAGCAGCTCGGTCTTGCCCATCCCGGCGTCCCCGGTGAGCAGCACGACGGCGCCCGACCCGCCGGCGGCGTCGGTCAGGACGCGGGCGAGCAGGGCGCACTCGCCCTCCCGGCCGCGCAGCGGCGGCGGCCCCGCCGCCGGGGACGGCGCGGGGACGGACCGCACGGGCACGGGCTGCAGCGCCGGGTCCCGGCGGAGGATCCGCTCCTCGACCTCGCGGAGTGCCGGGCCCGGGTCCAGACCCAGCTCCTCGCGCAGCAGCCGGCGGCCCTCGGCGAGCACCGCCAGCGCCTCCCCGGGGCGGCCGCCGAGATACAGGGCGTGGGCGAGCGAGGCGCGGGCCTGCTCGCGCAGCGGGGCGGCGGCCAGGTGCGCCTGCAGGTCGGCGACGGCGCGACCGGTCTCGCCGAGCGCGAGCAGCGCCGCGGCCCGCTGCTCGACCGCGTCCTGCCGCAGTTCGGTCCAGCGGTCGGCGGCGGCGCGGGCGAAGGGCTCGTCGGCGAACTCGGCCAGCGCCGGGCCGCGCCACAGCGCCAGGGCGTCGTCGAGCAGGGCGACCGTCCGGGCGGCGTCGCCGGTGGCGTGCCGGGCCTCGCCGAGCAGCCGCTCGAAGAGGTCGGCGTCGATCTCGACGGCCTCGCGGGCGAGCCGGTAGCCGGGTGGCGCGGTGAGCAGCACCGAGCCGCTGGAGCGGGGCGCCCGCCCGGGGTCGAGGGTGCGGCGCAGCAGCGCGATGGTGCTGTGCAGGGACGCCGTGACCTTGGGCGGCGGCGAGCCGTGCCACAGCAGGTCGGCCAGGCGGTCGGCGGGGACCAGCCGGCCGGCCTCCAGCGCGAGCACCGCCAGGGCGGCCCGTTGGAGGCGGGCGCCGACCGGCACGGGGACACCGTCGCGGCGGACCTCGAGGGGCCCGAGCAGCCCGATCCGCAGCACCCCGTCCGCCGCCGTCCCGCCCGTCAGTCGGTGTCCTGCGCTCCGGGCAGCCGGCTCGCCGCCGCGGCGTCGAGCAGCCAGCGGGTGGCCCGGCGGCCGCAGGCGCCGGCCGCCGGCACGTCGAGCGGGTCGGCGCCGCCGAGGGCCCGCGCGACGGCCTCGGCCTTGCCCTCACCGGCCACGAGCAGCCACACCTCCTCGGCGCTGCCGATCGCGGAGAAGCCCAGGCTGACCCGGGTCGGGGGCGGCTTGGGGCAGTCGCGCACGGCCACCACGGGACGCGCGTCCGACGCCGCCGGCGAGTGCGGGAAGATCGACGCCACGTGGCCCTCGCCGCCCATCCCGAGCAGCAGCACGTCGAAGCGCGGCAGCGGCCCGCCCTCCGCCGCGTCGGCCAGCACCCCGGCGTACCACTCGGCCGCCTCCTCGGGCTCGGCGAACCCGGCGTCGGAGGCCGGCATCGGGTGCACCCGCTCGGCGGGTACGCCGACCCGGTCGAGCAGGACCTCCCGGGCGCCCTTCTCGTTGCGCTCGTCGTCGTCGGCCGGGACGAAGCGCTCGTCGCCCCACCAGACGTCGACGGCGCCCCAGTCCACCCGCTCGCGGGCCGGCTCGGCGGCGAGGTCGGCGACGCGCCGCAGCACGTCGGTGCCCACACCCCCGCCGGTGAGCACGACCGACGCCGTCCCGTGCACCGCCTGCGCGGCGGCCAGCCGGGCCACCAGCGCCGCGGCGACCGCGCGGGCCAGCGTCTCGGCGTCGGGCTCGACGATCACGTCGGGCACCGGGCCGTCGGTCCGCCGCGAGAGCTCCTCGACGATCCGGTCACCGGGGGTGAGGGTCACCGGACCGCCTCGGGTGCCGTCGGGTCGGGGGTGTCGTGCTCGCCGTGCAGGGCCACCTCGTCGGTGCCCTCGGAGGTCGGCGGGACGGTGGGCGCCGCGCCGTGCGGGCTGCCCTCGGCGACCTCCGCGGCGTCGACCGCCCCGGATCCGGCGCCGTCCGGCTCGGCGGGGTCGACCCACACGTGCGAGCGCACCCCGGCGCGGCCGGCCAGCCCCGAGACCCCGGTGGTGGTCTCCAGCGCCTCGGCGTAGGGCTCGTCGGGGTCCAGCCGGCGCAGCTCCTCGCCGAGCAGGTCGCCCAGCGAGCGGTCGGGCAGCGCCATGGTGGCGTCGGGCCGGTAGGGCTGGCTGATCACCGCGCCGCCGCGGCGGTCGGCGTGGACGCGCACCTCCTCGTCCTGGTCGAGCTCGAGGACCACCGAGTCGATGCCGCTGGGGCCGGAGTGCCGGGTGGCCTGCACGACCTCCAGCCGGGCGCCCGAGCGTGACTCGATCCAGCCGGCCAGCAGTTGCGCGGTGGCCGCACCCGGGTCGCCCTCGACGCGCCCGCCCAGGATCCGGACGACGTCGCCGCGGCGGCCGGAGACCGAGTCCAGCGCCGAGGTGAGGGTCGCCCGCCAGCCGGTGGACCGGGTCCAGGCCAGGTCGGTGTCGCCGGGCGCGTAGTCCTGCGCCCGGGTGCGCAGCGCGGTCATCTGGTCGGCGGCCACGGTGCTGTCGGTGATCCGCCGGTCGGCGATGACGGCGAGTGCGTCGGTGGTCAGCTGTTGGGGCGGGTCGCTGTGCCACCAGGTGACCACGGGGGCGTCGGCGGCCAGCAGGGGGAGCACGACCGACTCGGCGTGCAGGGCCAGCCGCCCGTACATCCGCATGACGACCGCCTCACCGGGGCCCAGCCGCCCGCCGATGGACACCTCGGCGTCCAGGCGCGGGACGGGGGCCTCGATCTGCCGGCGCACCACCACGAGGATCCGGCAGGGGTGCTGCTCGGAGGCGGTGGTCGCGGCCTCCTCGGCCTCGGTCACCCGGCCCTCGTCGGCGACGACGACCAGCGTCAGGGCCACGCCGGAGAGGACCGCGCCGCCGGTCCGTCGCTGGGCGGCCAGTTCCTTCACCACGGCCGAGCCGGTGGTGTCCCACAGCGTGGTCACGGGATCTGCTCCTCTCGACGGCGACTGTCCCGGGGCGGGGTCACGGACGCCGCCACCGGCGCCCCTCGGCGGCGAGCATGTCGTCGGCGGCCCGCGGGCCCCACTCGCCGGCCCGGTAGGGCTCCGGCGCGCTGCCCGCCCAGAACTCCTCGAGCGGGTCGATGACCGCCCAGGACGCCTCGACCTCGGCGTTGCGCGGGAACAGCGTGGCGTCGCCGAGCAGCACGTCGAGCAGCAACCGCTCGTAGGCCTCGGGGCTGGTCTCGGTGAACTGCTCGCCGTAGAGGAAGTCCATGGACACGTCCCGGACCTCCATGACGCTGCCGGGCACCTTCGACCCGAACTTGAGCGTCACCCCCTCGTCGGGCTGCACGCGCACGACGAGCTGGTTGTTGCCCAGCTCCTCGGTGTCGGTGTCGGCGAAGGGCAGGTGCGGCGCCCGCTTGAACACCAGCGCGATCTCGGTGACCCGGCGCGGCAGCCGCTTGCCGGCGCGCAGGTAGAACGGCACGCCGGCCCAGCGGCGGGTCTCCACGCCCAGCCGGACCGCGGCGTAGGTCTCGGTCGTCGACGCCGGGTCGACGCCCTCCTCCTGCTGGTAGCCGCGGGCCCGCTGGCCGGCCAGCCAGCCCTGCTCGTACTGGCCGCGGACGGCGAAGGTGCGCATGTCCTCGGGCAGCGACACCGCGCGCAGCACCTTGAGCTTCTCGGTGCGGATCTCGTCGGCGGAGAACTCGACCGGCTCCTCCATCGCGGTGAGCGCCAGCAGCTGCAGCAGGTGGTTCTGCAGCACGTCGCGGGCGGCGCCGGTCCGCTCGTAGAACTGCGCCCGCCCGCCGATGCCGACGTCCTCGGCCATGGTGATCTGCACCGAGTCGACGTGGTGGCCGTTCCAGATCGGCTCGAACAGCGTGTTGGCGAACCGCAGCGCCATCAGGTTCTGGACGGTCTCCTTGCCCAGGTAGTGGTCGATGCGGAAGACGTCCTCGGCGCTGAACACCGAGTCGACCAGCTCGTTGAGCTCGCGGCTGGAGGCCAGGTCGGTGCCGAAGGGCTTCTCGACGACGACCCGCCGCCAGCGGTCGGGCGTGCTCTCGGCCATGCGGGTGCGCTGCATCTGCTTGAGCACGACCGGGAACATCGCCGGCGGGATGGACAGGTAGAACGCCGCGTTGCCGCCGATGCCGTGGCTGCTCTCCAGGTCGTTCAGCGCGTTGGCCAGCTCGTCGAAGGCGTTGTCGTCGTCGAAGGACCCCTGCACGAACCGGACGCTGGCGGCCAGCCGCTCCCAGACCTCCTCCCGCCACGGCGTGCGGGCGGCGTTGCGGGCGGCGTCCCGGGCCAGCTCGGCGAAGTCCTGGTCACCCCAGTCCCGCCGCGCGAAGCCCAGCAGCGCGAAGTTGGTCGGCAGCAGCCCCCGGTTGGCCAGGTCGTAGACCGCGGGGAGCAGCTTCTTGCGCGCCAGGTCGCCGGTGATGCCGAAGACGACCAGCGCGCAGGGCTCGGGGACGCGCGGCAGCCGCCGGTCCCGCGGGTCGCGCAGCGGGTTGGGGATCACGAGTCCTCCTCTGGGCTCCTCGGTGCGACGACCCCGGTGCTACCCCGGCGGTCAGCCGAGGGCACCGAGGACCTGGTCGATCCCGGCGGCGCGGTCGGTCAGGTGCAGGTGCAGCAGCGGCCGCTGCCGGTCGGCCAGCGCCTGCCGGTCACCGGCGGCCTGGGCGGCCTGCAGCGTGCCGAAGGAGAACGGCCGGTCGGGCACCGGCAGGTCCTCGGCGACCGCGCCGGTGACCTGCAGGAACGCGCCGACCTGCGGGCCGCCCTTGTGGTACTGGCCGGTCGAGTGCAGGAACCGCGGACCCCAGCCGAAGGTGACCGCGTGCTCGGTGCGCCGGGCCAGCGCCGCGCGCAGCTCCCCGGCGCGGGCGTCGGCCTCCCGGTCGAGGTAGGCCATGACGGCGAGGTAGCCGCGTGGCGGCACCGAGGCCAGCAGCGAGTCGAGGACCAGCCGCAGGCCGTCGTGCTGCGACACGTCGACGCCGTCGAGCACCCCGCCCGAGCCGTACACCTCGACCGCGCCGATCGTCACGGCCGGCTGCTCGTCGGGCAGGCCGGCGTCGAGGATGCGGGCGGTGTTCTCCTTCGACTCGGTGACGTTGGGCTGGTCGAAGGGGTTGATCCCCAGCACCCGCCCGGCGACCGCGGTCGCGTACTCCCAGCCGAGGAACTGGGCGCCCAGCGGGCCGGTGACCCCGACCGAGGGCCGGCCCTCGACCGGGCTCCCGCCGACGACGGCCAGCAGTGCGTCGGGCGCCGCCGATCCCGGGGCGTCGGCCGACTCCAGGACGACGGGCAGCAGCCCGCGGCCCTCCTTGCCGGTGGACTCGGCGACGAGCTGCTCGGCCCAGTCGCCGAAGCCCTCGATGCGGCCGCCGCCGGTGCCGCCGTCGGCCAGCGCCACCTTGTCCCGGCCGGTGCGGAAGCCGGCCCCGAGCGCGACGCCGAGCTCCAGCGCCGGGTTGCCCGGCTCGGCGAGGTGCTCGGCGAGGTCGGCGGCCTCGTCGAGCAGGGACCCGACGTCGACCCCGGCCAGCGCGGCCGGCACCAGGCCGAACGCCGACAGCGCGCTGTAGCGGCCGCCGACGTTCGGGTCGGCGAGGAAGACCGCGCGGGCGCCCATCGCCGCCGCCGTCTCGGCCAGCGGCGAGCCCGGGTCGGTGACGACGACGAACCGGCGCCCGGCCTGCTCCTCGTCCAGGCCCGCCTCGGCGAAGGCGGCGAGGAAGGCCCGGCGGTGGCTGTCGGTCTCGATCGTGCCGCCGGACTTGGAGCTGACCACCACGACGGTGCGCTCGAGGTCGGCCATGGCGGCGGCGACCTGCCCCGGGTCGGTGGTGTCGAGCACCACCAGCGGTGCGCCCGCGGTCCGGCAGATCACCTCGGGCGCGAGCGAGGACCCGCCCATGCCGGCCAGCACCACCCGGTCGAGGCCCTCGGCGGCCAGCTCCGACCGCAGCGCGGCCAGCCGCGGCAGCAGCTCCCGGGAGGACGCCGGCAGGTCCAGCCAGCCCAGCCGGATGGCGGCCTCGCTCTCGGCCTCCGGACCCCACAGCGTGGCGTCCTTGGCCACCAGCCGCGCGGCGACGTCGTCGTCGGCCAGTTGCGTCCGGACGTTCTCGGGGACGTCGAGCCCGCTGCAGCTGAACTGCAGGGTCATGCCTTGTCCTCGAGCTCACTGCGGACCGACTCGGTGAGCTCGTCCCACGAGTCGACGAACTTCTGCACGCCCTCGTCCTCGAGCACGCGGAAGACGTCGTCGAGGTCGACCCCGGCGTCGGCGATGGCCTTCATGGTGGCCGCCGCGTCCTCGTAGCTCTGCTGCACCGGGGTGCCCGGCTCGCCGTGGTCGGCGTAGGCCTTGAGCGTCTTCTCCGGCATCGTGTTGACCGTGCCGGGGGCGATGAGCTCGCTGACGTAGAGGGTGTCGGAGTACTCGGGGTTCTTCACGCCGGTGGAGGCCCACAGCGGCCGCTGCGGCCGGGCGCCCTTGGCCTCCAGCGCCTTCCAGCGGTCGGAGGAGAAGACCTCCTCGTAGGCCTGGTAGGCCAGCTGCGCGTTGGCCAGCGCCGCCTTCCCCTTGAGCTGGTCGGCGCCGACCTTCTCCAGCCGCTTGTCGATCTCGGTGTCCACGCGGGACACGAAGAACGAGGCCACCGACGCGATCCCGGTCAGGTCGGCGTCGGGGTCCTCGGCCAGCCGCTGCTCCAGCCCGGCCAGGTAGGCGTCCATGACGGCCCGGTAGCGCTCGAGGCTGAAGATGAGGGTGACGTTGACACTGATGCCGCGGGCGATCGAGGTGGTGATCGCCGCCAGCCCCTCCTCGGTGGCGGGGATCTTGATGAACAGGTTCGGCCGGTCGACCAGCCACCACAGGTGCGCCGCCTCGGCCGCCGTCGCGTCGGTGTCGCGGGCCAGGCCCGGCGCCACCTCCAGCGACACCCGGCCGTCGCCGGGCTGCCGCTCCGCGACCGGCGCGAGCAGGTCGCAGGCGTCCCGGACGTCGGCGGCGGTGATGGTGCGCAGCGCCTCCTCGACGCTCACCCGGCGCACGGCGAGGGCGTGCACCTGGTCGTCGTAGGAGTCCGACCCGCTGATCGCCGCGGCGAAGATCGTCGGGTTGGTGGTGACGCCGACGACCGAGTACTCGTCGACCAGCGACTGCAGGTTGCCGCTGCGGATGCGGTCGCGCGAGAGGTCGTCGAGCCAGACGGCGACCCCCGCGGACGACAGCTGCGCCAGCTTCTCGTTCTGTGCCATGGTCTCGGTCCTTCCAGATGGTGGGCCCGGCGGCTCAGCGGTCGCCGGTGGGGTGGGGGAGGCCGCCGGTGGCCGCGACCGGGCCGGCCGGGACGGCGGTGCCCGACGCGGCGGCCTCGATCGACTCGCGGGCGGCGGTGACGACGGCCTCGTCGGTGAGACCGAACTCCTCGTAGAGGACGGAGTAGGCGGCGCTGGCGCCGTAGTGGGTCAGGCCCACGATCCGGCCGGCGTCGCCGACGAACTCGCGCCAGCCCATGGGGACGCCGGCCTCGACGCTGACCCGGGCGCGGACGCTCGGCGGGAGCACCTCGTCCTTGTAGGCCTGGTCCTGGTCGGCGAACCACTCGACGCAGGGCACCGACACCACGCGGGTGGGGACGCCGTCGGCCTCGAGCCGCTCGCGGGCGGCGACGGCGATCTGCACCTCCGAGCCGGTGCCCAGCAGGATCACCTCGGGCTGCCCGTTCGAGGCGTCGGCCAGCACGTAGGCACCGCGGGCGACGCCCTCGGCGGAGGCCATCACCGAGCGGTCGAACACCGGCAGGTTCTGCCGGGACAGCAGCAGGCCGGCCGGGCGGTCGTTGTGCTCGAGGATGGTCCGCCAGGCGACGGCGACCTCGTTGGCGTCGGCCGGGCGGACGACGTCGAGGCCGGGGATGGCGCGCAGCGCGGCGAAGTGCTCGATCGGCTGGTGGGTCGGGCCGTCCTCGCCCAGGCCGATCGAGTCGTGCGTCCACACGTAGATGACCGGCAGCTGCATGAGCGCGGCCAGGCGGACCGCGCCGCGCATGTAGTCGGAGAAGGTGAGGAAGGTGCCGCCGTAGACGCGGGTGCCGCCGTGCAGCGCGATGCCGTTCATGATCGCGCCCATGGCGTGCTCGCGGACGCCGAAGTGCAGGGTGCGGCCGTAGGGGCCGCCGCTCCACATCTTCGTCTGGCGGTCCGAGGGCAGGAACGAGGGCTCGCCCTCGACGGCGGTGTTGTTGCTCTCGGCGAGGTCGGCCGACCCGCCCCACAGCTCGGGCAGCACCGGGTAGAGGGAGGAGAGCACCTTGCCCGAGGCCTTGCGGGTGGCCACGCCCTTGGGGTCGGCGTCGAAGGTGGGCAGGCCCTCGGCCCAGCCCTCGGGCAGCCGGCGCTCGCCCATCCGGGCCAGCAGTGCGGCGCGCTCGGGCTGCTCCTGCGCCCAGGCGTCGAAGCGCTGCTGCCACTCGGCGTGCGCCTGCTTGCCGGTGTCGACCACCGAGCGGGCGTGGGCGAGCACCTCGTCGTCGACCTGGAAGGTCTGCTCCGGGTCGAAGCCGAGGACCTCCTTGGTGGCGCGCACCTCGTCGTCGCCGAGCGCCGAGCCGTGTGCGGCGCCGGTGTTCTGCTTGTTGGGCGCCGGCCAGGCGATGACCGTCCGCAGCACGATGATCGACGGGCGGCCGGTCTCGGCCTTGGCGGCGGCGACGGCGGCGTCGACCGCGGCGAGGTCCTCGCCGTCGTCGACGCGCTGCACGTGCCAGCCGTAGGCCTCGTAGCGCTTGCCGACGTCCTCGGTGAAGGCGACGGTCGTGTCGTCCTCGATGGAGATGCGGTTGTCGTCGTAGACGAGCACCAGGTTGCCCAGCTTCTGGGTGCCGGCCAGCGACGACGCCTCGCCGCTCACGCCCTCCTCCAGGTCGCCGTCGGAGGCGAAGACCCAGATGGTGTGGTCGAAGAGGCTCTCGCCCTCGGCGGCGTCGGGGTCGAGCAGGCCCCGCTCGCGGCGGGCGGCCATGGCCATGCCGACGGCGTTGCCGACGCCCTGGCCGAGCGGGCCGGTCGTCGTCTCCACGCCCGGGGTGTGGTTGACCTCCGGGTGGCCGGGGGTCTTCGAGCCCCAGGTGCGCAGCGCCCTGAGGTCGTCGAGCTCGAGGCCGTAGCCGGACAGGTACAGCTGCACGTACAGCGTCAGGCTCGAGTGCCCCATGGACAGCACGAAGCGGTCGCGGGCGACCCAGTTCGGGTCGCTGGGGTCGTGCCGGAGCCACTTGTGGAACAGCAGGTAGGCGGTGGGCGCCATGCTCATCGCAGTGCCCGGGTGGCCGTTGCCGACCTTCTGGACGGCGTCCATGGCCAGCACCCGGGCGGTGTCGATCACGCGGCGGTCGAGGTCGCCGAAGCCGTCCGGCAGCGTCGGGCGCGGCTGGCGGGGGTCGCCGGTCGGCGCGTCGGTGGCGGCCTCGGCCGGGGCCTCGGACCCGGTGCTCCTGGTGCCCGAGCTCGTGGTGTCGCTGGTCATGTCGGACGGTGCTCCTCGAGGTCGGCCGGTGCTGAGCCGTCCGGGGACGGTGTCCCGTGCTCCCGGACGGGCGACGCGGGCGGTGAGTGCGGTGGGGCCCGGTGCCCCCCGGGTCATCGCTGGCCCGGGACGCTCCGTCGTCGGCGACGGCCGTACCCGCTGTCCGCGCGGCGTCAACGTGATCAGACCCTAGTCATCCCGAGCCGCCGGCGGGGTGCCCGAGGGATACAGTGGGCAGCGTTCATCCCCCGGTTCGAAGGGACCCCCGTGCTGTCCTCGTGCCCGGTGGTGCCCTGGCGCCCGTGGGTGCGCGCGGGAGAGGTCGTCAGGTGACGGCGCTCTCCGAGCGCCCGGCCGTCTCCGCCCGCCGCCTGCCCGCCGTGGTGGGCGCCTACGTCGCGCTGACCAAGCCGAAGCTCGTCGAGCTGCTGCTGGTGACGACGCTGCCGGCGATGATGATGGCGGCCGGCGGGTGGCCCTCCTGGCGGCTCGTGGGCGCCACGCTGGTCGGCGGGATGTTCGCCGCGGGGGCGGCCAACGTCGTCAACTGCTGGTACGACCGGGACATCGACCGGCTGATGTCGCGCACCCGCAACCGGCCCATCCCGGCCGGGGTGGTGTCCCCGCGGGCGGCGCTGGTCTTCGGGGCGGTCCTGGCCACGGCGTCGCTGGCCATCCTGTGGTTCGAGACGACGCCGCTGGCCACGGCGCTGGCCGCGGTGGCGATCCTGGCCTACTCCGTCGTCTACACGATGGTGCTCAAGCGCCGGACCCGGCACAACACGGTCTTCGGGGCGTTCCCCGGGGCCGCGCCGGTGCTCATCGGCTGGGCGGCGGTGACCGGCTCGCTCGACTGGCCGGCGCTGGCCTTCTTCGCCGTCGTGTTCTGCTGGCAGATGCCGCACTTCTGGGCGCTGGCCAGCCGGTACCGCGAGGACTACGCCCGGGCCGGGGTCCCGATGCTGTCGGTCGTCGCCGGTCCGGCGAGCGTGGGCCGGCAGTCGGTCGTGTGGGCGTGGGCCACGCTCGGGGCGACCCTGCTCATGGGGTCGTTGAGCCCCGTCCTGGGCTGGGCGTTCGCCATCGGCGGCGGACTCCTCGGCGCCTGGTACGTCGCCGAGTCCCACCAGTGGCTCGGCCGCATCCTGGCCGCGGTCCCGGGCCGGCCGATGCGGCTGTTCTCGGTGTCGATCACGCACATGACGCTGCTGTCGATCGCGATCGCCGTCGACGTCCTCCTCTGAGCACTCCGGCGACCCCGCCGTCCGCCGGGAAGCGCCCAGTGGGTCATCCGGTGTGGTCACGGGACCGCGATGACGACGGCAGCGCACTTCTCGACGCGACCGTGCGCACCTCGCTGCCGCCGGGCGCAGCGGCCTCCGGTCGGGCACCGCGGGGTGGGGCCGGCGCGGGAGTGAGGCCGGCCCCGCGGCTCAGCGGACGGCGGCGGTGGGGACGGCGGCGGCGTCGAGGGGCTGCTCGCTCGCCGGGCCGCGGACCGACCACGCCAGTCGCGCGGTGTACACGGTCACCAGCACCGCGCCGAGCATGTGCAGCAGCACCAGCAGCACCGGCAGGTGGGTGAAGTACTGCACGAAGCCGACCACGCCCTGCAGCAGCTGCACGACCAGCAGGTCGCGCGCGGCCCGGCGCACCCGGCCGGGGGAGTCCATGGCGTGCAGCGCCACCAGCAGCGCGACGGTCAGGCCGACGAGCAGGAAGACGGCGTCGGCGTGCAGCTGGCTGACCGTCTCGGGGTCGAAGCCCATCCGCCCACCCGAGGGGGCGCCGGTGTCGTCGAGGTCGCCGCTGTGCGGGCCGCTGCCGGTGACGATCGTGCCCAGCACCAGCACCGCGGCGGTCACCGCGGAGATCCCGCCGACCAGCAGCGCGATGGGACGGCGGACCAGCGGCTGGCCGACCCCGGGTTCCCGCGACCGCAGCCACAGCACCGTGGACACCGCGACCAGTACCGACGACAGCAGGAAGTGCGCGGCCACCGTCCACGGGTTCAGGCCGGTCAGCACGGTCACCCCGCCGAGCAGCGCCTGCGCGGGGATGCCCAGGAACGCGACGACGGCGAGCGTGCGCAGGTCGCGGCGGCCGGAGCGGAAGACGGCGACGACGGTGGCGATCGCGACCGCGGCGAGCACGAAGGTCAGCAGCCGGTTGCCGAACTCGATCGCGCCGTGCCCGGCCAGCTCCGGAGTGGCCACGAAGCTCTCGTCGGTGCACCGCGGCCAGGTGGGGCAGCCCAGCCCCGAGCCGGTCAGCCGGACGGCGCCGCCGGTGACGACGATCGCGCCGTTGGCCACCAGGTTGACCAGCGCGATCCGGGAGACGAGGGCAGAGGGGACCCGCACGGCCCGATGCTAGCCGCGCGCGGGCGCCGTCCCGGTTCGCTCAGGGCAGATCACAGCGGGGAAGCAGCGGGGCCCGGCCGGGCGCTGCACCCCCTCGGCAGCGGCCGACGCGCCGCGCCCGGTGACGGTGCCCCATCACGGGTACGGGCTCCCCGACGGGAGACCTCCGGCGAGCACCTCCCGACCGACCCGACTCCCTGGACGTGAGGCATGACCACCCCCTTCTTCCCCGGCCCCTACGGGAGCCCCTTCGACGACTTCTTCGCCCGCTACCTCGGCGGCGGGCAGGGCGTCCCGCGCCAGCGTGTCGACATCACCCAGTTCCTCAGCCAGCAGGCGCGCGAGCTGGTCAACGCCGCGGCCCACCAGGCGGTGGCCACCGGCAGCGCCGACCTCGACACCGAGCACCTGCTGTGGGCGATGACCGGCGACGAGACCACCCGCGCCTTCCTCTCCCGCACCGGCGCCGACCCCGACCGGCTGCGCAGCGAGCTCGACGGCCAGCCGCTGCGCGGCGAGCCGCGGGACGAGGCGCCGTCCCTGACGCCGGCCGCCAAGCGCGCCCTGCTCGACGCCCACCGGGTGTCGCGCGCCCTGGGCAGCACCTACATCGGCCCCGAGCACCTGCTGTTCGCCCTCGCCGTCAACCCCGACTCCCCGGGCGGCCGGGTGCTGCGCGAGCGCGGCGTCACCCCGGAGGCCCTCCAGCAGGCCGCGACGGGTGCCCCGCAGCCCGGCGGCGGGCGGCCCGGCGGCCCCGGGCAGGGGCAGCAGTCGAGCACCCCGACGCTCGACGAGTTCGGCCGCGACCTCACCGAGATGGCCCGCAACGGGCAGATCGACCCGGTGATCGGCCGCGAGTCCGAGATCGAGCAGACCGTCGAGGTCCTCTCGCGGCGCCGGAAGAACAACCCGGTGCTCATCGGCGAGGCCGGCGTCGGCAAGACCGCGATCGTCGAGGGCATCGCCGCCCAGATCGTCGAGGGCGACGTCCCGGAGACGCTGCGCGGCCGCCGGCTGGTCGAGCTCGACCTCACCGGCCTGGTGGCGGGCACCCGCTACCGGGGCGACTTCGAGGAGCGGCTCAAGAAGGTCATGGACGAGATCCGCGAGCACTCCGACGAGGTGATCGTGTTCATCGACGAGCTGCACACCGTCGTCGGCGCGGGCGCCTCGGAGGGCTCCGGCGGTGCGGGCAACATGCTCAAGCCGGCCCTGGCCCGCGGCGAGCTGCACATCATCGGCGCGACGACGCTCGACGAGTACCGGCGGAACATCGAGAAGGACGCGGCGCTGGAGCGCCGGTTCCAGCCGATCCTGGTGACCGAGCCCAGCGTCGAGGACACCGTGCAGATCCTCTGCGGCCTGCGCGACCGCTACGAGGCCCACCACCAGGTGCGCTTCACCGACGACGCCGTCCGGGCCGCCGTGGAGCTCTCCGACCGCTACGTCACCGACCGGCACCTGCCCGACAAGGCCATCGACCTCATCGACCAGGCCGGTGCCCGGGTGCGCCGGCGGGTGAAGACCCCGCCGACCGACCTGCGCGGCCTCGAGCAGGAGGTCGACCGGCTGCAGCGGGAGAAGGACCAGGCGGTCGCCGCGGAGCAGTACGAGCGCGCCGTCGAGCTGCGCGACCAGCTCGCCCAGGCGCAGGCGCGCCTGGAGGAGGCCCGCAGCGGCGGTGGCCGGTCCGGCGTCCCCGAGGTCGGCGTCGAGGACGTCGCCGAGGTGGTGTCGCGGCAGACCGGCATCCCGGTGGCCCAGCTGACGCAGGAGGAGATGGCGCGGCTGCTGCAGCTCGAGGAGCACCTGCACGGGCGGGTGGTCGGCCAGGACGACGCCGTCCGCGTGGTGGCCGAGGCCGTCCGCCGCTCCCGCGTGGGGCTGGGCGACCCCGACCGGCCGATCGGGTCGTTCCTGTTCCTCGGCCCGACCGGCGTCGGCAAGACCGAGCTGGCGCGGGCGCTGGCCACGGCGCTGTTCGGCGACGAGGACCGCATGATCCGGCTGGACATGAGCGAGTTCCAGGAGCGGCACACGGTCAGCCGGCTGGTCGGCTCCCCGCCCGGCTACGTCGGGTACGAGGACGCCGGCCAGCTCACCGAGGCGGTGCGCCGCCGCCCCTACTCGGTGGTGCTGCTCGACGAGATCGAGAAGGCCCACCCCGACGTCTTCAACACCCTGCTGCAGGTGCTCGACGACGGCCGGCTCACCGACTCGCAGGGCCGCACGGTCGACTTCAGGAACACCGTGCTGATCATGACCAGCAACCTCGGCTCCGAGCTGATCCAGGGCCGCAACGCCCCGCTCGGCTTCGGCACCGGGGACGCCGCGGCCGCCGACGCCGGGCTGCGCGACCGGCTGATGCGGCGGCTGCGCGAGTCGTTCCGGCCGGAGTTCCTCAACCGGATCGACGAGATCGTGGTCTTCCAGCAGCTGGAGAGCGACCAGCTGCAGCAGATCACCCGGCTGCTGCTCGACGAGACCCGCCGACGGCTGGCGGCGCAGGACATCGCGGTGACCTTCACCGACGAGGCGGTCGCCTGGATCGCCGAGCGCGGCTTCGAGCCGCAGTTCGGCGCCCGTCCGCTGCGCCGGGCGATCCAGCGGGAGGTCGACAACCCGCTGGCGCGGCTGCTGCTCGACGGGCGGGTCGGCCCCGGCCGGCACGTGGTCGTCGGTGTCCGGGACGGCGCGCTCGACCTGTCCGTCGAGGACGCCGAGCCGGCGGCCGCCGCCCAGGCGTGACCCGGCCCACCAGGCCCTGACCAGCGCGGTCAGGGCCTGGTGGGTTAGGGCGACCTTGCTTGCGGGGTCCCCGAAATAGGTCACAATCGTGTTGTGGAAACCAGCACGGCGCCGGCGGGGACGGGACGGGCCGACGACGTCCGCACCCGCGACCGGGTGACCGCGCTGCTGCTCGAGCACGGCCCGCAGACCGCCAGCGAGCTCGCCGGCCGGCTGGGCGTCAGCCCCGCCGCGGTGCGCCGCCACCTCGACGCGCTCGCCGCCCGCGGCCGCGTGGAGGAGCGGGCGGCGCCGAGTGCGCACCGGGGGCGGGGCCGGCCCGCCCGGCGCTTCCACCTCACCGACGCCGGCCGTTCGGGCTTCGCGCACGCCTACGACGACCTCGCGCTCACCGCGCTGCGCCACGTCGCCGCCTCGGGCGGTCCCGACGCCGTCCGCGCCGTCGCGGAGGCGCAGCTGGCCGGCCTGGAGCGGCGGGCCTCCGACGCGGTGGCGCGGGCCGCCGGGGCTCCGGTCGACCGCGCCCAGGCGCTCGCCGAGGCGCTGACCGCCGAGGGCTACGCTGCCTCGGCCTCCGCGATCGCCAGCGGCGGGCAGCTGTGCCAGCACCACTGCCCGGTGGCGCACGTGGCCGCGGAGTTCCCGCAGCTGTGCGAGGTCGAGACGGCGGTGATCGGCCGGCTGGTGGGGACGCACGTCCAGCGGCTGGCGACCATCGCCCACGGCGACGGCGTGTGCACCACCCACATCCCCGGGCCCGCACGCGCGCGGGCTCACACCGGCGCGGGGAACACACCGGGCCCCGCGCGCCCTGTACCCGGTGAGCGTGCAGCGCGGGTCCCGCGCCCCGCACCGTCCACCACCAGCAGCACCCCCACGAGCGACCGGGAGAGGACGCCCGCATGACCAGCACCCAGCAGCCGGTGACCGGCACGCCGCTGACGCAGGACGAGCAGATCGACCAGCTCGGCCGCTACCAGTACGGCTGGGCCGACGCCGACGTCGCCGGGGCCTCCGCCCGCCGCGGCCTGGACGAGGACGTCGTCCGGGACATCTCGGCGCGCAAGAACGAGCCCGAGTGGATGCTCGAGCGCCGGCTCAAGGCCCTCAAGCTCTTCGGCCGCAAGCCGATGCCCGACTGGGGCTCGGACCTGTCCGGGATCGACTTCCAGAACATCAAGTACTTCGTGCGCTCGACCGAGGCGCAGGCCACCTCGTGGGACGAGCTGCCCGAGGACATCAAGAACACCTACGACAAGCTGGGCATCCCCGAGGCGGAGAAGCAGCGGCTGATCGCCGGTGTCGCGGCCCAGTACGAGTCCGAGGTCGTCTACCACAAGATCCGCGAGGACCTCGAGGAGCAGGGTGTCGTCTTCCTCGACACCGACACCGCCCTCAAGGAGCACGAGGACCTCTTCCGCGAGTACTTCGGCTCGGTCATCCCGTCCGGCGACAACAAGTTCGCCGCGCTCAACACCGCGGTGTGGTCGGGTGGCTCGTTCATCTACGTGCCGAAGGGCGTGCACGTCGAGATCCCGCTGCAGGCCTACTTCCGGATCAACACCGAGAACATGGGCCAGTTCGAGCGGACGCTGATCATCGTCGACGAGGGCGCCTACGTGCACTACGTCGAGGGCTGCACCGCGCCGATCTACAAGTCGGACTCGCTGCACTCCGCGGTCGTCGAGATCATCGTCAAGAAGAACGCCCGCTGCCGGTACACGACCATCCAGAACTGGTCGAACAACGTCTACAACCTGGTCACCAAGCGGGCCGTCGCCCACGAGGGCGCGACCATGGAGTGGATCGACGGCAACCTCGGCTCCAAGGTCACCATGAAGTACCCGGCGGTCTGGATGACCGGCGAGCACGCCAAGGGCGAGGTGCTCTCCATCGCCTTCGCCGGCGAGGGCCAGCACCAGGACGCCGGCGCCAAGATGGTGCACGCCGCCCCGAACACCTCCTCGACCATCGTGTCGAAGTCGGTGGCCCGCGGCGGGGGCCGCACGTCCTACCGCGGCCTGGTCCAGATCGACGAGGGCGCGTCCGGGTCGAGGTCGACGGTCAAGTGCGACGCCCTGCTGGTCGACACGATCAGCCGGTCGGACACCTACCCCTACGTCGACGTCCGCGAGGACGACGTCGCGATGGGCCACGAGGCGACCGTCTCCCGGGTCAGCGAGGACCAGCTCTTCTACCTGATGAGCCGCGGCCTGTCCGAGGACGAGGCCATGGCGATGGTGGTGCGCGGCTTCGTCGAGCCGATCGCCCGGGAGCTGCCCATGGAGTACGCCCTCGAGCTCAACCGCCTGATCGAGCTGCAGATGGAAGGTGCCGTCGGCTGATGACCGACCCGAACACCACTGGCCTCACCACCGAGTCGGCCACCCTCGCCGGCGAGCTGTTCGGCGAGGGGGTGGGCACCCAGGCGGGCCCGCCGGCCGTCCCCGCGGCCGGCACCGGCACCGCCGGGCAGGCGGCCCCGGGCGCGCACTCGCACGGCGGCACCGCCCCGACGGGCTCGCCGGCCGAGCGGTTCACCTCGACCGACCCCGATGCCTTCGGCGTGCCCACCGGCCGCGAGGAGGTCTGGCGCTTCACCCCGATGCGCCGGATCCGCCCGCTGCTCGACGGCGCCCCGTCCGACGCGCACCTCGCCTGGGATCCCGACCTGCCCGAGGGCGTCGAGCTGACCTCGGTCGACGCCGACGACCCGCTGCTCAAGGGCCTGCCCGAGCCGGTCGACCGGCTGGCCGCGCTCACCCGGCAGCGCAGCGGCGGCGCCGCCGTCGTCCGCGTGGCCGCGGAGGCCCGGCCCGACCGGCCGGTCACGCTGCGGCTGTCGGGCACCGGGTCCGACGAGGTCGTCTGGGGCCAGCTGGTCGTCGAGGTGGGCGCGTTCGCGGAGGCGACCGTCGTCCTCGACCACGCGGGCCTGGCCCGGTACAGCGGCGGCGTCGCGGTCCTCGTGGGCGACGGCGCGCAGGTCACCGTCGTCTCGGTCCAGGACTGGGCGCCCGGTGCGGTGCACGGCGGCCAGTTCGACGCCGTCGTCGGCCGCGACGCCACCTTCCGGCAGGTCGTGGTCACCCTCGGCGGAGACCTCGTGCGGCTGGTCAGCAACGTGCAGTACGCCGGCCCCGGCGGGACCGCCGAGCTGTTCGGCGTCTACTTCTCCGACGAGACCCAGCACCAGGAGCACCGGCTCTGGGTCGACCACGCGGTGCCCAACTGCACCAGCAACGTGCTCTACAAGGGCGCGCTGCAGGGCGAGGGCGCGCGCACGGTGTGGATCGGCGACGTCCGCATCCGCCCGGCGGCCACCGGCACCGACACCTACGAGCTCAACCGCAACCTGGTGCTCACCGACGGCGCCCGCGCCGACTCGGTGCCCAACCTGGAGATCGAGACCGGCGAGATCGTCGGCGCCGGCCACGCCAGCGCCACCGGCCGGTTCGACGACGAGCAGCTGTTCTACCTCTGCTCGCGGGGCATCGACGCCGAGACCGCCCGCCGCCTGGTGGTCCGCGGCTTCTTCGCCGACGTCGTCCAGCACATCGGGGTCGACGAGCTGCAGGACCGCATCATGCGCTCCATCGAGGCGCGCCTGGGGGCCCTGCCGGGCCTCGACGAGCAGCCGGTCGAGGTGGCCTGACACATGGCCTTCGAGCGGGTCTGCGCCCTCTCCGACGTCCCGGAGAACGGGGCGCTGCGGGTGGAGCTGGCCGACCTCGACGTCGCCGTCGTCCGGTTCGAGGGCGAGGTCTACGCGGTCCAGGACGTCTGCTCGCACGCCGAGGTCCCCCTGTCCGAGGGTGACGTCGAGGAGTTCGACGGCGCCCCCACCATCGAGTGCTGGCTGCACGGGTCCTGCTTCGACCTGCGCACCGGCGAGCCCACCAACCTGCCGGCCACCGAGCCGGTCGACGTCTACCCGGTCCGCGTGCAGGGGGAGGACGTGCTCGTCGACACCGAAGCCGACGGCAGCCTCCCGCTCGCGGCCGGCAACTGAGGAGCGAGAAGAGAAGTGTCGGTTCTGGAGATCCGCGACCTGCACGTCACGGTCGGCGAGGGCGACGACGCCAAGGAGATCCTCAAGGGCGTCGACCTGACCGTCCGGTCGGGCGAGACGCACGCGATCATGGGCCCCAACGGGTCGGGGAAGTCCACGCTGGCCTACTCGATCGCCGGCCACCCGAAGTACACGATCACCGGCGGCACGGTGACCCTCGACGGCGAGGACGTCCTCGCGATGAGCGTCGACGAGCGCGCCCGCGCCGGCCTGTTCCTCGCCATGCAGTACCCGGTCGAGGTCCCCGGCGTCTCGGTGTCGAACTTCCTGCGCACCGCGGCCACCGCGGTCAAGGGCGAGGCGCCGAAGCTGCGCACCTGGGTCAAGGACGTGCGCGACGAGATGACCGCGCTGGAGATGGACCCGGCGTTCGCCGAGCGCAACGTCAACGAGGGCTTCTCCGGCGGTGAGAAGAAGCGCCACGAGATCCTGCAGATGCGGCTGCTCAAGCCGAAGATCGCCGTCCTCGACGAGACCGACTCCGGCCTCGACGTCGACGCGCTGCGGGTCGTCTCCGAGGGCGTCAACCGCACCCGCGAGGAGGGTGACGTCGGCGTCCTGCTGATCACCCACTACACGCGGATCCTGCGCTACATCACGCCGGACTTCGTGCACGTGTTCGTCGGCGGCAAGGTCGTCGACGAGGGCGGCAAGGAGCTCGCCGACAAGCTCGAGGCCGAGGGCTACGCCGCCTACGTCAAGGGCTCGAAGGAGACCGCGAAGGCATGACCTCGACCGTCTCGCGTCCCGCTGCCGGGGCGCAGAAGCAGCCCCTGCCCCTGGACGTCGAGGCGATCCGGGCGGACTTCCCGATCCTGTCGCGCACCGTGCGCGACGGGAAGCGGCTGGTCTACCTCGACTCCGGGGCCACCTCGCAGAAGCCGCGGAGCGTCCTCGACGCCGAGCGCGACTTCTACGAGAACCACAACGCCGCCCCGCACCGCGGCGCGCACCAGCTCGCCGAGGAGGCCACCGGCCTCTACGAGGCGGCGCGGGCGAAGGTCGCCGGGTTCATCGGCGCCGCCGTCGAGGAGGTCGTGTTCACCCGCAACACGACCGACGCGGTCAACACCGTCGCCTACGCGCTGTCCAACGCCGCCACGGCCAAGGAGCCGTCCTTCCGCCGGTACGCCGTCGGCCAGGGCGACGAGATCGTCGTGACCGAGATGGAGCACCACGCCAACCTGGTGCCCTGGCAGCAGCTGTGCGAGCGCACCGGCGCCACGCTGCGGTGGCTGGGCCTCACCGACGACGGCCGGCTCGACCTCTCCGACCTCGACACCGTCGTCACCGAGCGCACGAAGCTGGTCGCGGTCACCCAGCAGTCGAACATCCTGGGCACGATCAACCCGCTCGAGCCGATCGTGGCGCGGGCGCGGGAGGTCGGCGCGCTGGTGCTGGTCGACGGCGCGCAGTCGGTGCCGCACCAGCCGGTCGACGTCGCGGCGCTGGGCGCGGACTTCCTCGTCTTCTCCGGCCACAAGATGCTCGGGCCCACCGGTATCGGCGTGCTCTGGGGCCGCTACGAGGTGCTCGACGCGCTGCCGCCGTTCCTGACCGGCGGCTCGATGATCGAGGTCGTGCGCATGGAGGGCAGCACCTTCATGCCGCCGCCGCAGCGCTTCGAGGCCGGTGTGCCGATGACGGCGCAGGCCATCGGCCTCGGCGCCGCCGTCGACTACCTGCAGGCGCTGGGCATGGAGAACGTGCAGGCGCACGAGGAGGCGCTCACCGCCTACGCCCTCGAGCGGCTGCAGGCGATCCCCGGCGTCACGGTGATCGGTCCGCCCGACACCGTCGCCCGCGGGGGCGCGGTGTCCTTCACCGTCGAGGGCATCCACCCGCACGACGTCGGCCAGGTCCTCGACGACCTCGGCATCGCCGTCCGGGTCGGCCACCACTGCGCGTGGCCGGTGGTGCGGCGCTACGGCGTCCCGGCCACCACCCGGGCCACCTTCTACGTGCACACCGGCTACGACGACGTCGACGCGCTGGTGGAAGGTGTGCGGGCGGCGCAGCGTTTCTTCGGAGTGACGCCGGAGGAGGCACCCGCCTGATGCAGCTCGAGTCGATGTACCAGGAGATCATCCTGGACCACTACCGCAACCCGCACGGCCGCGGCCTGCGCGACCCGTTCGAGGCCGAGGTCCACCACGTCAACCCGACCTGCGGGGACGAGGTGACCCTGCGGGTGCACCTGGACGGCGACACGATCGCCGACGTGTCCTACGAGGGCATGGGCTGCTCGATCAGCCAGGCGTCGGTCTCGGCGATGTACGACCTCGTGGTCGGCCGCCCGGTCACCGACGCGCTGGCCACCGGCGAGCACTTCATGACGCTCATGCAGTCCAAGGGCGACCCGGCCGTGGCCGAGAAGCTGGAGGACGAGCTCGAGGACGCCGTCGCCTTCGCGGGGGTGTCGAAGTACCCCGCCCGCATCAAGTGCGCGCTGATGAGCTGGATGGCCCTCAAGGACGCCTCCGCCCGCGCGCTGGCCGCCGCACCGACTGGAGGACAGGCATGAGCGAGACCACCACCGAGCCCACCCCCGAGCTCCCGCCGTACAAGTCGGCGCTCATCGAGGACGTCGAGGAGGCCATGCGCGACGTCGTCGACCCCGAGCTGGGCGTCAACGTCGTCGACCTCGGCCTGGTCTACGGCATCGACGTCGCCGACGAGGGGGAGTCGCAGGTCGCCGTCCTGGACATGACGCTGACCTCGGCCGCCTGCCCGCTCACCGACGTCATCGAGGACCAGGCCCGCCAGGCGCTGACCGGCGGCCCCGGCCCCGGACTGGTGGACGACATCCGGATCAACTGGGTCTGGATGCCGCCGTGGGGTCCGGACAAGATCACCGACGACGGCCGCGAGCAGCTGCGCGCCCTCGGTTTCCGGGTCTAGGGCTGCTCGCCGAGCTCCTGGGCCGACTGGCCGCCGGGGACGCCCCGCCGGCCGACGCGAGTGTCACGACGACTGCCCGCGCCCTCCGGGGCGCGGGCAGTCGTCGTCGGGGGCACCGCCTGGCACGTCCTGGCCGCGGTCGACCACCCCCGCGTCGCCCGGGCGCGGCGGCACCGCACCGACGTCCGGGTGTGGAGGACGCCGGACGGCGCGGGAGTGGTCGTGCTCGGGCGCGGCATCGCGGGGCGGTGGGAGGTCGGTGTGGAGGTCGACCCGGCCGCCCGCGGCCGCGGGCTGGGGACCGCGCTGGCCGCCGCGGCTCCCGGACTGGTGCCCGGGGGCGGGCCGCTCTGGGGCGCCGGTGGCGCCAGCCGACACCGCCTCGCTGCGGGGGTTCCTCGCCGCCGGGCCACCGCCCGGTCTGCGCCGAGGTGCTGTTCGGTCCGTGAGCCGGCGCGCACGTTGTCCGTGGTGCCCCACCGGGTAGGGCGCCAGCGAACCCCTCCCCGCGCGCCCGAGGAGCCCCGCATGACCGAGACCTTCCGCCTGGGCCGGATCGCCGGCATCCGGATCGGGGTGAACGCCAGCGTCCTGGTGATCGTGCTGATCATCGCCGCCGGCCTGGCGCTGGGCCGGTTCCCGCTGGTGCTGCCCGGCCGCAGCGGCCTGGCCTACGCCACCGCCGCGCTGGCCGCCGCGGTGGCCTTCCTCGCCTCGCTGCTGGCGCACGAGCTGGCGCACGCGCTGGTGGCCCGGCGCAACGGGGTGGAGGTGGAGGGCATCACCCTGTGGCTGCTCGGCGGGGTGGCCCGGCTGCGCGGGGGTGCGCGGACGCCGGGGGCGGAGTTCCGCATCGCCGGGGTCGGCCCGTTGACCAGCCTCGTCCTGGGCGGGCTGTTCATGGCCGCCGCGCTGCTGGCCCGCGCCGCCGACGCCGGCGGGCTGCCCGTGGCGGTCCTGGACTACCTCGCGGTGATCAACGTGTCGCTGGCCCTGTTCAACCTGGTACCGGCGGCTCCGCTCGACGGCGGGCGGCTGCTGCGGGCGCTGCTGTGGTGGCGGCGCGGCGACCCGTGGTCCTCGGCGGTGACGGCGTCCCGCGCGGGGCGGTTCTTCGGCTTCGCGCTCATCGCCCTCGGCGCCCTGCAGCTGGTCACCGGCCGGGGGCTGGGCGGGCTGTGGCTGGGACTGATCGGGCTGTTCCTGGTCAACGCCGCGACCGCCGAGGAGCAGCAGGCGCACGTGTCGGCGCGGCTGGGCGGGCTGCCGGTCGGCCGGGTGATGAGCGGCCCGGTGCTGGTCGCCGACCCAGAGCAGCCGGTCGAGCAGTTCCTGCACGAGGTGGCGCTGGCGCACCGCTTCAGCACCTACCCGCTGGTCGACCCCGGCGGCGCGCTGGTCGGCCTGGTCACCCTCAACCGGCTGCGGTCGGTGCCGGCGGCCGCCCGGGCGACGACCCGGCTGCGCGACGTCGCCTGCCCGCCGGCCGAGATCCCGACCGCCCGCCCGGACGAGCCGCTGCTGGACCTGCTGGGCCGGATGCAGGGCTGCACCGACGGGCGGGCGGTGGTCCTCGACGGCGGCCGCGTGGTGGGAGTGGTGTCCCCGAGCGACGTCACGCGCACCCTGCAGCTGGCCGACCTGGCCGCCACCGGCGGTCGTTACCCGTCGGCCGGTGGCGGGGCCGACGTCGCCCCGGTGCCGGACCCCGGAGCGCGCTGAGCGGCCGGGGTCAGCGCATCTCCGACAGCCGCGCGCCGAACCCGGCCACCGGGCGCAGCTCGCGGCGGGCGCCGATCCCGAGCAGCGCCGCGCCCACGAGGAGCGCCCCGCCCAGCGGCAGGGGCAGCGCGACGACGGCCAGCCCCACGCCCAGTACCACCGCGGTGACCGCGCCGGTGAGCAGGGGCGCGCGGACCGCCGTCCGGGCCCCCAGCGCCATGGCGGCCGCGGCCGCCACCAGCACCAGCACGGGGCGCAGCGCGCCGGGCTGCAGCACCGCGGCGACCGTGGACGGCGCTGCGGCGACCACCAGCCCGGGACCCCAGGCCGGCCAGGACGGCCCGTCGAGCAGCCGCGGACCGGCGGCCAGCCAGAGCCCGGCGGCGGCCGGCAGGCTCCACGCCTCGACCGCCGACGCGCCGGTCAGCGCCGCAACGGTCCAGGCCGCGGCCACCAGCTCGGCCGCGCCGGTGCGCCATGCCGCGGCGCCCTCGGGCCCGCCGTCGTCCGGGGTGCGGGTGAGCAGCGCCGCCCAGCCGCAGGTGAGCGCTCCCTGCACCGCCAGGTGTGCGGCGAGGGAGGCCCACGCGGCGTCGACGGCGACCACTGCCAGCGCGGCGGCGGCGCAGACCGCGCCCACCGTGCCGGTGGGACCGCGGACGTCCGGCGCCATCGCGGGCCGGCCGGCCAGCGTGATCGCGTAGAGCCCGGTGAGCGCCACGGCGGCCGCACCGGTCGTCAGCAGGCCGGCCGGGACGGCAAGCAGCGCGGCCCCGGCCAGGCAGCCGACCGCCGTGGGCAGGGCCGTGGGCCGCTCGTCGCGCCGCAGCACGGCGACCCCGGCCACCGGGAGCGCGGTGAGCAGCAGCAGGACCACGAGCGCCGTCCAGCGGGCGGCCAGCGCGAGCTGGGCGACCGCCAGCAGGACCAGCAGGCTCCCGGCCGCGGTGGCTGCCGGCAGCAGCAGGCCGCGCCGCCACCCGGTCAGCGTGGTCGCGGCGACGCTGACCAGCAGCACGCCGAGCTCGCCGGCCAGCGGCAGCGACACCGGGTCGCCGGTGGACAGCGCCGCCCCGACCGCGCCCCCGGCGACGAGCCCGGCGACCACGGGCACCGCCCGCGGCCGGCCGAGCAGCGGCTCGACCGCCCGGACCAGGCGCACCGGCAGCAGCGCGCCCGCGACGGCCACCGTGAGCCCCGCCGCCAGCCAGCGCGCCGGGCCGTCGGCGGTGGCGGCGGTGACCAGCCCGCCCGCGACACCGGCGACCCACCAGGGCCCGGTGGTGACCAGCGCGACGCGGGCGAGCGAGCCCCGCGCGGCCAGCGTGACGCCCAGCCCGGCCAGCGCGACGGTGAGCAGCAGCACCGTCCGCGGCACCGCGTCGGGGACCAGGGACAGCGAGCGCAGCGCCGCCACCTGCACCGCCGCCCAGGCCGCCAGCGGCCAGCTCAGCGGGCGGGGGAACAGGACCCGCAGGCTGACCAGCACCCCCGCCGCGACGAGCGCCGGCAGCGGGCCGCCGTCGAGCGGACGGTCACCGGACGCGGCGCCGGTGAGCGCGAGCGCCGCCGCGGCCGCCGCGCAGGCCTCCTCGGTGCTGCGCAGCCGGGCCCGCGCGGCCAGCGCCGACGCGCAGGCGGCGACCAGCGCCAGCAGCAGGACGCCGATCCGGGCGGCGGCGCCGGCCAGCGACGGTCCGGCCAGTCCGACCGCGATGAGCAGCACGACGCCGACGGCGAGCAGCACCTGCGGCGGGCGCCACCGCGCGGGCAGGGACGGCTCGAGCGGAGCCGGAGCCGCGGCCGGAGCGGGCGGGGCGGAGTAGGGCAGCGGCGGCAGCGGCGCGCCGGTCATCGCCGTCCCTCCCCTCGGTGGTGCACGGCCCCAGGTTGGGGCCGCTCAGCGCATCTGCGCCACCCAGGCCACCGCCTCCCGCGCCTGCTGGCGGCGCCGCTCGTAGGTGGCGCCCACGACGAGCAGGAGCAACCCGGCCGTGGCCAGCGTGATCCAGCGCGGCACCAGCGGTGCGTAGGGCGCCAGCCGCCCGAGGACCACGACGACCAGCGCCCCGGCGCCCACGACGAAGGGCGCCTGCCGGTGGGTGAGCGTGCCGGCGACGGTCAGTGCCGCGGCGGCGGCCACGACGCCGACCAGGCGCACCGCCGTCGGCTCGGCGACCACGACCAGCGCCGAGGGCAGCAGCGCGACCGCCGCCGCGGGACCCTCCGCGGCCCAGGACGCGGCGCCCACCCGCAGTGCCGGGACGGCCAGGAGCAGCAGGCCCGCGGCCGCGGGCAGCGTGTAGACCTCCGGCGTGCCGATGTCGGCGCCGGCCGCCGCGATCCAGCCGGCGAGCACGAGGTCGGCCACGGCCAGGACCGCGACCGGCTGCCGGCGGGCGACGACGGCGTAGCAGCCGGCGGCCGCGCCCACGACGGCGAGGTCGACCGCCATCTGGCCCCACGCCTCGACGTCGGCGGCGACCAGCCCCGCCACCAGGCCCGCGAGGGTCCCGGCGACCGCGGCGGCGGCCTCCTCCGGGGACCCGGCGCGCAGGGCGGCGACCGCGAAGGACGCCGCGCCGACCAGTGCCAGCAGCAGCGCGGCGGGGACCGGGGCGAGCAGCCCGTCCTCCAGCGCCACCAGCACCGCCAGGCCCGGTGCGGCCAGCGCGGCGCCCGTGGCGGCGGGCCGCACCTCCGGGCGCAGCACCGCGGCGAGCCCCGCCGGGACCGCGGCGGCGAGCACCAGCAGCGCCAGGGGCCCGGACCGCCCGTCGTCGGCGAGCACCGCCGCGCCGGCCCCGGCCAGGACGCCGCCGGCGGCCAGCAGCCCGGCGAGCACCGCGGCGGACGCGCCGGGCGGGGCCGCCGCGGTCAGCAGCACCAGGCCCAGCCCGGCCGCGGCGACCGACCCGCCGACCCCGAGCCCCGACAGCGACCCGGCGAGGGCCGCCGCGGCGATCCCGGCGGCCAGGCCCGACACCACCCGCGGCTCGGGGAGGCGCGCCGCGGTCCGGGGGGCGCGCAGCAGCGCGAGGGCACCGGCCGCGCCGGCGGCGAGGACCGCGGTCGCGGCCCAGGAGTCCGGCGCTGCGCCGTCCCAGGCCAGCGGCACGCCCAGCAGCACGCCGGCCCCGGCGACCAGCGCCGCCGCGACCTGCGCGACCGGCTGCAGCACCGGGCGCAGGAACAGCAGCGCGAGGACGTCGAGCAGCGCGGTGCCGAGCAGGACCGCGACGCCGGCGGGGCCGTCGGCGATCCCGGCGGGCAGCAGGAGCCAGCCGGCCGGCTGGGCGGCCAGCAGCGCGACCAGCGGCCAGGTGACCGTGCTGCGCGTGGCACGGCCGAGGGCGAGCGCGGCCCCGCCGACGACGACGCAGGACAGCCCGCTCCACAGCCGCACCGGGACCGTGTCGGCCCCGGCCAGGCCCAGGGCGTGGGCGGCCCCGAGGTCGACGGCGAGCAGCGCGGCACCGGCGGCGGCCAGCGCCTCCTCGGTGGCCCGCAGCCCGCGCCGGGCGGCGAGGGCCGACGCGGCACAGGCGGCGGCCGTGACCGTGCCCATGACGACGGCCTGGAAGGTCACCCCCAGCCGCGTCCAGGCCACCGCGACGAACGCGATCGACGCGGCCACCACCAGCAGGGCACCGAGCCCGAGGAGCACCTGCTGCGGGCTCAGCCGACGGCGCGGCGCCCGCGGCGGACGGGCGGGCGCCACCGCTCGAGGCGGTGGCGGGGGAGCGGCCGGAGCGTTCACGCGGGCGACGACCGGGACGTGCGCCGGGGTGGGGGGAGCGACCGGCGCGGTCCGGGCGGCCTGGCGCAGCGTGGCCACCAGGGCGTCGCGCTCGCGGACGAACTCGTCGATGGTCGCGCCCAGCCGGGCCACCACCGTCGCGGCCTGCCCGACGGCGGGCAGCCCGCAGGTCGGGCAGGGTGCGGGGCCCGGGGCGGCCGGGGTGCCGCAGACGGGACAGGGCGGTCCCCAGGTCGGCGTGCTCATGGCCGGGATGGTGACGCGCGGCGGGCGGCTGCGGAACCGATCTCACCCCGGCTGTGGACACGGCCGGCTGCTGTGGACGTCACCCGGCAATCCGTTCGGGTTCCGGCGGGAATGCGCCTACCCTGGGATCAGTGATCTCGACGACCGGCCTGGAGCTGCGCGCCGGCGCCCGCATCCTCCTGAGCGACGTCAGCCTGCGCGTGCAGGCCGGTGACCGCATCGGGCTGGTCGGGCGCAACGGCGCGGGCAAGACGACCACCCTCACCACCCTCGCCGGCGAGCGCCTCCCGCACGCCGGCACGGTCGAGGTGAGCGGGGAGATCGGCTACCTGCCGCAGGACCCGCGCAGCGGCGACCTCGACACCAGCGCCACCGACCGGGTGCTGTCCGGCCGCGGCCTCGACGTCCTCAAGGCCGACCTGGTCAAGGCGCAGGTGGCCATGGCCGAGCCCGCCGACGACGCCGAGCGCGACCGGGCGGTGCGTCGATACGGCCGGCTCGAGGACCGGTTCGCCGCCCTCGGCGGGTACGCCGCCGAGAGCGACGCCGCGCGCATCTGCACCGCTCTCGGCCTGCCCGACCGGGTCATGGGCCAGCCGCTGCGCACGCTGTCCGGCGGTCAGCGGCGGCGCGTGGAGCTCGCCCGCATCCTGTTCTCCGACGCCGAGACGCTGCTGCTCGACGAGCCCACCAACCACCTCGACGCCGACTCGATCACCTGGCTGAAGGGCTTCCTCGCCGCGCACAAGGGCGGCCTGGTCGTCATCAGCCACGACGTCGAGCTGCTCGACGCCGTCGTCAACAAGGTGTGGCACCTCGACGCCAACCGCGCCGAGGTCGACGTCTACAACCTGGGCTGGAAGGCCTACCTGCAGCAGCGGGAGACCGACGAGCGGCGCCGCCGCCAGGAGCGGGCCAACACCGAGCGCAAGATCGACGCGCTCACCGCCCAGGCGGACAAGATGCGCGCCAAGGCGACCAAGGCCCGGGCGGCGCAGAGCATGGACAAGCGGGCGCAGCGGCTCGCCGCGGGCCTGGAGGCGGTGCGCCAGCAGGACCGCGTGGCCCGCCTGCGGTTCCCCACGCCCGCCTCCTGCGGGCGGACGCCGCTCACCGCGGAGGGGCTGAGCAAGAGCTACGGCTCACTCGAGGTGTTCACCGACGTCGACCTCGCCGTCGACCGGGGTGCGCGGGTGGTCGTCCTCGGCCTGAACGGGGCGGGCAAGACGACGCTGCTGCGCGTGCTGGCCGGCGCCGAGGTGCCCGACACCGGCGAGGTCCGGCCCGGGCACGGGCTGCGGATCGGCTACTACGCGCAGGAGCACGAGACCCTCGACCACGACCGCTCGCTGCTGGAGAACATGCGGGCGGCCGCCCCGCAGAGCACCGACACCGAGCTGCGGCGGATCCTCGGCGCCTTCCTCTTCTCCGGCGAGGCCGCCGACCAGCGCGCCGGGACGCTGTCGGGCGGGGAGAAGACACGGCTGGCCATGGCGACGCTGGTCGTCTCCGGCGCCAACGTGCTGCTGCTCGACGAGCCGACCAACAACCTCGACCCGGCCAGCCGCGAGCAGGTCCTCGACGCGCTGCGCACCTACACCGGCGCCATCGTGCTGGTCACCCACGACGAGGGCGCCGTGCGCGCGCTGGACCCCGACAAGGTCATCCTGCTGCCCGACGGCACCGAGGACGCCTGGAGCGAGGACCTCGCCGACCTCGTCGAGCTCGCGTAGCGCGGCGCGACCGGCACCGGCGCGGCCGACCGGCCGGTAGGAAGGGCCGGTGGCGAGCTGGGACGACGTGCGGCGCATCGCCCTGGACCTGCCCGGCGCCGTCGAGGACGACAGCGGGCGCACGCGGTCCTGGCGGGTGGGCGCGCGGGCCTTCGCCTGGGAGCGCCTGCTGCGCCGCGGCGAGCGGGAGCTGCTCGGGGACCGCGCGCCCGAGGGCCCGGCGCTCGGGGTGCGCACCGCCGACCCGGACGTGGTCGACGCCCTCGTCGCGGCACGTCCCGGGGTCTACTTCACCGTCGCCGGCTACGGACTCCACCCGATGGTGCTCGTGCACGTCGAGCGGGCCGCCGTCGAGGACCTGGAGGAGGCGATCACCGAGGCCTGGTGGTGCCGTGCCCCGCGCCGGCTGCGGGAGGAGCTGCGCGGCCGGTGACGGCGGTCCGCCGCGCATCCCACCTGCCGAATCCCGCCTCGCCTGGCCGAGGTCGCCCGTCTGGGTGATCATCGGTCGGGGAGGCCGCCGTCACGGGGACGTCGGCACCACGCGGACGAGCACCCGGCACGCCGGCTCCGGCCGGCGCGGACGGCGGCGACGGAGGGGAGTCATGGCCGACTCGAGCACGGCGGACCTCGGCAAGGGCAAGCGGATCACCGGCGGGGACCGCACGTCCCTCGCGGACGAGCTCAAGAAGCGCTACGACGGCGGGGAGAGCATCCGCTCGCTCGCCAGCTCCACCAACCGGTCGTACGGCTTCGTGCACCGGCTCCTGTCGGAGTCCGGTGCCACGCTGCGCAGCCGTGGCGGTGCCAACCGGAACAGCAAGAAGACCGCGTGACGGCGGTCGAGACCGACGGCTGGGTCCGCACCAGCCGGGACGGCGCGGTCCTCACCGTCACCCTCGACCGTCCCGACCAGCTCAACGCGCAGACGCCGGCCACCTGGGCGGCGCTGGCGGCGGTGGGGGCCGCGCTCGACGACGACGTCCGCGTCGTCGTCGTGCGGGGCTCGGGCCGCTCGTTCTCCGCCGGGCTGGACCGCAGCCTGTTCAGCGCCGACCCGTCGACGCCCGGCGGGCTCGGTCAGCTGGGCGCGCTGCCGGCCGAGCAGGCCCAGGAGCGCATCCGGTCCTACCAGGCCGGGTTCCGGTGGCTGCGCTCGCCGGGGATCGTCTCGGTGGCCGCGGTGCAGGGGCACGCCATCGGTGCCGGTGCGCAGCTGGCGCTGGCCTGCGACCTGCGGGTGCTCACCGAGGACGCGTCGCTGCGGCTGCCGGAGGCGACCCTCGGCCTGGTGCCCGACCTGACGGGGACCAGCACGCTGGCCGAGCTGGTCGGGTACGCGCGGGCGCTGGAATTGTGTGTCACCGGGCGGCCGGTCGGCGCGGCCGAGGCGCTGTCGTGGGGGCTGGCCAACGCCGTCGTCCCGGCGGCGGAGCTGGAGGGGGCGGTCGCGACGCTGGTCGCCGCGCTCACCGCCCCGCCGGTCGGCGCGGTCCGGGAGACCGCGGCGCTGGTCCGCTCGGCCGTCCGCAACGACCCGCAGGCGCAGGACGCCGCCGAGCGCGCCGCCCAGGCGCGCCGGCTCGCCGAGCTGGCCGGGGGCTGAGGGAACCGGAACAGACGGGGACCGGCCGCCGTTCCACCAGCGGCCGGTCCCCGTCCGGCCGGGAGGAGGTCGTGCCATGAGCGGTCCCATGACCTCCATGGCGGCCATGCGGTCGTTCCGCCGTGACCCGTCGGTCACCTCGCGGGAGCTGCCCGAGGGCACGGTGCGCCGCATCCTGGGCATCGCCCGCCCCTACCGGCGGGAGCTGACCTGGTTCCTGCTGCTGGTCATCGGCTCGTCGGTCATCGGGGTGCTCACCCCGCTGCTGGCCGGCGACATCGTCAACCGCATCGCCCGCCTCGACGGCACCGCGGGCGGCGTCGTCCGGATCGCGCTGCTCATCGCCGGGCTCGCCGTCGTCGACGCCGCCATCTCGCTGGCCACGCGCTGGTACTCCGCGCGCATCGGCGAGGGCGTGATCTACGACCTGCGCGCCCGGGTGTTCGAGCACGTGCAGCGGATGCCGGTCGCGTTCTTCACCCGCACGCAGACCGGCGCGCTGGTCAGCCGGCTCAACAACGACGTCGTCGGGGCGCAGCAGGCGTTCACCTCGACGCTGTCCGGCGTCGTCTCCAACGCCATCGGCCTGGTGCTCACCGCCGGCGTCATGTTCTCGCTGTCGTGGCAGATCACCCTGCTGTCGCTGGTGATGGTGCCGCTGTTCGTGCTGCCCGCCCGCCGCATCGGCCGCCGGCTGCAGGAGATCACCCGGGAGTCCTACGGCCTCAACGCGTCGATGAACGCGACCATGACCGAGCGGTTCAACGTGGCCGGCGCGCTGCTGGTCAAGCTGTTCGGCCGCCCCGACGCCGAGGCCGAGAGCTTCCGCGGCCGGGCGGCGCGGGTCCGCGACATCGGCGTCCTGTCGGCCATGTACGGCCGCACCTTCTTCACCGCGCTGACGCTGGTTGCCGCGCTGGCCACCGCACTGGTCTACGGCCTCGGCGGGTGGCTGGCCTTCGCCGGGTCGCTCTCGCCGGGCGACGTCGTCGCGCTCGCCCTGCTGCTGTCGCGGCTCTACGGCCCGCTGACCGCGCTGTCCAACGTGCGGGTCGACGTCATGAGCGCGATGGTCAGCTTCGACCGGGTGTTCGAGGTGCTCGACCTGCCGCCGATGATCGCCGAGGCGCCCGACGCGGTGCCCGTGCCCGCCGACGACCGGTCCATCGAGTTCGACGCGGTCTCCTTCAGCTACCCGGCCGCCTCCGACGTCTCGCTGGCCTCCCTGGAGGACGTGTCGCTGCCCGAGCACGGCGGGCCGACGGCGGTGCTGCACGACGTGTCGTTCCGCGTCGAGCCCGGTCAGATGGTGGCCCTGGTCGGGCACTCCGGTGCGGGCAAGTCCACCGTCGTCAACCTCGTGCCGCGGCTCTACGACGTGACCGCCGGGACGGTGCGGGTCGGCGGGCTCGACGTCCGGCGGGCCACGCTGGCCTCCCTGCGCGACGCGATCGGCGTCGTCAGCCAGGACGCGCACCTGTTCCACGACACCATCCGCGCCAACCTCCGCTACGCCCGGCCCGACGCCACCGAGGAGGAGCTGTGGTCGGCGCTGACCGGCGCGCGGATCGCGGCCCTGGTCGCCTCGCTGCCCGACGGGCTGGACACGGTGGTCGGGGACCGCGGCTACCGGCTCTCCGGCGGGGAGAAGCAGCGCCTGGCCATCGCGCGGGTGCTGCTGAAGGCGCCGGGGATCGTCATCCTCGACGAGGCGACCGCGCACCTCGACAGCGAGTCGGAGGTGGCGGTGCAGCACGCGCTGGACACCGCGCTGGCCGGCCGGACGTCGCTGGTGATCGCGCACCGGCTGTCCACCATCCGCAGCGCCGACCAGATCCTCGTCGTCGACGACGGTCGCATCGTGGAGTCGGGTACTCACGAGGAGTTGCTGGCGCTCGGGGGGCGGTACGCCGACCTCTACCGGACGCAGTTCGCCGACGGCGAGCGTCGGACGGTCGACGCGGCGTAGCAACTAGCGTTCCTCCTGCCCCAGCTGCACCAGGAGGAGCTCCGTGACGTCCGCCCACCCGTACGACGCCCAGATCCGCTCGCTGTACACCTCCTTCGTCGACGGGTGGAACCGGCGCAGCGGAGCGGCGGTCGCCGCGGTGTTCGCCGACGACGGCGACATGGTCGGGTACGACGGCACCACGGTCAGCGGGCGGCTGTCGATCGCGTCGGACCTGCGGCGGGTGTTCGGCAGCCACCCCACGGCCACCTACGTCGGCATCGTCCGCTCGGTGCGCGCGATCGCCGACGGCGTGGCGGTGCTGCACGCGCACGCCGGGATGATCCCGCCGGGTGAGGACGACGTGGACCCGGGCCTGCACAGCATCCACACGCTGGTGGCGGTCGACGAGGGCGGCGGCCGGTGGAAGACGACGCTGTTCCAGGCGACCCCGGCCGCGTGGCTGGGCCGCCGCGACGCCCGGGACGCGCTGACGGCGGAGCTGCGCGGGCTGCTGGCCACCGCCCGGTGAGCGTGCTGGTCCGTGCCGCGGACCTGCTCGCCGGGCCCCGGCCGGTGCTGCTCGACGTCCGCTGGGCGCTCGGCGACGACCGCGGGCGCGAGCGGTACCTCGCCGGCCACCTGCCGGGTGCGGTCTTCGCCGACCTCGACACCGAGCTGGCCGCGCCGCCGACGGCCGAGGAGGGCCGGCACCCGCTGCCGTCGGTCGCGGACCTGCAGGCCGCGGCCCGGCGGTGGGGGATCCGCACCGGCGACGCGGTGGTCGCCTACGACGCCACCGGCGGGCTGGCCGCCGCGCGGGCCTGGTGGCTGCTGCGCTGGGGCGGGCTCGCCGACGTCCGCTTGCTCGACGGCGGCCTGGACGCCTGGGTGGCCGCGGGCGGGGCGCTCGAGACCGGCGACGTCGTCCCGGAACCCGGCGACGTGGCGCTGACCGGGGGCGGGATGCCCACGCTCACCGCCGACGAGGCCGCGGCGCTGCCGGCCGGCGGCGGGGTGCTGCTCGACGCCCGCGCGGCGGAGCGCTACCGCGGCGAGGTCGAGCCGGTGGACCCGCAGGCCGGCCACGTGCCCGGTGCGGTGAGCGCGCCGACGACGGGGAACCTGGCGCCCGACGGCACGTTCCGCACCGACCTGGCCGGCCGGTTCGCCGCGCTGGGCGTGCGCCCGGGGACGACGGTCGGCGTCTACTGCGGGTCGGGGGTGACCGCCGCGCACGAGGTGGCCGCGCTGGCGCAGGCCGGGATCGAGGCGGCGCTGTGGCCGGGCTCGTGGTCGCAGTGGTCGAACGACCCGTCCCGCCCGGTGGCGACGGGGCCGGATCCGGCCTGAGGACCCGCCGGCGCTGGCATGCTGCCGCCGTGCAGCCCGTCACCGCCCGCCCCACGGGGCCGCTCGTCGTCGCCGCCCTCGCCGGGCTCGCCCACCTGGCCGTCGGGTGGTTCTACCTCGCCGGCGGTCTGGTGGTCCCCGGCGCCGTCCTGGTCCCGCTCTGGCTGCTGTGGCTGGCGCTCGCCGTCTGGCTGGTCCGCCTGGCGGCCCGACGCTCGTGGTGGACGCCGGTGGTCCCCGTGGTCGCCGCGGCCGTGTTCGTGCTGGTGCTGGTCGTGGGTGAGCGGGTGCTCGGCTGGCAGGCCTGACCAGGTGCCTCTGTCGCGCTAGTGGCTGTCGAGGGCGGCGTCGTAGCGGTCGAGCAGGACGGCGGCGATGCGCTCGTCGGGCAGCAGGGGAGCGGTGACGAGGTCGGCGCCGGCCTCGGCGAGCTTGCCGTGGAAGTGGCCGGGCGCCAGCAGGTAGGAGGCGATGACCACCCGCTCGGCGCCACCCCTGCGAGCGGCCGCGACCGCGTCGGCCACCGGCGGCTGGGCGGCCGAGCCGTACCCGGTGGTCACCGGCCCGGCCCAGGAGCGCTGCAGCAGGTCGGCGGTGTCCTCCACGTCGGCCACCGACCGCGGGTCGCTCGACCCGGCGGCGGCGAGGACCACGGCGGTCAGCGGGTCGCCCGGGTCGGCGCCGGCCTCGACGAGCCGGTCGAGCAGCACCGCGGCCAGCCGGGGGTCGGGACCCAGCGGCCGGGCCGCGACGGCGGTGTCGTGCGCGGCGACGGCGCCGGCGATGTCGACGTGCACGTGGTAGCCGCCCGACAGCAGCAGCGGCACGACGACGGCCGGCTGCCCGGATCCGGCGAGCCCGGCCACGACGTCGACGACGGTCGGCGGCTGCACGTCGACGAAGGCCGCGGTGGTGGTCAGCCCGGGGCGCAGCCGGCGTGCGGCCAGCGCGAGCTCGGCGACCAGCCGCCGTCCGGTGGGGTTGCGCGTGCCGTGGGCGCAGGCGACGAGGACCGGGCAGGAGCTCATGGGGTGCGGAGCACGCCGCCGTCGACGGCGACCATGGTGCCGGTGACGTAGGAGGCGACGGGGGAGAGCAGGAAGGCGGCCACCCGGCCGAACTCCTCGGGCCGGCCCACCCGGCGAAGCGGGATGCCGGCCTCGGTCTGCGCCCGCATGCGCTCGGGATCGCCGGAAGCGGCCTCGATCTCGGTGATCCGGTCGGTGGCGATCGTGCCGGGCATCAACCCGAGCACCCGGATCCCGCGGGGACCGAGCTCGTCGGCCAGCGCCTTGGCCGTCATCGCCAGGCCCGGCCGCAGGCCGTTGGAGATCGCCAGGTGCCCGATCGGCTGGCGCGCCGAGGTCGACAGCACGAAGCCGATCGCCGCGCCCTCGCCCAGGTGCGGCTCCAACGCCCGGACCAGCCGCAGCGGGCCGAGCAGCACGCTGTCGACGGCGTCACGCCAGGCGTCCTCCGGTGTCTGCAGCACGGTGCCCTGCGCCGGCCCGCCCACCGACACCAGGACGCCGTCGACCCGACCGAGCACCTCGAGGGCGCGGGAGACCAGCAGGTCGGCGGCGTCCGGGTCGGCGAGGTCGGCCGCGACCCCGGAGGCGCCGTCCCCCAGCTCGGCGACGGCGGCCTCCACCGAGGACGCGGACCGGGAGCTGACGAGGACGCGCGCCCCGTCGGCGACGAGGGCCCGGGCGGTCGCGAGGCCCAGTCCCCGGCTCGCGCCGGTGAGCAGGTACCCGCGACCGCCCAGGCCCAGGTCCATCAGGCGGCCGAGCCGCGCAGCGACCGCAGGACGTACTGCATGATCCCGCCGTTGCGGTAGTAGTTCGCCTCGCCGGGGGTGTCGATGCGGACGCGGGCGTCGAACTCCACGTCGCCCGCCTTCACCTTCACCGTGCGCGGGGTCTCGCCGTCGTTGAGGTCGGTGATCCCGGTGATGGTGAACTCCTCGTCGCCGGTCAGGCCGAGGGACTCCCGGTTCTGGCCCTCGGGGAACTGCAGCGGCAGCACGCCCATGCCGATGAGGTTGGAGCGGTGGATCCGCTCGTAGCTCTCGGCGATGACCGCCTTGACGCCGAGCAGCGCCGTCCCCTTGGCCGCCCAGTCGCGCGACGAGCCCGAGCCGTACTCCTTGCCGGCCAGCACGACCAGCGGGACGCCGGCCTGCTGGTAGGCCTGCGAGGCCTCGTAGATGCTCGTCGTCTCGCCGGTGAGGTGGTTCTTGGTGACGCCGCCCTCGGTGCCGGGCACCAGCTGGTTGCGCAGCCGGATGTTGGCGAAGGTGCCGCGGATCATGACCTCGTGGTTCCCGCGGCGGGAGCCGTAGGAGTTGAAGTCGCGGCGCTCGACGCCGTGCTCGCGCAGGTACTGCCCCGCCGGGCTGTCGGCCTTGATCGAGCCGGCCGGCGAGATGTGGTCGGTGGTCACCGAGTCGCCGAGCACCGCCAGCGTCCGCGCGCCGGTGATGTCCTGCACCGGGGCCGGCTGGTCCTGCATGCCCTCGAAGTACGGGGGCTTGCGGACGTAGGTGCTCTCGGCGTCCCACGAGAAGGTGTCACCGGTGGGCGTGGGCAGGTTCTGCCACTGCTCGGTGCCGGCGAAGACGTCCTCGTAGCTGCGGCCGAACTGCTCGGCCGAGACCGCCTCGTCGATGACCCGCTGCACCTCGGCCGGCGAGGGCCAGATGTCGCGCAGGTACACGTCCTGCCCGTCCTTGCCCTTGCCCAGCGGCTCGGTGGTGATGTCGACGTCCATCGACCCGGCCAGCGCGTAGGCGATGACCAGCGGCGGGCTGGCCAGGTAGTTCATCTTGACGTCGGGGTTGATCCGGCCCTCGAAGTTGCGGTTGCCCGACAGCACCGAGACGACGGCGAGGTCGGCCTCGTTGACCGCGGCCGACACCGGCTCCGGCAGCGGGCCGGAGTTGCCGATGCAGGTGGTGCAGCCGTAGCCGACCAGGAAGAAGCCGAGCTTCTCGAGGTACGGGGTGAGGCCGGACTTCTCGTAGTAGTCGGTGACCACCTTCGAGCCCGGCGCCAGCGTCGTCTTGACCCAGGGCTTGGTCTCCAGGCCCGCCTCGACGGCCTTCTTCGCCAGCAGCGCCGCCCCGAGCATCACCTGCGGGTTGGAGGTGTTGGTGCAGGAGGTGATCGCGGCGATCACGACGTGGCCGTGGTCGACGAAGGTCTCCGTGCCGTCCTCGAGCACCACGCGGGTGGGCTTGGAGGCGCGGTCGGCCACCGGGCCGGTGACGACGTGGTGCGGCTTGCCGGCGTCGCCGTTGTCGTGCGCGAACGGGCTGGCCGGGTCCGAGGCCGGGAAGGTCTCCTCGACCGACTCGTCGACGCTGGAGCCGGCGTCGCGGGGCGCGTCGTCGTCGTCCTGCTGCATCTCGTCGACCGGCGCGTAGGTCGGCAGCGCCTCGCGGAAGGAGGCCTTGGCGTCGGTGAGCGCGACCCGGTCCTGCGGCCGCTTCGGGCCGGCGATCGAGGGGACGACCGTGGACAGGTCCAGCTCGAGGTACTCGGAGAAGGCGGGCTCACGCGACGGGTCGTGCCACAGGCCCTGCTCCTTGGCGTAGGCCTCGACCAGCGCCACCTGCGCGGCCGGGCGTCCGGTCAGCTCCAGGTAGGTGATGGTCTCCTCGTCGATGGGGAACATCGCCGCGGTCGAGCCGAACTCCGGGCTCATGTTGCCGATCGTGGCGCGGTTGGCCAGCGGGACCGCGGAGACGCCCTCGCCGTAGAACTCGACGAACTTCCCGACGACGCCGTGCTGGCGCAGCATCTCGGTGATCGTGAGGACCAGGTCGGTGGCGGTGGAGCCCTCGGGCAGCTCACCGGTCAGCTTGAAGCCGACCACGCGCGGGATGAGCATCGACACCGGCTGGCCGAGCATCGCGGCCTCGGCCTCGATGCCGCCGACGCCCCAGCCGAGCACGCCCAGCCCGTTGACCATCGTGGTGTGCGAGTCGGTACCCACGCAGGTGTCGGGGTAGGCGACGACGCGGTCGCCCTCCTGGCGCGGGAACACCACGCGGGCCAGGTGCTCGATGTTGACCTGGTGGACGATGCCCATGCCCGGGGGGACGACCTTGAAGTCGTCGAAGGCGCCCTGGCCCCAGCGCAGGAACTGGTAGCGCTCGCCGTTGCGCTGGTACTCGATCTCGACGTTGCGCTCGAACGAGTCCGGGGTGCCGAAGACGTCGGCGATGACCGAGTGGTCGATGACCAGCTCGGCCGGCGCCAGCGGGTTGATCTTGTTCGGGTCGCCGCCGAGCTCCGCCATGGCCTCGCGCATGGTGGCGAGGTCGACGATGCAGGGGACGCCGGTGAAGTCCTGCATGACCACACGGGCCGGGGTGAACTGGATCTCCTGGTCGGGCTCGGCCGAGGGGTCCCAGTTCGCCAGCGCCCGGATGTGGTCGGCGGTGATGTCCGCGCCGTCCTCGGTGCGCAGCAGGTTCTCGAGCAGGACCTTCAGGCTGAAGGGGAGCCGGTCTGCGCCCTCGACCGCGTCGAGCCGGTAGATGTCGTAGTCGGTGCCGTCGACGCTGAGCGTCGACCGGGCCCCGAAGCTGTCCTTGCTGGCTGCCACTGCTTGCGCCTCACCCTCGCGTGTCCATCGGGCTTGAATGCCACCCTCCATCATCCCAGCCCGACCCGACGAGCCGCTGGCCAGGCGACCCTTCCCTTCCCCGGTGAGCTGCGTCGCACGACGCCCGTGGCCCGTGCACTTCCGCGGACGCGCACGAGGAGAGGACGGACCTACGGTGGACGGCGTGACCGGCGCCGTGCCCGACCCGCTCCCGGACTGGCTGGCCGGCGCCCGCCGGATCACGGTGCTGACCGGTGCGGGCGTCTCCACCGACAGCGGCATCCCCGACTACCGCGGGCCGCAGGGCGTGTGGACCCGCGACCCCGACGCCGAGAAGCTCGTGACGCTGTCCTACTACGTCTCCGACCCCGGGATCCGGCGCAAGGCGTGGCGCATGCGGGCGGGGATGCGCGCCGCCGACGTCGCCCCGAACGCCGGGCACCGCGCGCTGGCCGACCTCGGCCGCCGGGGCCGGCTGCGCGCGCTGCTCACCCAGAACGTCGACGGGCTGCACCAGGCGGCGGGCTCCGCACCGGACCGGGTCCTCGAGCTGCACGGCACCGTGCACGCCGTCGAGTGCCTGTCCTGCGGCGACCGCACGTCGATGGACGACGCCCTGGCCCGGCTCGACGCCGGCGAGCCCGACCCCGCGTGCCTGGTCTGCGGCGGCATCCTCAAGTCGGCGACGGTCAGCTTCGGGCAGGCCCTCGACCAGCGGGTCCTCGACGCCGCGGTGCAGGCGGCCGCCGACTGCGACGTCTTCCTCGCCGTCGGCACCTCGCTGGTGGTGTACCCGGTCGCCGGGCTGGTGGAGGTCGCCGCGGCGCACGGGGCCCGCGTCGTCATCGTCAACGCCGAGCCCACGCCCTACGACGGGCTGGCCGACCTCGTCGTCCGCGAGCCCATCTCGACGGCGCTGCCGCGGTTGCTGGGGACGGCGTGACCCGCGCGGAGCTCGAGGCCCGCTACCGCGAGCTCGTGCTGCGCGAGCTGCCGCGGCGGGCCCGCGAGGGCCGCTGGGTCGTCAGGAACGACCACTGCTTCGGCCGCATCGTGCTCGACCACGCCGTGGCGGGGCGCTGGTACGACGTGCTCGACCGCCGCCGGTCGCCCGCGTTCGCGCAGCTGTCCGACGAGCAGCTCGCCGGCGCCGTCGCGCTGGCCGAGCGGGTGCTCACCGAGGGCGACCCGCTGCTGCGCGAGCTCGACGCGCAGAGCCTGGCCTGGCGCGGCAAGCCGCCGAAGCGGTGACCCTCCTCGTCGTCCACCTCGCGCTGACGGCGGCCTACGCCGGCTTCCAGTGGACCGTGCGCGCGCTGGTCTACCCGCAGTTCGCGCGGGTGCCGCCGGAGGCGTTCCCCGCGTACGAGCGGGCGCACCAGCGGCTGATCGCGTGGGTCGTCGGGCCGCTGTTCGCCGGCCAGGCCGTCACCACGCTGTGGCTGCTGGCCGCCCGACCGGCCGGGACGCCGCTGCTGCCGGTGCTCGCGAGCGGCGGCTGCCTCGCGCTGGTGCTCGCGGTGACGGCGCTGGTCGCCGTCCCGCTGCACCGGCAGCTGGCCGCCGGGTGGGACGCCGGAGTGCACCGCCGGCTCTGCCACGCCGACACCGTCCGGGTGGTCGCGGCGACGGCCGGCACGGTCGCCGCCGCGTGGGCGGTGCTGGCCACGGACGGCTGACCCTCGTCCTCCCGCACCGCAGCGGGTCCTCCCTCACCGCAGCGCGTCCTCCCTCACCGCCCACCGTGCGGGAGGACGCTGCACGATCAGGTCACCTGATCGTCGCGGAGGCGGCTAGCGTGACGGCGACCACGTCGAGCGGCTGACCGGCCCGCGGTCGGCCCTGGCTCCCCGGGAGATCGCATGCGCGTGCCCCTCACCACCCGCGACTTCCTCGACCGCGCCGAGCTGGTCTACGGCGACCGCGTCGGCGTCGTCGACGAGCCGAGCCAGCCCGCGCCGTCGCTGGGCGAGGTGACCTGGCGCGAGTTCGCCCGTCGCGGACGCGCGCTCCAGGCCGGTCTCGACGCGCTCGGCGTGGAGGAGGGCGAGCGGGTGGCGATCGTCAGCCACAACGCCGCCCGGCTGCTGGAGGTGCTGCTGGCCGTCCCGTCGTCGGGCCGGGTGGCGGTGCCGATCAACTTCCGGCTCAACCCGGAGGAGGTCTCCTACATCGTCGGGCACTGCGGCGCGCGCGTGCTGCTGGTCGACCCGGAGCTGGAGACCTCGCTCAAGGGCGTGCAGGCCGAGCACCGGTTCGGCACCGGCGAGGAGTACGAGCAGCTGCTGGCCTTCGGCGCCGAGCCCCGGCCGTGGGGCGAGCCCGACGAGGACGCCACCGCCACCATCAACTACACCAGCGGCACCACCGCGCGGCCCAAGGGCGTGCAGATGACCCACCGCAACATCTGGGTCAACGCGGTCACCTTCGGCATGCACATGCAGGTCAGCGACCGCGACGTCTACCTGCACACGCTCCCGATGTTCCACTGCAACGGCTGGGGGCTGCCGTACACGATGGCCGGCGTCGGCGCCCGCCAGGTGGTGCTGCGCAAGGTCGACGGCGCGGAGATCCTGCGCCGCGTCGAGCAGCACGGCGTCACGATGATGTCCGGCGCGCCCGCCGTCTGGAACGCCGTCCTCGACGCCGCAGCCGAGTGGGACGGAGAGGTGCCCGGCCGCGACCGGGTGCGGATCGTCGTCGCCGGTGCGCCGCCGCCCTCGCGCACCGTCGCCCGCGTCGAGGCCGAGCTCGGCTGGGAGTTCAACCAGATCTACGGCCTCACCGAGACCGCCCCGCTGCTGACCATCAACCGGCCGCGCGCGGAGTTCGACGACCTCGACCCCGAGGAGCGCGCCAAGCGGCTGTCACGGGCCGGCGTCCCGGCGCTGGGCACCCGGCTGCGGGTCAGCGAGTCCGGCGAGGTGCTCGCCCAGGGCAACACCGTGCTGGCCGGCTACTGGGACAACCCCGACGCCTCCGCCGAGGCGCTCGAGGGCGGCTGGTTCCACACCGGCGACGGCGGCAGCATCGACGACGGCGGCTACCTGACCATCTCCGACCGCAAGAAGGACGTGATCATCACCGGCGGCGAGAACGTCTCCTCCATCGAGGTGGAGGACGCCGTGTTCAGCCACCCCGCCGTCGCCGAGGTCGCCGTGATCGGCATCCCCGACGACAAGTGGGGCGAGCTGGTGACCGCGATCGTCGTCGTGACCGAGGGGGAGACCGTCACCGCGGAGGAGATCATCGCCCACTGCCGCTCGCGGCTGGCCGGGTACAAGACGCCCAAGCGAGTGGAGTTCCGCGACGCGCTGGCCCGCACGGCCACCGGCAAGATCCAGAAGTTCAAGCTGCGCGAGCCCTTCTGGCAGTCGAGCGAACGTCAGGTGAACTGAACCCGCCGCCCCTCCCGGCCGGGAGGGGCCCGACCCCACCCTTCGGGGGGAGACGCTCTCAACCGGGCCACCCGGCCGGTCGATCTCCGTGCGGGTGGCACCCGGACGGGTGCCCGGAGAGCACGCGCCCGGCCCGCACGCCGGCGCACCGGGAGGGGTCGGCACGTGGGTACGGGTACGCGCACGCGACATCACCGCTGGGCGCTGCGCGCCGCCGGGACCGCCGTGGCCGGTCTGCTGGCCGTCGGGCTGACCCCCGGCACCGCCGCCGCGGCGCCCACGGACGAGGAGATCGCCGCCGCCGAGGCCGCGCGGGACGCCGCCTCGGCGCAGGTGGGCGTGCTGAGCGCGCAGCTCGCCGAGGCCGAGGCCGCCGCCGCCCAGGCGCACCAGAACGCGCAGATCGCGCTGCAGGACTACGAGGAGACGCAGGCCGCCTACGAGGCCGCGCGCGCCGCCGCCGACGAGGCTGCGGCCGCCGCCGCGCGGGCCGACGCCGAGGTCGCCACCGGGCGCGCCCAGGTCGCCGCCTACGCCCGCGACACCTACATCCAGGGCAGCACCGCGCCCGGCGCGGCCGCGCTGCTGTCCTCCGGCGGCCCCGCGCAGCTCATCGAGCGGGCCGCGCTGCTCGAGGCGGCCGGCACCCACCGCGTCGACGTCGTCGGCGAGCTCGTCGTCCTGCAGGAGCAGGCCGCCGTCGCCCAGCAGGAGGCGCACACCGCGTCGGAGCAGGCCGAGGAGCTGCAGGCCGAGGCCGCCGTGATCCTCGAGGGCGCCCAGGCCCAGGAGCTCTCCGCCCGCGAGCAGACCGCCGCGCTCGCCGGGCAGCGTGACGCCCTGGCCGCCCAGGCCGCGGCCGCCGGTCAGGAGGTCACCGAGCTCCAGCAGGAGCAGGACGCCGCCGAGGCCGCGGCCGCTGCGGCCGCCGCCGCGGCTGCGCGCGCCGCGGCTGCGCGCGCCGCGGCCAGCGCGACCCCCGCCCCGGCCCGCCCGGCCCCGCCCGCTCCGCAGGCCGCCCCGTCGACGCGCCCGGCTCCGGCTCCGGCTCCGGCCCCGGCCCCGGCCCCGGCCCCGGCCCCGGCTCCGGCTCCGGCTCCCGCTCCGGCTCCCGCTCCGGCTCCGTCTGGCTCGTCCTCGTCGGGTTCCTCGTCGGGCTCGTCCTCCGGGGGTGCGGCGGGCACGCCGACGCCGCCGTCGTCGACCGTCGCCGGCGCCCCGTCGGCCTCGGCTGTGCAGCGGGCGATCGACGCGGCGATGTCCCAGCGCGGCCTGCCCTACAGCTGGGGCGGCGGCGGCGCGAACGGCCCGAGCTACGGCATCCCGCCGGACACCGGCATCCACGGCTTCGACTGCTCCGGGCTGACGGAGTACGCCTACGCGCGGGCCGGCATCCGGATCGGCGGCACCAGCCGCGACCAGTGGTGGAACAACCGCGGCAAGACCGTCGCCCGCGGCGACCTGCGCCCCGGCGACCTGGTCTTCTGGGGCTCGGGGAGCTCCTACACCTCGATCTACCACGTGGCGCTCTACATCGGCGACGGCAAGGTGGTCCACGCCCCGCAGAGCGGCGACGTGGTCAAGGTGGCGCCGATGTGGTTCGGCAGCACGTACTTCGGGGCGGTCCGCCCCACGGCGTGACGAAGGACCTCCCTGCCCCCACCGCTCGCACGCTCGCGGCGGGACCCTGCAGGGAGGCTGGGAGGACGCACTGCCGGGCGCGGACACCGGCTGGGCATGAGGGCGTCGGGCAGCCACGGGGGGAGCTGCCCGACGCGTCGCCAACGCTAGCAGCCGTTGGACCCCCGGGGCAGGGGGACGCACCCCCCGGTACGGCGCGTCCGCCCGGCGTGTCCCGCCGACGGGGCGGGCGGCGCGGCGCCGCGCGGGACCGGACGGACACCCAGGTCCGGGTGGGACACTGACCCCGGGACGGGCGGAAGGCCCCGTCACCGGCCCCCCGGGAGCCCCGATCCGGACCGGGAGGCCGCGGACCGGCATCCGAGGAGCCCCGTGACCACCGCCGCCAGCACCCCTCTCGACAAGCCCGCCGGCGCCACCGCCGCGGCCGCCGGTGCCCCGGTGCCGCCGTCGGCCGACGCCGCCCGGCTGGAACGGGCGCTGTTCGAGATCAAGCGGGTCATCGTCGGCCAGGACCGCCTGGTCGAGCGGATGCTGGTCGCGCTGCTCGCCCGCGGGCACGTGCTCCTCGAGGGCGTCCCCGGCGTGGCCAAGACCCTCGCCGTCGAGACGCTGGCCACCGTCGTCGGCGGGCGGTTCGCCCGGCTGCAGTTCACCCCCGACCTCGTGCCCGCCGACATCCTGGGCACCCGCATCTACAAGGCCGGACAGGACGCCTTCGACACCGAGCTCGGCCCGGTGTTCGCCAACTTCGTGCTCACCGACGAGATCAACCGCGCGCCGGCCAAGGTGCAGTCGGCGCTGCTGGAGGTCATGGCCGAGCGGCAGGTCTCCATCGGCGGCGTCACCCACCCGCTGCCCGACCCGTTCCTCGTGCTGGCCACCCAGAACCCGATCGAGTCCGAGGGCGTCTACCCCCTGCCCGAGGCGCAGCGCGACCGCTTCCTCATGAAGGTGCTCGTCGACTACCCGAGCCCGGAAGAGGAGCGCGAGATCATCTACCGGATGGGGTCGACCCCGCCGGTGCCCGAGACCGTCCTCGGCCCGGAGGACCTGCGCCGCATGCAGCGCGCGGCCTCCCAGGTCTTCGTGCACCACGCGCTGGTCGACTACGTCGTCCGGCTCGTCGTGGCCACCCGCCAGCCGCGCGAGCACGGCATGGACGACGTCGCCTCGTGGGTGTCCTACGGCGCCAGCCCGCGCGCCTCGCTGGGCCTGATCGCGGCCGGCCGGGCGCTGGCCCTGGTCCGCGGCCGCGACTACGTGCTGCCGCAGGACGTGCTCGACGTGACCGCCGACGTGCTGCGCCACCGGCTGGTGCTGTCCTACGACGCGCTGGCTGACGGCGTCCCGCCGGACCACGTGGTGAAGCGGATCCTGCAGACCGTGCCGCTGCCGCAGGTGACCCCCCGCCAGCGGGCCGGCGGCTACGGCCCCGCCGCGCCGGGCGGTCCGGCGGTGCCGCCGCCCGGGGCGCCCTTCGGCCCGCCGCAGGGCCTGCCGCCGTACGGCCCGCCCGGCTTCGCGCCCGGCGGCCCGGGCCAGGCCGGTCCCGGCCAGCCGGGCGCCGTCCCGGCCGGCCCGGCGCAGAACGGGTCGATGCCACAGGGCGGCCAGCCCGGCGCCGGCGTGCCCGGCGGCAACGGGCACGTCCCCGGCGCCCCGCAGGCGTGATCGGACGTCGCGGCCGCGCACGGGCCGGGGCGGACCCCGCCCCGGCCGGCGCGGTGGGGACGGCGACGGCGCCCGCGCCCGCGGGCACCCCGGGCTCGGGGATCGACCCGCGGGACGGCGACGGCTCGCCCCCGCACTTCGGCGAGGGCCCGGCCGACGTGCTGCTGCAGCGGCTGGAGCTGACCGTCCGGCGGCGGCTCGACGGGCTGCTGCAGGGCGACCACCTCGGCCTGGTGCCCGGCTCGGGCAGCGAGGCCGGCGACTCGCGCACCTACCACCCCGGCGACGACGTCCGGCGGATGGACTGGCCGGTCACCGCGCGCACGCAGGTGCCGCACGTCCGCGAGACGATCGCCGACCGGGAGCTGGAGACCTGGGCGGTGGTCGACCTCTCGGCCAGCCTCGACTTCGGCACCGGCCTGTGCGACAAGCGCGACCTCGCCATCGCCGGGCTGGCCGCCGTCAGCCACCTCACCGTCCGCGGCGGCAACCGGCTGGGCGCCGTCGTCACCACCGGGGAGCGGGTGGACCGCTACCCGGCGCAGGCCGGCCGGCTGGCCGCCGACCGGCTGCTGCGCGGGGTGGTGGCCACCCCGCGGGCCGCCACCGGACGCCGCGGCGACCTCGCCGCCGCCCTGGAGACGCTGCGCCGCCCGCCGCGCCGCCGCGGGCTGGTCGTGGTGGTCAGCGACTTCCTCGGCGACACCGACTGGGAGCGGCCGCTGCGCGGCCTCGGTGCCCGGCACGAGCTGCTGGCCGTCGAGGTGGTCGACCCGCGGGAGCTGGAGCTGCCCGACGTCGGCCTGCTCACCGTGCGCGACCCCGAGTCCGGGCAGACCCTCGAGGTGCCCACCGGGGACCCGGTGTTCCGCGCCCGCTTCGCCGAGGGCGCGGCCGAGCAGCGGCGGGCGATCGCCGCGGGCCTGCGCCGCGCCGGCGCCGGGCACCTGCAGCTGCGCACCGACCGCGACTGGCTGATGGACGTCGTGCGCTTCGTGGCCGACCGGCGCCGCGCGGGCAGCGGCGGGGCCTCCCGGTGACCGCCCCGACCCCCAGAGAGGTCCGCTCGTGAGTTTCCAGTCACCGCTGTGGCTGATCGCGCTCGTCCCCGTCGTCGCGCTGGCCGTCCTCTACGTGGTCATGCAGCTGCGCCGGCGGGTGTACGCGGCGCGGTTCTCCCAGACCGGGCTGGCCGCCGGGCTGCTGCCGAAGCGGGCCGGGTGGGTGCGGCACGTCGCGTTCGGCCTGACGCTGACCGCGCTGCTGGGCCTGGTGCTGTCGCTGGCCCGGCCGAGCACCGAGGTGCGGGTGCCGCGGGAGACCGCCACCGTCGTGCTGGCGCTGGACGTGTCGCTGTCGATGCAGGCCGAGGACATCGAGCCCAGCCGCTTCGAGGCCATGAAGGACGCCGCCTCGGACTTCGTCGACATCCTCCCCGAGCGGATCAACCTCGGGCTGGTGTCGTTCTCCGGCACCGCCTCGACGCTGGTCACGCCCACGACCGACCGCGACCAGGTGCGCGGGGCGATCGCCAACCTGGAGCTGTCGGAGGCGACCGCGATCGGTGAGGCGATCTTCACCTCGCTCACCGCGATCAGCACCTTCCAGTCCACCCTCGACGTCGGCGAGGGCGAGGAGCTGCCGCCGGCGCGGATCCTGCTGCTGTCGGACGGCTACAACACCGTGGGCCGGGAGAACACCCAGGCGACCGCGGCGGCGCAGGCGGCCGGGGTGCCGGTGTCGACGATCGCGTTCGGCACCGACTACGGGTCGATCGAGATCGGCGGCGAGGTGACCCCGGTGCCCATCGACCGCGACGCCCTGCGGCAGATCGCCGAGGAGACCGGCGGGCAGTACAACGAGGCCCGCACCCGCGCCGAGCTCGAGGCCGTCTACGACGACCTGGGCAGCCAGATCGGCTACACCACCGAGCCGCAGGACGTGTCCTACTGGTTCGTGCGGATCGCCACGCTGCTGCTCTTCGGCGGGCTGGGCCTGGCCGCCTGGCGCCTGCAACGGCTGTTCTGACGTGGCGCCCCGGCCGTCGTCGGTGGTGACCGGCGGAGCGCAGGGCGTCGGGCGGGCGATCGCCGAGCGGCTGGCCGCCGACGGCGAGGTGGTCGTGGTCGACACCGCCGCCGACCTCGGCTGGGTGCACGACCGGTTGCGGCTGGTCAGCGGCGACGCGCGCGACCCCGCCGTCCTCGACCGCGCGGCGGCCCTGGCCGAGGAGGCCGGCCCGCTGACCGGCTGGGTGGCCAACGCCGCGGTCTTCCGCGACGCCACGCTCACCTCGGCGACCACCGCGGAGGTGCTCGACCTGGTCACCGCGAACCTGGCCCTGGCCCTGGCGAGCTGCTCGGCCGCCGTCGGGCACCTCCGGGCGCACGGCCGGCCGGGGGCGATCGTGACCGTGTCCTCGCACCAGGCGCAGCGGCCGGTCCGCGGGGCGCTGCCCTACGCGACGGCGAAGGCCGCGGTCGAGGGGCTGACGCGGGCCGTCGCCGTCGACCACGGGCCCGACGGGATCCGGGCCAACGCCGTCGCGCTGGGCACGATCGCCACGGACCGGCTGGAGGAGTTCCGGGCCTCGCACCCCGGTGTCGACGCCGAGCTGGCCGCGCTGCACCCGCTGGGCCGGGTCGGCGCGCCCGCCGAGGTGGCCGACGTCGTCGCCTTCCTGCTGTCCCCGGCGGCGGCCTTCGTCACCGGCGCCGTCCTGCCCGTCGACGGCGGCCGGGCGGTCAACGGCCCCGACCCCGAGGCGCGCTGAGCCCGCGGACGACGACGGGCCGCCGGGGACGGCGTCGTCCCCGGCGGCCCATGCTGCGCAGCGGTGGCCTCAGACGGTGAAACCGCGCTGGCGGCGGACCAGCTTCCGCAGCATGAAGATCGTCTGCAGGACGGTGAGCAGGTAGAGCACCGGCCAGCCGATGGACAGGATCGCCGACTGCACGCCGATGCTCTGCTGGCTCCAGGCGAAGATCAGCACGACGAAGGTGGCCGCCGCGCAGACCGCCGGCATGACGTAGGCCGACCCGCGGCCCCGCTCGGCCGCCGCCTGCGCCGCCCAGTTGTCCTTCTCCACCCGGGCGAAGAACTGCACCCACGCGGTGAGGAAGTGCCCCATGCGGACCCACATGTAGAGCTCGGCGGGCGCCACCAGCAGCGCGTAGAAGATGTCGCTGGCGCTCGTGTCGTGCATCGACAGCGCGATCCGCAGGTTGAGCAGCGTCGCCACCGCCGGCGGGATCAGCCAGACCGGGTTGAACACGAAGGCGTCGATCGACAGCGCCGCGGCAAGGAGCAGCAGGAAGCCCATCCGCGCGCCGATGTTGAAGACCATCGAGACGTTCTCGTACCAGCGCAGCCGCAGGTTCGGGTGCAGCGGCTGGCCCTTGCTGTCGCCGCGCTGGCCGGGCCAGAGCAGGTCGATGCCGCCGAAGTTCCACTTCACCTGCTGGCCGTGCAGCGCCCGCAGGGTGGTCATCGGGCCGACGAAGGCCCGGGCCCGCGCGCTGATCTTGGTGCTGAAGCCGGCGTCCTTGATCTGCAGCGAGAGCTTGGAGTCCTCGACCTCCGAGTCGCGCACCCACGGCGCGGACTGGTGGTGGCGGTACATGACCGTCTCGAGCGCGCGGACGCTGAACAGGCTGCACTGGCCGCCGAGCACGGCCATGTTCCGGCCGCGGACCAGGTTGTCCATGTTGAAACCGGCGAACTGCGCGCGCTGGCCGGCGACGAGGAACCGCGCCATCGCGCCGTGGACCCTCGACTTGTCGAAGGTGTAGATCGCCGACAGGCCGCCGATGCGCGGGTCGGTGACCATCTCCTTCTCCAGCCACTCCACGCAGCGCCGGTCGAGGGTGGTGTCGCCGTCGACGCCGAGGATGTAGTCGTGGCCGCGGCTGACGAAGTAGCCGTAGTTGAGGGCGCCGACCTTCTTGTCGGGGTTCTCGCCGATGTCGTGCACGTGCACGACGGTCCGGTAGCTCTCGCCCTTGACCACGCGGGTGTGCTCGCCGGCGAACTGCCCGGCGATCTCCGGGGTGTCGTCGTCGGTGTTGTTGATGACGACGTGGATGACGTCCGGCGGCCGGGTCTGGGCCAGCAGCGAGGTGAGGACGTCGGCGATCGTCGACTCCTCGTTGTACGCCGGGATGACGCAGCTGATCGTGGCGTGCCGCGGCTGCTGGTCGCGGGCCTCGGAGCCGCCGAACTCGGCCGGCACCAGCGAGCTGATGTCGGGGATCTCCTGGCCGCCGCGGGCCAGCAGGTGCGCGCGGTCGGTGGCGCGCCGGTTGCCGTGGACGACGAGCTGGGTCACGAGGGGTCCTCCTGCAGGAGCGGCAGCTCGAGGGTGTCGAGCACGGTCTGGCGGAAGTAGCGCTCCGCGCCGGGCTCGGTCTCGACCAGCAGGTCGAACTGGACCGAGACGGTGAGCGAGCCGGCGGCCGACGCGGTCCCCGGCAGGCTGAGCGCGGTGGTGTAGCTGAACGGCGGGGTGAGCGCGAACTCGCCGCGGTCCTCGGCGGCGAGGGCGCGGGTGCTGCCGTCGTCGGTGGTGGCCGCGAAGCGGGTCACCAGGACCTCGGCGTCGCCGTCCCCGCCCTCGACGTGCGCCGAGAGCTGGATGGTCTTGTCGTCCCCGGCGGTCCAGGTCGTGGCCTGTTGGTCGGTCCAGTAGTCGACGACGACGGTGCGGTCACCGGCCGGCAGCGTGCGGGTGAGCGAGCCGCTGTCGAGGTCGCCGGCCGGGCGGGCGGCCGCGGACGTCGTCGCCGCGGCCGTGGCGGCGTCGTCCTCGTCGGCGGCCGGCTCGGCCTCGGTGGTCTCGGCGGCCTCGGCGCTGAGGCCCGGGCTCATGCTGACGTCGGGCCACTCGCAGCCGGTCAGTCCGGTGAGCAGTGCGGCGCCGAGCGTGAACACGGCAGCGCGGGATCGGGGCATGGATCGGGACACGGTCTCCCCAGGAGCGAGCGATCGGGTGATCACCGGGGACCGGGCGCCGTTGCACACCCCCAGCAGTGGTCACCGGGGACGTTAGGGACGGTGACGGGGACCGGGCGAGACCCCGTGACCCCTGGGGGGGAGGCCCCTGCGGCGAGAGGTGCGGCCTCCCGGCGCATTCGCTCCTCCGCACGGCAGGAGGGTCCTTGACCTCCTGTGCGCTCCGGATCACAGTGATCCGGCACCGGGGTGGCCACCGGGGTGCACCCCGCGACGGAGGGGGTCACCGTGGGACGGGTCGAGGGGAAGGTCGCCTTCATCACCGGTGCCGCACGCGGGCAGGGTCGCGCCCATGCCATCCGGCTGGCGGAGGAGGGTGCCGACATCATCGCGGTGGACATCTGCCAGGACATCGCCACGGTGCCCTCCCCGGGCGCGACCGAGGCCGACCTGCAGGAGACGGTCAAGGCGGTCGAGGCGCTCGACCGGCGGATCGTCGCCCAGCAGGCCGACGTCCGCGACCTCGGCTCGCTGCAGCGCGTCGTCGACGAGGGGCTGTCCCAGTTCGGGCGCGTCGACGTCGTCTGCGCCAACGCCGGGATCGGCAGCTACGCCCCCGCCCTCGAGCTCACCGAGGAGCAGTGGCAGGACGTCGTCGACGTCAACCTGACCGGCGTGTGGAAGACGGTCAAAGCGGCGGTGCCGTCGATGGTGGAGCGGGGCGAGGGGGGCTCGGTCGTCCTGACCAGCTCCACGGCCGGGGTGATCGCCTTCCCCAACCTGGCGCACTACACCGCCGCCAAGCACGGGGTCGTGGGGCTCATGCGTGCGCTCGCCGTCGAGCTGGCGCCACACCGGATCCGGGTCAACTCGGTGCACCCCACGACCGTGGACACACCGATGGTGCAGAACCCGGCGAGCTACGAGCTGTTCACCGGGCGGCAGGACCTCAGCCGCGAGGAGGCGGAGCAGGCGTTCCGGCCGCTCAACGCCCTGCCGGTGCCCTGGGTGGAGGCGGTCGACATCAGCAACGCCGTCCTGTACCTGGCCTCCGACGAGTCCCGCTACGTCACAGGCACGACGATGATGATCGACGCCGGAGCGACAGCGCCGTACAAGATCCCGACCCAGGGCTGACGGGGCGCGGGTGCCGGGGAGGGGCCCCGGCACCCGCGGGCGTCAGCGGGTGGGGTCGAGGACGAGCTTGCCGGTGGTGCGGCGGGCGAGCAGGTCCTGGTGCGCCTCGCGGACGGCGGTCAGCGGGAAACGGCCGCCGCCGACCGGCTTCAGGGCGCCGTCGGCGACCAGCGGCAGCATCTCGCCCATCGCCTCGTCGAGCATGGCCGGCCGGCCGAAGCAGTGCGCCAGCCAGAAGCCGACGACCGCCCGGCTGGTGCCCATGAGCGCCGGCGCCTGCACCGGCTTCGGCGGGCGCCGGCCGGCCATGCCGTATGCCACGAGCCGGCCGAAGGGCGCCAGGGCGGAGAACGCGCCGTCGAAGACGTTGCCGCCGGTCATCTCCAGGACGACGTCGACCCGCTTGCCGCCGTTGGCCTCGCGCAGCGCGGCGGCGAACGCCTTGGGGTCGTCGTCGGCGAGGGCGGGGTCGACGCTGGCGTCGGCGCCGAGCTCCTCGGTCAGCGCGCGCTTCTCCGCGCTCGACGCGGTGGCGATCACCCGGCCCGCGCCCCAGCGCTTCGCCAGCTGGACCGCCAGCGAGCCGACCCCGCCGGCGCCGGCGATCACGACCACCGACTCCCCGGCGGCCAGGTGGGCGCTGGTGCGCAGCAGGTGCCAGGCGGTGGTGCCCTGCAGCACGAGGGCGAGGGCCTGCTCGTCGGTGACGCCGTCGGGCACCGGCCAGGTCAGCCGCGGGTTGGCGACCACCTTCTCGGCGTAGCCACCGCTGCCCTCGAGCAGCCCGACCACCCGCTCCCCGCCGCCGGCCGGGCGGCCCACGAACTCGGCCCCGGGGACCAGCGGCAGCTGCTGCGGAGCCAGGTAGCTGTCCTCGGTCTGGTGGGTGTCGGCGTAGTTCACCCCCGCCGACGACACCTCGTAGAGCTGCTGGCCGTCGCCGGGGACGGGGTCGGGGAGGTCGACGACGTCGAGGACCTCGGGGCCGCCGAAGCGGGTGATCTGCACGGCACGCATGCGGCTGAGGCTAGGTCGTGCGGCGGGCGGGGCCCCGACGGCATCGATCGGCAGGCGCCGACGGTCCGCGCTGGCCCGCCCGAAGGGGGTGCGGTCCGGCCGGCCCCCACCGGCGGCGCGGCCGGGCCTGGGAGCATGGGCAGTCGCGTTGTCTGAGGGAGGACGAGTCCGACATGCCCAGAGCCCTGCTGCTGGAGAACATCGACCCGGTGGCGGTGGAACTGCTGTCCTCGGCCGGTTACGAGGTGGAGTCCCTGCGGGGCGCGCTCGACGAGGCCGACCTGGCCGCCGCCCTCGACGGCGTCGACCTGCTCGGCATCCGGTCGAAGACGCAGGTGACCAGGAAGGTCGTGGAGAGCCGCCCGGCGCTCGCGGCGGTGGGCGCCTTCTGCATCGGCACCAACCAGATCGACCTGCCCGCGGCGGCCGCGGCCGGCGTCGCGGTGTTCAACGCGCCGTACTCCAACACCCGCAGCGTCGTCGAGCTGGCCATCGCGGAGATCATCAGCCTCGCCCGGCGGCTCACCGACCGGGACCGCGCCCTGCACGACGGGGTGTGGGACAAGTCGGCGACCGGCAGCCACGAGATCCGCGGCCGGACCCTGGGCATCGTCGGCTACGGCAACATCGGCAGCCAGCTGTCGGTGCTCGCCGAGGCGCTGGGCATGCGGGTGCTCTTCTACGACCTCGAGGACAAGCTCGCGCTCGGCAACGCCGAGGCCTGCGGCAGCCTGGAGGAGCTGCTCGAGCGGGCGGAGACGGTGACGCTGCACGTCGACGGGCGGGCCGGCAACGCGGGCCTGTTCGGCGCCGAGCAGTTCGCCCGGATGCGCCGGCGCAGCCTCTTCCTCAACCTCTCCCGCGGCTTCGTCGTCGACCACCAGGCGTTGCGCGAGCACGTCCTCAGCGGGCACATCGCCGGGGCCGCCGTCGACGTGTTCCCCGACGAGCCCAAGGAGCAGGGCGACCCGTTCGACTCGGTGCTGCGCGGGCTGCCCAACGTCATCCTCACCCCGCACGTCGGCGGGTCGACCCAGGAGGCCCAGTACGACATCGGCCGCTTCGTCGCCGGCAAGCTGGCCGATTACACCCGCACCGGGACGACGACGCTGAGCGTCAACCTGCCCGCGGTGGCGCTGCACGGGTCCTCGGCGGCGCGGTTCGCGCTGCTGCACCGCAACGTGCCCGGCGTCATGGCCCGGGTCGACGCGCTGGTCGGCGAGCACGGCCTCAACGTGGACGGCCAGGTGCTGGCCACCCGCGGCGAGCTCGGCTACGTCGTCACCGACGTCAACGGCGAGCTGCCCCCGACCCTGCACGCCGCGCTGCAGGCACTGCCCGAGACGGTCCGCATGACGACGTTCGGCCAGTCCCGTGCCGGCTGAGCGGATCCTGGACGCGGCGACCCGGGTCGCCGACCTCCTGGTCGAGGTGCAGACGCAGGTCAACGGGCAGATCGACGCCGCGCTCGGTGCGCTGCTGCCCGGCGTGCTCGAGCGGCTCGGCGTCCGGCCGGCCGACGGCGCCGACGTCTCCGGGCTGGTCAACACGCGGATCACGGGTCTGAGCGTGGTCGTCACCCCGGCGTCGGTCGCGACGGTGCTGCCGCTGTCGGCCGCCTCCGCCGCGACCACCGCCGCCGGGCGCCGCGCGGTCACCGACATCGTCACCGGCCGCGACGACCGCCTCGCCGTGATCACCGGCCCCTGCTCGATCCACGACCCCGAGGCGGCGTTGGAGTACGCCGGCTTCCTCGCCCGGATGCGCGAGCGGCACGGCGCGGACCTCGAGATCCTCATGCGGACCTACACCGAGAAGCCGCGGACGGAGGTCGACTGGAAGGGGTTCGCCTACGACCCCTTCCTCGACGGGTCCAGCCGGATCAGCGTCGGGCTGGTCGCCACCCGGATGCTGATGATCGCGATCACCGGCCTCGGCGTCCCGGTGGCCGCCGAGCCGCTCAACGCGCTGACGCCGCAGTACGTCAACGGCCTGGTCACCTACAACGGCGTCGGCGCCCGCAACGTCACCGACCAGACCGCCCGGGAGCGGGTGTCGGGCTTCTCGTCGGTCGTCGGCTTCAAGAACTCGCCCGAGGGGAGCATCGACGCCGCGATCTCGGCCGTGCTCACCGCGCGGGCCCCGCACGAGTTCCTCGGCGTCGACCCGCACGGGGTGTCGGCGCAGCTGTCGACGACCGGGAACGACACCGCCCACGTCATCCTGCGCGGCGACCGCCACGGCCCCAACTACTCGTCCGCGCACGTCGCCGACACGCGGCGCAGGCTGGCCGAGCGGGGACTGCCGGAGGTGCTCGTCGTCGACGCCTCGCACGGCAACAGCCAGAAGGACCACCGGCGCCAGCCCGCGGTGGTGCGCGACCTCGCCGGGCAGGTGGCCGGCGGGGAGCGGGCCATCCGCGGCGTCATGGTCGAGAGCAACCTGGTGGAGGGCCGGCAGGACCTCGACCAGCGGCACCCCGAGCGGCTGGCCCACGGCGTGAGCGTCACCGACGCCTGCATCGACCCCGCGACGACCGAGGCCGTGCTCGCCGAGCTGGCCGAGGCCGTCCGGGCCCGGCGGACCACGGGCTGACCGGCTCGTGCCGGCGCGGGCACGGCCGGTGACGCACCGTGCGCACGCGCCCGACTCCGGAGTACCGGTACGCACACCCCTCGCTCCCGTCCCCGGCTGGGAGCAGCATCGGCCGCCCAGCCCGACGGGAGGCCAGGAGGCGGTCGTGCCACACCCGAACGAGGTCCTGCTCCGGGACCTCTACGCAGCAGCAGCCGCAGGCGACGTCGAGACGCTCCGGCGCCTGTTCCACCCCGAGCTGGTCTGGCACGTGCCGGGCCGCAACGTCCTCGCCGGTGACTACAAGGGGTTCGACGAGGTGGTGGCTCTCTTCGGCCGCCTGGCGGCGCTGACCGAGGGCACCTTCCGGTCGGACCTCCACGACGTGGTCGCTGGCGACGAGCACGTCGTCGGGCTGCACACCGAGCGGGGGCAGCGGGCGGGGCGCTCCCTGGAGGCCCGCCTGGCGCTCATCGGGCACGTCCGGGACGGCCGCCTGTCCGAGGTGTGGGAGGGCCACCTCGACGCCGAGGCCTTCGACGCGTTCTGGTCGGACTGAGCGGGCCGGGAGCCCGCGGCCGGCTCAGACCGCGACGGCGGTGCCGCAGACGCCGCAGACCTCGAGGTGCTGCCGGCGCCAGCGCAGGACGGGCACGAAGAACACGCTGAACTGCCGGAACTGGCGGATCCGCGACCACACCGTGGTGTGGGAGCAGCGCGGGCAGGTCCGCAGCTGCCCGGGGCCGAGGTGCTGCTGCTTCGTGCCGAACCCGAAGAGGAGGAACACCGGGTCAGCGTAGGCAGCGCAGGCCCGCCCCGCCGGGCCTGCGGACCAGGCCCGTGGCACCCTCGTTCCGTGGTCAGGGTGGGGTTGGTGCTGGGCGGGGGCGGCGTCGTCGGTCAGGCCTACCACGCCGGCGTCCTCGCGGTCCTCCAGCACGACTTCGGGTTCGACGCCCGCGGCGTCGACGTCGTCGTCGGGACCTCGGCCGGGTCGATCACCGGCACCCTGCTGCGGGCCGGGGTCTCCGCCGAGGACCTCGCGGCCTGGACGGTCAAGGCGCCGCTGTCCGGCGACGACGACGTGCTCAAGACCATGGCCGCGACCGTCGTGCCCGAGCTGGCGCCCTTCCGGCCGCTGGAGGTGCTGCGCCGGCCGCTGCGGCTGCCCGGCCCGCACCTGATCGCCCGGGCGGTGGCCCGGCCGCTGCGGTTCAACCCGATGGCCGCCGCCATGACGCTGCTCGCGCCGGGGCAGCACGACGTCGTCGAGCAGCTGGCCGCCCTGCGCGAGGTCGAGGGGCCCGGGTGGCCCGAGCGTGACCTCTGGATCACCGCGGTGCGCCGCCGGGACGGGCGCCGGGTCGTCTTCGGCCGCCCGGGGGCACCGCCGGCGCCGCTGCACCTGGCCGTCGCCGCCTCCTGCGCGGTGCCCGGGTACTTCGCCCCGGTGCGCATCGGCCGGCACGCCTACGTCGACGGCGGCGTGCACTCCGCGACCAACGCCGCGGTGATGCGCAACGCCGGCGTCGGCCTCGTGCTCGTCGTCGCCCCGATGAGCGGGTCGCCGGGCTGGCGGCCCGACGTCACCGCCGCCGTGCGCCGCTTCTCGCAGCGGGTGCTCGACCGTGAGGTGCGGGCCCTGCACACCGCCGGCATCCGGACCGCGGTCTTCACGCCGGGCGCCACCGAACAGGAGGCGATGGGCGCGGACATGATGTCGCGCAACCGCCTCGACGAGGTCATCCAGCAGTCGTTCATCCAGGCCGGCGCCCACGCCGCGACGCCCGAGGTGGCCGCGCTGGTGCGCGAGGCCGCGACGCGGAGGGCGCCGTGACCGCACCCCGTGAGGTCGCCGAGGCCTTCAGCCGGCACCGCTTCCGCGAGGTCTACGCGGCCCTGGCCCCCGACGTCGTCTGGACCGCCGTCGGCACCCGGCAGTTCGTCGGCCGGCAGGCCGTGGTCGACGCGTGCGAGGAGACCCTCGCCGCGCTCGCGGCCACCGACGTGGAGTTCACCCGCTTCGTCGTGGTGGCCGACGGCGACGCCGCGGCCGTGGACACCGTCGCCCGCTACACCGACCGCGGCGGCACGTCGGTGGTGGCCTCCTGCGACGTCTACGAGTTCCGCGGCGGGGCGCTCTCGACCATCACCTCCTACGACGTCGAGCTGCAGACGCCCGGCTGACCACCCGCGGCCGGGTGGGACCGGAGCAGTCCAACTAGGTTGGACGCCGGACGAGGTCCTCGGACAGGGGGTGCACGTGGCCAGGTCGGTGCTGGTGACCGGCGGCAACCGGGGGATCGGGCTGGCCATCGCCCGGTCCTTCGCCGAGCAGGGCGACGCGGTGGCCGTCACCCACCGTGGCAGCGGCGCCCCCGAGGGGTTGTTCGGCGTGCAGTGCGACGTCACCGACGCCGAGGCCGTCGACCGCGCGTTCACCGAGGTCGAGGAGCACCAGGGCCCGGTCGAGGTGCTGGTCAGCAACGCCGGCATCACCCGCGACGGGCTGCTCATGCGGATGAAGGAGGACGACTTCACCGACGTCCTCGACGCCAACCTCACCGCCGCCTACCGGGTCGCCAAGCGGGCGACGCCGAAGATGGTCCGCGCGCGCAAGGGCCGCATGGTGTTCGTCAGCTCGGTCGTCGGGCTGCTCGGCTCGGCCGGCCAGACCAACTACGCCGCGAGCAAGGCCGGCCTCGTCGGCCTGGCCCGCTCGATCGCCCGCGAGCTCGGCAGCCGCAACGTCACCGCGAACGTCGTCGCGCCCGGGTTCGTGCGCACCGACATGACCGCGGAGCTGCCGGAGAAGCGGCAGCAGGAGATCCTCGGGCAGGTGCCGCTGAACCGGTACGCCGAGGCCGACGAGATCGCCGCCGTCGTCCGCTTCCTCGCGAGCGACGCGGCCGGATACGTCACCGGGGCGGTCGTCCCGGTCGACGGCGGACTGGGGATGGGGCACTGATGGGGATTCTCGAGGGCAAGAAGGTCCTGGTCACCGGCGTGCTCACGGAGGCGTCGATCGCGTACGCGACCGCCCGGATCGCGCAGGAGCAGGGCGCCACCGTCGTGCTGTCCAACTTCGGCCGCGCCCTGTCGCTGTGCCAGCGGATCGCCAAGCGGCTGCCGCAGGAGGCACCGGTCGTCGAGCTCGACGTGACCGACACCGAGCACCTGGCCACGCTGGCCGACCGGCTGCGCGAGCAGGGCTTCGACACCCTCGACGGCGTCGTCCACTCGATCGGCTTCGCCCCGCAGGAGGCGATGGGGGAGGGCTTCCCCGAGGTCTCCTGGGAGCACGCCGCGACGGCGTTCCAGGTGTCGTCGTGGTCCTACGCCTCGCTGACCCAGGCCTGCCGCCCGCTGCTGGCGAACCCGTCCTCGGTCGTCGGCCTCACCTTCGACGCCTCCGTCGCCTGGCCGGTCTACGGCTGGATGGGCGCGGCCAAGGCGGCCCTGGAGTCGGTCAGCCGTTACGTGGCCCGCGAGCTCGGCCCCGACGGCGTGCGGTCCAACATCGTCGCCGCCGGCCCGCTGCGCAGCATGGCGATGAAGGCGATCCCCGGCAGCGCCCAGTTCGAGGAGGCGTGGGAGGGCCGCGCGCCGCTGGGCTGGTCGGTCACCGACACCGAGCCCGCCGGCAAGGCCGTCGTCGCGCTGCTGTCGGACTGGTTCCCGGCCACCACCGGCGAGATCGTCCACGTCGACGGGGGCTTCCACGCCGTCGGCGTGTGAGCGCATCCGGCCCCGCAGTCCACCGAGAAGGAAGTCCGTGCCCCGCGCCACCGTCGACCTGCACCCCGGCCAGCGACCCGACGAGGAGCCCTCGCTCGCCGTCCGCAACAACGGGGGGACGCCCCCGCCGGCCGCGCCCGCGCCCGCCGGACGCCGGGAGGCGCTGCTGGTCCTCTCCTTCGGCGGCCCGCGCGGCCACGACGACGTCATGCCGTTCCTGGAGAACGTGACCCGCGGCCGCGGGGTGCCGCGCGAGCGGCTGCTCGACGTCGCCGAGCACTACCACCACTTCGGCGGGGTCAGCCCGATCAACGAGCAGAACCAGGCGCTGGTCGACGCGGTCCGGGCCGACCTCGCCGCGAACGGCGTCGACCTGCCGGTCTACTGGGGCAACCGCAACTGGGACCCCTACGTCGAGGACGTCTGGCAGCAGATGACCGACGACGGCGTCGAGCACGTCTACGTGCTGGCGACCTCGGCCTACGCCTCCTACTCCGGCTGCCGGCAGTACCACGAGGACCTCGCCCGGGCCCGGATCGCGACCGGCGGCGGCCCGACGGCGGAGAAGCTGCCGCACTACTTCGACACCCCCGGCTTCGTGCGGGCCAACGCCGACGCGCTCGCCGCCGCCCTGGCCGAGCTGCCTCCCGAGCACCGGGACACGGCCCGGCTGGTGGCGACGGCGCACTCGATCCCCGACGCGATGGCCGCCGTCGCCGGTCCCGACGGGCACGCCTACGAGGCCGAGCTCCGGGCTGCCGCGCGCGCCGTCGTCGACGCCGTCGAGCCCGGTCGCGCCTTCGACCTGGTGTGGCAGAGCCGCAGCGGCCCGCCGTCGGTGCCGTGGCTGGAGCCCGACGTCAACGACCACCTGCGCGCGCTGCACGAGAACGGCGAGACGGCGGTCGTGCTGTTCCCGGTCGGCTTCGTCAGCGACCACCTCGAGGTCGTCTGGGACCTCGACAACGAGGCGCGGGAGACCGCCGAGGAGCTGGGGCTGGCCTTCGTCCGCGCCGGCACCGCAGGCACCCACCCGGCGTTCGTGGCGATGGTCCGCGAGCTGCTGCAGCAGCGCCGCGCCGGCGGGGAGCCCCGGCTGGGCACCAACTGCCCGGCCGCCTGCTGTCACGTCGCGCGGCCCCGCCCGGCCTGACCCGCACTGCGGGTGTTCCTCACGCTGTGCCGGTCCTGCAGCACCGGCAGAGCGCCAGGAACGCCCGCAACGTCGCGCCCCCGTTGACCCCGGCCGGGTGCGGCGGGTAGACCGTCGGACCACCGGGGGCCGTTCCGAGGACGGTGTGCCGTGGTCGACGTCCACCCCGCCAACGCCGCGCAGCTGACCGCCTGGGACGGCGACCAGGGCGCGTACTGGGCCGCCCAGGCCGACCGCTTCGACCGGTCGATCGCCCGCTACGACGCCGCCTTCCTCGCCGCGGCCGACCTGCACCCGGGGGACCGGGTCCTCGACGTCGGCTGCGGCACCGGCCGCACCACGCGGGAGGCCGCGCGCCGCACCGGGTCCGCGCTCGGCGTGGACCTGTCCTCGGCGATGCTCGGGGTCGCCCGCCGGCGCGCCGCCGAGGAGGGGCTGACCGGCGTCCGGTTCGAGCAGGCCGACGCCCAGGTGGCGACCTTCCCGCCGGCCGGCTTCGACGTGGCGATCAGCCGGACCGGCGCGATGTTCTTCGCCGACCCGGTGGCCGCGCTGGCCAACGTCGGCCGCGCGCTCGTGCCCGGCGGCCGGCTGGTCCTGCTGGTGTGGCAGGCGATCGAGGCCAACGAGTGGATGACCGAGATCCTGGGCGCGCTGGCCGCCGGGCGTCCGCTGCCCGCGCCGCCGCCGGGCGCGCCCGGACCGTTCTCGCTCGCCGACCCCGGGCGCATCCGCGAGGTGCTGACCGCCGCGGGGCACCGCCAGGTGGAGATCGAGGGACTGGCCGAGCCGGAGTGGTTCGGCGCCGACCCCGACGACGCCCAGACGTTCGTCCTCGGCCTCGCCGGCTGGCTGCTCGAGGGCCTGGACGACGCCGCCCGGGAGCGTGCGGTGGCCGACCTGCGCGGCCGGCTCGAGGCGCACGCCGGCCCGGACGGCGTCGAGTTCGCCTCCGCGGCCTGGCTGGTGACCGCCGTCCGGCCGTGAGGGCGGTCAGCCCGCCGGCGGCTACCGCGGGACGGCGTTGTAGGCGGCGAGGGTCGCCTCGCGGACGGCGGCGGCCAGCGGCCGCAGGGCGTCGTCGCGGGCGGCGGCCTGGCCGCCGGTCACCGCGCCGCCGGGGGCGTCGGCGGTCGCGAGGTCGAGCACCCGGGCCAGCCGCCGCGCGCGGGCGAGCACGGAGGACGCCAGCGGGTCGGTGTCCGGGGGCAGCTCCGGCGCCCGCGCGCCGGCCAGGCCGGTCAGCAGCGCGGGGACCTCGGGGTGCCAGCGGGCGAGGTCGAGGCGGGCCAGCGTGCGGGCGGCGTCGACCACCGCCAGGTCCAGCGCCCCGGAGACGGCGCGCAGCGGGCCCTCCGCCGGCGGCGGGGCGGGCGCGACGCCGGCGAGGTCGACCGCCGTCCAGGCCACCACCTCCGGGCCGGCGCTCTCGGGGACCAGCGCCACCCGCTCGCCGACCGCCGCCTGGCCGGCCTCCAGCGCCAGCGCGGCCAGTCCCGGTGCCGCAGGCAGGCCGCGGACGTCGCCGGGCACCGGCAGCACCAGGCGGACCCGGCGCTCGCCGAGCCCGCGCAGCGCGGTCAGCGCCCAGCTCAGCGGCACGGTGCCCGACGCGCCGGGCAGGCCGGTCACCGGGTGCGCGCGGTCGTCGGCGAGCGCGTCGAGCGCGGCGTCGGTGGAGGTGCGGCCGGAGAGCCAGGCGGTCGCCCAGACCGCGAACCGGCCGGCGGGGAGGTCGTGCACCCCGCGAGGCTACGTCGGGCCGGCGCCGGGCGCGGAGGGAGGCGCCCCGGAGGGGGACGGTCTGGGAGACTGCGGGACATGGCTGCGTGGGTGCTCTGGCTGGTGGCCGCGGGCCTGTTCACCGCGGGTGAGGTGGCCAGCCTCGACCTGGTCCTGCTGATGTTCGCCGGCGGGGCGCTCGGCGGCATGGTGGCCGCCCTGGCCGGGGCCTCGGTCCCCTTCCAGCTCATCGCCTTCGTCGCCGTCTCGGTGTTCCTCATCGCCAGCGTGCGCCCGGTGGCCAAGGCGCACCTGGAGAACCGGACGCCCCGGCACGTCGACGGCGTCCAGGCGCTGGTGGGCCGCACCGCCGTGGTGACCCGCGCCGTGGGTCGCTCCGGCGGCCGCATCCAGGTGGGCGCCGACGAGTGGACCGCCCGCACCGGCTTCGACGAGACCTTCGACGTCGGTGAGACCGTGCGCATCCTGCAGGTGGACGGCGCGACCGCGGTCGTGGGCGAGGCCTTCGGGGAGCGCTGAGCGCAACCGTGACCCGCGGCGACGGGTGGGGGATGATCACGGTCAGGCACCGACCCCCTGGAGGCCGCCCGTGACCCCCGCCCTGATCGCGCTGATCGTCGTCGCCGCCGTGTTCGTGCTGGTGATGGCGAAGGCCGTGACGATCGTCCCGCAGGCCCAGGCGAAGGTGGTGGAGCGGCTGGGCCGCTACAGCCGCACGCTCACGCCGGGCCTGTCGTTCCTCGTGCCCTTCGTCGACCGGGTGCGGGCCACCATCGACCTGCGCGAGCAGGTCGTCTCCTTCCCGCCGCAGCCGGTGATCACCTCCGACAACCTGCAGGTGGGCATCGACACCGTCGTCTACTTCCAGGTGACCGACCCGCGGCTGGCCACCTACGGGATCGCGAACTACATCACCGGCATGGAGCAGCTGACCACGACGACGCTGCGCAACGTGGTCGGCGGGCTCAACCTCGAGGGCACGCTCACCGGCCGCGACGGCATCAACAGCCAGCTGCGCGAGGTCCTCGACGGCACCACCGGGCCCTGGGGCCTGCGGGTGGCGCGCGTCGAGATCAAGGCCATCGACCCGCCGCCGACCATCCGCGACTCGATGGAGAAGCAGATGCGTGCCGACCGCGACAAGCGGGCGGTCATCCTGCAGGCAGAGGGGCAGCGGCAGTCGGCGATCACCAGCGCCGAGGGGCAGAAGGCGGCGGCGATCCTCTCCGCGGAGGGCCGCAAGCAGGCGGCGATCCTCGACGCGGAAGCCGAGCGGCAGAGCCGGATCCTGCGCGCCGAGGGCGAGCGGGCCGCGCTGTTCCTGCAGGCGCAGGGTCAGGCCAAGTCCATCGAGACGGTGTTCCGGGCCATCCACGACGGCCGGCCCGACCAGGGGCTGCTGGCCTACCAGTACCTGCAGACGCTGCCGCAGATCGCCCAGGGCGACGCGAACAAGATGTGGATCGTCCCCAGCGAGTTCAGCAAGGCGCTGGAGGGGCTGTCCCGGCTCGGCGGGGGCGACGGCGAGAGCCGCTCGTTCCTCGACGTCCCGCCGCCCGGGGACGGCGCGCCGGCGGCCGAGCCGATCGACACCAGCAGCTGGTTCGAGTCGCAGCTGCCCCCGGCCGCCGCGCAGCCCGAAGCGCGGATCGAGATGTCCAGCATCGCCGACGCCGGCCCGGCCCTCCCGTCACCGCAGCTGCCGCCGACGACGGACCTGGCCCGGGCCGCCGAGCACGGCGTCGCGCCGCACGAGGGCAACGGCGCCCGCCCGGACGCCTGAGGACCGGTGCACTTCCGCGGAGGTGCACCGGTCGTCAGTCCTTGAGGAGGCCCTCGCGGAGCTTGGCCAGCGTCTGGGACAGCAGCCGGGAGACGTGCATCTGCGAGATGCCGATGTCGGCGGCGATCTGCGACTGGGTCATGTTGCCGAAGAAGCGCAGGATGAGGATCCGCCGCTCGCGGGCCGGGATGGTGGCCAGCAGCGGCTGCAGCGACTCGCGGTACTCCACGCCCTCGAGCGCGGCGTCCTCCTCGCCGAGCGTGGCGGCCAGCGTGGGGGAGTCGTCCTCGCCGGAGAGCCGCTCGTCGAGCGAGCTGCTGCGGTAGGCGTTGGCCACCGCGAGGCCCTCCAGCACCTCCTCGCGGGGGATGCCCAGGTGCTCGGCGAGCTCCGACGGCGTCGGCGCCCGGCCGTTCTTCTGCGCCAGCTCGCCGACCGCGGAGTTCAGCGACAGGTGCAGCTCCTGCAGCCGGCGCGGGACCCGCACCGACCAGCCCTGGTCGCGGAAGTGCCGCTTGATCTCACCGGTGATCGTCGGCACGGCGAAGGAGAGGAACTCCACCCCGCGGTTGGGGTCGAACCGGTCGATCGCCGCGATCAGGCCCAGGGTGCCGACCTGCAGCAGGTCGTCGAAGGGCTCGCCGCGGTTGCTGAACCGGCGGGCGAAGTGCCGGACGAGGGGCAGGTGCTCCTCCACCAGGACCTCGCGCAGCCGCTCGCGCCGCGGGTCGTCCTTCTCCAGCGTCGCGAGCTCGGCGAACAGCGGAGCGGTGCGCTCGGCCCGGCGGCGGTTGTCCGACACCGGGGCGCTGTCGGGCTCGGGGGCCTCGCTGGTGTCGTCGGCGGCTTCCTCGGTGCTGTCGTCGTCGGTGCTCTCGTCCTGCGCGGTGTCCTCGTCCCCCGGGACGGGGGCCTCGGCCACCTCGACGGGGTCGGGCGTGTTCTCCGGCTGGTCGTCGTCCAGGGTGTCCTCCTCGACGGCCCGGCTGCTGGCGGCCGCCGACGTCACGGGGCGACCGAGAGGTCGCTGCCCACACCGTTGCCCGGGCGGCCGGCGAGCTCACCCGGTCGCTGGCCGGGCAGGTACTTGTCCATGCTGATCAGGGCCACCGGCGCGTCGCTGCCGTCACCTCCGGGCACCGTCGCCTGGGTCGCGCGCCGGCCGTCGACGTTGTCGGCGAGGGTCGCCAGCACCGCCCAGCCGAAGCCGTCGCGGGGGACCTCGGTGCCGTCGGCGGTGGGGACCCACGCGTCGATGTGCAGCCCGGCGCGCGAGGTCTCGAACACCACCGTCAGCGGCTCGTCGCCCCGGGCGATCGCCGAGAGGGTCGCGCACGCCTCGTCGACCGCCAGGCGCAGGTCCTCGACCGAATCGAGGTCGTAGTCCATGCGGATGGCCAGGTCGCCGGCCATCGCCCGCACCGCGGGCAGCTGGGTCGGCGTGGTGGGCACGCGCAGTTCCAGTCGTTCGGCGCGCCGCCCGTCCTGGGCGAGGGCACTCCTCGAGTCCGCCATCCGTCGTCTGCTCCTCATCCGTTGCGGCCACCCGCTCCGCCCGGGTCGGCGGGTGCGCGGGCGCCCGACTCCATCCTGCCCGCCGGGCCGTCCTGACTCCGCACGGGGGCGGGGTCGGGTCCCCGGCCGCGTGCCAGCGCGACGGGCTACCCCGCCTCCGGGCTGGTCAAACACCCTCCGGACGGGACCGTCCGCGCGGTTGCCGGGGTGCAGGCGCTGTTGTCTGCTTGTGCCGGATGAACGCCAGCCAGGGCAGCCTGCCGTCGGGGCCCCGTCCCGCCGTGGACGAGGGCCCGGCCGCGCTGGTCGCGGCGCTGGAGGAGGCCCCCTCGGCGCTGTGGTTCGTCACCGGCCCCGACCAGCGCACGGTGTGGGCCAACGCCCGCGCCCGCGCCCTGGGCCCCGCGCCGGACGGCCTGCCGGTGGTCGGCGGCCGCCCGGTCGCCGACCTGGTCGCCAGCGTGCTGCGCACCGGCCGTCCCGAGATCCTCACCGGCGTCCTGGACGAGGAGGGCCCGCCGGTCACCGTGGCCGTCCGCCCGCTCGCCGCCGGCCCCGACCCCGGCGCGGTGCTCGTGCTCGAGGGCGGCCTCGAGGGCGGTGCGGGCCGCGACGCGGGCGACGTCCCGCCGGCCGCCCCGCCCGTCGACGTCGTCGGGGAGGCCCAGCACTCGCTGCTGCCGCCGTCCCTGCCGCTGCTGCCCGACGTGCGGCTGTCGGGCAGCTACCACCCCGCCACCTCGGCGCGCGCCGCCGGCGGCGACTGGTACGACGCGGTGCCGCTCGGCCACGGCCGGCTGGCGCTGGTCATCGGCGACGCCGTCGGCCACGGCGTGCCGGCCGCGGCCGCGATGAGCCGGCTGCGCGGCGCCATGCGCTCCAGCGCGCTGCGCGACCCCGCCCCGGCGGCGGTGCTCGCCGCGCTCGACGACTTCGCCGCCCAGATGGACGACGTCCAGGGCGCGTCGGTGTTCTACGCCGTCCTCGACGCGGCCACCGGCGCGCTGACCTTCGCCGCGGCCGGCCACCCGCCGCCGCTGCTCGTGCACGCCGACGGCACCAGCACCTACCTGCCGGTCACCGCGCGCCCGCCGCTGGGCACGCTCCCGGGCGCCGCCACCCCGGTGGCCCGCGCGCAGCTCGAGCCCGGCGCCACCCTGGTCCTCTACTCCGACGGCGCCGTGGCGGCCTCCGGCCCGCCGCCTGCCGAGGGGCTCGGCCGGCTCAGCCAGGTCGCCCGGGCGGCGCTCGCCGACCCTGCCGCGCTCGACGGCGGGGCCGTGGCGGGGCTCGCGGCCGAGATCGCCGGCGCGCTGTTCTCCGACGACGGCCGGCCCGACGACGTCGCCGTCCTGGTGGCACACCGCCGCGCCCGGTCGGTGGAGCCGCTGCAGCTGGACCTGGTCGCGATCCCGTCCGCGCTGCCTGCGGTCCGCCGCCGGCTCGGCGCGTGGCTGACCGCCCTGGGCATGGGCGAGCAGGACCGGGTCGGGGTGATGGTGGCCGTGGGGGAGGCCTGCGCCAACGCCGCCGAGCACGCCTACCGCGACACCGAGCCCGGCCCGATGCAGGTCACCGCCGCGGTCGACGTCGACGGGGTGCTCACCGTCACCGTCCACGACGAGGGCACCTGGCGCCCGCCCGACCGGGATCCCGGTGACCGCGGCCGGGGGCTGCTGATCATGCGGCAACTGGTCGACGGCATGGTCCTGCGCGGCGAGCAGGGCACCACGGTGACGCTGCGCACCCGGCTGCGGCAGACGCCCGACGAGGAGCCCGAGCACCCGGTGGGTGGCACGGGCGCCACCGTCGTCGTGGACCGCGGCGGCGGCAGCCCGGTGGTGCGGGCGGCCGGCGACGTCGACATGGTCAGCGCCGAGCAGTTGCGGATCCGGCTGCTGGAGGCCAGCCACGGCGGCACCGTCCGGGTCGAGCTCGACCTGACCGCGGTCACCCTGTTCAGCAGCGCGGCGGTCCGCGTGGTGCTCGCCGTCGCGGCCATCGCCGAGGCGGAGGGCTGGCGGCTGGTGGTGCACGCGCCGGCCGGCGGCGTCACCCGGCACATCCTCGAGGTCAGCGGGCTGCAGCGGCTGGTCGAGCTGCGCTGACCTCGTCCCCGTTTACGGGCCGGTCCAGTTGCCCATCCACGGGGCGTGAGACTGCGGCGCAGCAACGTGCACGGCCCCGGCTGGACCCGGCGCCGCGCCGGGCGCGGCTTCGCCTACCGCGACGAGACCGGCGCGCTCATCCGCGACCCCGACCGGCTCGAGCGGATCAGGGGCATCGCCATCCCGCCGGCGTGGAAGGACGTCTGGATCTGCCCGTGGCCCAACGGCCACATCCAGGCCACCGGCCTCGACGCCGCGGGCCGGCGGCAGTACCGCTACCACGACGCGTGGCGCGCGCGGCGGGACGCGGAGAAGCACGAGCGGGTCCTCGCCATCGCCTCCGAGCTGCCCGACGTCCGCGAGCAGGTGGCCGCGGCGCTGCGCACCCGCGGGCTCAACCGCGAGCGGGTACTGGCCTGCGCGCTGCGGCTGCTGGACCTGGGCACCTTCCGCATCGGCAGCGAGGAGTACGCCGAGGAGAACGGCACGTACGGCCTGGCCACCCTGCGCCGGGAGCACGTCAGCGTGCGCGGTGAGCGGACGTTCTTCCGCTACACCGCCAAGGGCGGCATCGAGCGCGAGGTGGAGATCACCGACCGGCCGACGGCGACCGTCGTCCGGCACCTGCTCGACCGTCCCGACGACGCCGGCGACGAGCTGCTGGCCTACCAGCTCGACGACGGCAGCTGGCGCGACGTGACCAGCGACGAGATCAACGCCTACCTCAAGGAGGTCAGCGGCGCGGAGATCACCGCCAAGGACTTCCGGACCTGGAACGCGACGGTGCTGATGGCCGCCACGCTGGCCGAGCGCCCCTCACCGAGGACCAGGACCGAGCGGAACAAGACGATCCGCGACGCCTACGTGCGGGTGTCCGAGCACCTCGGCAACACCCCCGCGGTGTGCAAGGCCAGCTACGTCGACCCGCGGGTGGTCGACCGGTACGAGCACGGCGAGACCGTCGCCGAGGCGCTGGGCGAGCTGGAGCAGGCCGACGACACCCGCGAGGTCCAGAAGGTGCTCGAGCAGGCGGTCTGTCGCCTGCTGTCCGCGTAGCGGCCGACCCCGGGAACGCACGAGGCCCCGCCGGAGCGGGGCCTCGTGACGGGTGCTGCGGGGGAGGTCAGCGGGCGCTGCCGTCCACGATGGTGAACAGGTCGATCAGGCCGGTGACCTCCAGCGGGCGGGTGACCGCCCGGGTGGTGGCGATCAGGCGCAGGCCGACGTCGCGGGCGCGGGCCGACTTCTGGGTCTCGACGAGGACGGCCAGGCCGGCCGACCCCAGGAACTGGACGCCGGACAGGTCGATGACCAGCTCACGGGGCTGCTGCTCGAGCTGGGTGTCCAGCGAGGAGCGCAGCACCGGGGCGGTGAAGGTGTCGACTTCGCCGACGACCGTCACCGTGACCGCGCCGTCCTCACCCGTGGAGGTCGAGAGCGTGATCACGTCGTCGAAGGGTGCCTCCGTGCCCTCGGTGGACACGTCGGGCTGCCCCCCGGCGGGCAGGTCGGATGCGGTCACGGACGAAGCTCCTCTCAGCGGCCACGCCGAACGGTGCGGCCACCGGTCAATCTACCGCCGCGGACACGGGGAGTGGTGCAGCCCCCGGTGGGCGGTCGGTCGGGGAACGCGCCGGCCGGTGCCGCCGACGCGCGCGGCTGCCTGCTCAACCGCATTTACAACGTAGACAACCGGATGGTCGCACGCCAACCAGCCCGGCAGGACCCCCGGAGCGGGTGACCTGCCGGGCCGGGCGGTGAGCCGGGTGCGGGCCGGGTCAGGGATCCACGAGGTGGACGGCGGCCTCCTCGGGACCCTCGCCGCCGACCACCGGGTCGAGTGCCGCCTCGACGTCGTCGGCGGTGCGGTTGGTCCCGGAGTCGGTGTCCGGGGTGGTGTCGTAGTCCTGCTCGAGCTGCCCGATGCCGCGGGCGGGGTCCTCGGCGGGGCGGACGTCGGGGACGTCGTCGGCGATCTCCTCCTCCAGGCGCCCGGACAGCGACTTGCCCTGCTGCTGCTCGAAGGCGGTCGTGCCGAAGCCCACGGTCTCGTGGCTCTCGCGGTCGCCCGGCTCCGGCGCGAACTGCGGGTCCTCGGACCGCTGCATGGTGGGGAAGTCGTCCTGGGCGACGTCCGGGACGCCGTTGTCCTCGGGGAAGACGTCCCGGGCGGTCTGGCCCTCGGGGCCCGTGGCCCCGCTGTCGCCGCGGACGTCGTCGCGGGTCCCGGTGAGGCCCCGCTCGTCGTCGGGGAACTCCGCGTCGTTCTGCGTGGAGTGCAGCGCTCCGGTGGTGTCCGGCTCCGGATCGGTCATGGGTTCCTCCCTCTCGGGCCGCCGGACCGGGGTGCTCCGGCGGCGGACTGCCCTCCGCCTACCCGGGTGCCGCCGTCCCATGCGGGCCCGGGGTGTGCCCGACGGCGCACCGCGCGCGGCATGGCGCCCCCGGCGGCGGGGTAGCGCAGCCGGCATGGCGATCCAGGACGAGGTGGCGCGCATCGGGCAACCGGTCCGCCGCTGGGCGAGGGAGCAGGCGCGCGGCTACGACGGCGGCGAGGGCCGGCCGCTGGGCGGCTTCCTCGGCGCCATGAGCGTCTACAGCACCGCGGTGGCCGCCGGTGCCGCCGTCCTCCGCGCGTCCGGCCGGGAGCTGCCGGCGCGGATCCCCCTCGGCGACGCCGTCCTGCTCACCGTCGGCACCTTCCGGCTCGCCCGGCGGATCGCCAAGGACCCGGTGACCAGCCCGCTGCGCGCACCGTTCGCCCGCTTCCAGGGCGCCTCGGGCGAGGCCGAGCTCGCCGAGGACCTGCGCGTGGAGCACGGCTGGAAGCACGCGGTCGGCGAGCTGGTCACCTGCCCGTTCTGCCTCGCCCAGTGGGTGGGCACCGGGTTCGTGTTCGGCTACGTCGCCGCGCCCCGCGCCACCCGGCTGGCGGCCCTCACCATGACGATGGTGGCCGGCTCCGACGTCCTGCAGTTCGCCTACGACGCCCTGCAGAGCAGCGTCACCGGGGACGAGGACGGCCCCGGGAGCGGCGATCCGGGGCAGGATGACGACACGGCCGGCCGGCACGCCGAGCAGGCCTAGGAGGCATGCCCGCTTCCCCCGGGCGGAGGAGACCGTCGGCGGTCGCACTGCCGGGGCACCGGCCCGCACCTATCCTGCGGGCCGCGCCGCCCCGCGGTCGCGGAGCCCGGGGAAGGGGAGTGGACATGCGCTCGATCTGGCGCGGCGCGGTCTCGTTCGGCCTGGTCAGCATCGGGGTGAAGCTCTACTCGGCCACCGAGGACAAGGACGTCCGCTTCCACCAGGTGCACGCCGCCGACGGCGGCCGGGTCAAGTACAAGCGGGTCTGCTCGATCGACGGCGAGGAGATCGAGTACGCCGACATCGCCAAGGGCTACGAGCTGCCCGACGGCCAGTTGGTGATCCTCACCGACGAGGACCTCGCCGAGCTGCCGTTGGCCACCCGGCGCGAGATCGAGGTGCTGCAGTTCGTCGACCAGGGCGACATCGACCCGGTGCACTTCGAGAAGACCTACTACCTCGAGCCCGACGGCCCGGCGACCCGTCCCTACGTCCTGCTGCGCGACGCCCTGGAGAACACCGGCCGGGTGGCGATCACCAAGATCGCGCTGCGGCAGCGGGAGTCGCTGGCCGCGCTCCGGGTCCGCGACGGCGTCCTGGTGCTGCACACCATGCGCTGGCCCGACGAGATCCGCCGTCCCGACTTCGGCTTCCTCGACGACGACGTGTCGGTGCGGCCGCAGGAGCTGCAGATGGCCGAGGCGCTGATCGGGTCCATGGCCGGCGAGTTCGACCCGCACGAGTTCACCGACGACTACCGCGAGGCGATGACCGCCCTGCTGGAGGCCAAGCAGACCGGCGGCGAGGTGCAGCCGGTGCCCGAGACCGCCGACCCGGGCGCGGCCGTCGTCGACCTGATGAGCGCGCTGCGCCGCAGCGTCGAGCGGGCCCGCGGCGGAGCGGCCGACGAGGACGAGGCCCCCGCGGCGCAGACCCCGGCCCGGAAGGCTCCCGCGGCGAAGGCGCCGGCGAAGAAGACCGCGGCGAAGAAGGCGCCGGTGAGGAAGGCCGCGGCCGCCGCGGAGGAGGCGCCGGCCCGTCCGACCCGGGCGCGCAAGGTCACCGCGGCGAAGAAGGAGCCGGCCAAGCGCGCCCCGCGCCGCAGCGCCTGACCCGTGCGCCCCGCCCCGACGCCCGGGCCTCCGGTGCCGGTGCCGGCGCCGATGCTCGCCGTCGCGGGCGAGCTGCCGCCGCGCGCCCAGGACGGCCAGTGGGGCTACGAGTTCAAGTGGGACGGCGTGCGCGCGGTGGCCGCGGTGCGCGGGGGCCGGGTCGAGCTGTGGGCGCGCAGCGGCACGCTGGTCACCAACCGTTATCCCGAACTCAGCTCACTGCCGGTGGCGCTGCGGCGGGCCGACCTCGTCGTCGACGGCGAGGTGGTGGCCCTCGACCGGCTGGGCCGGCCCGACTTCGGGCTGCTGCAGGCGCGCATGCACCGCACCGGCGGGGCCGAGGTCGCCCGGATGGCCACTGCGGCCCCGGTCTCCTACCTGGTCTTCGACGTGCTCAGCGTCGAGGGCCGCAGCCTCCTCGACCTGCCCTACGAGCAGCGGCGCGAGCGGCTCGACGGCCTGGGCGCCGAGGGGCAGCGCTGGGTCGGCACTCCCTGGTTCCGCGGCGGCGGCGCCGACGTGCACGCCGCCAGCCGCGCCAACGGCCTCGAGGGCGTCGTCGCCAAGCGGCTGGACTCGCCCTACCGGCCCGGCGTCCGCGCGCCGGAGTGGCGCAAGGTCAAGCACCTGCGCATGCAGAGCGTCGTCGTCGGCGGGTGGCGGCCGGGCAAGGGGCGGCGCGCCGGGGGAGTGGGCTCGCTGCTGGTCGGCGTCCACGACGACGACGGCCGACTCGTCTACGCCGGGCACGTGGGCACCGGCTTCACCGACGCGGTGCTGCGCGAGCTCGGCGGGCTGCTGGTCCCGCGGCGCACGTCGCCGTTCGCCGACGCCCTGCCGCGCGAGGTCGCCCGCGACGCGCGCTGGACCGAACCCGTCCTCGTCGGGGAGGTCGCCTTCGCCGCGTGGACCGCCGACGGCCGGATGCGCCACCCCGCGTGGCGGGGGCTGCGCGAGGACCTCGACGTCGACGACGTCGTGGTCGAGTGGTCACCCTAGGCGCGGCGCGATGGGATGGGCGGCGTGAGCCGCCAGCGGGTGCGCGTCGAGGGCCGGCAGCTGTCGGTGTCCAACCTCGACAAGGTCCTCTTCCCCGAGGTCTCGTTCACCAAGGCCCAGGTCATCGACTACTACGTGCGCATCGCCCCGACGCTGCTGCCGCACCTGTCGGGGCGGCCGGTGACCTTCACCCGCTGGCCGGACGGCGTCGAGGGTCAGGCGTTCTTCGAGAAGAACAGCGCCCGGCACGCGCCGGACTGGGTGCGGAGGGTGACGATCCCGAGCCCGGGCAGCTCGAGGGACCGCGAGGTCCTGGAGATGGTGGTCCTGGAGACCGTCGCCGACCTCGCGTGGGCGGCCAACCTCGCCGCGCTGGAGCTGCACGTGCCGCAGTGGCAGGTGGGCAGCCGGCTGCAGCCGGCGCTGCCCGACCTGCTGGTGCTCGACCTCGACCCGGGCCCGGACGCCGGCATCGCCGAGTGCTGCGACGTCGCCGAGCGGCTGCGGGTGCGGCTGGTCGGCGACGGGCTGGACCCGGTGGTCAAGACCTCCGGCTCCAAGGGCATGCAGGTGTACGCGCCGATCCGGGTCACCGACCGCGAGCACCCCAGCCGCTACGCCAAGGCCCTGGCGCAGGAGCTGTCGGCCGAGACCCCCGACCGGGTCGTCTGGCGGATGGAGAAGGTGCTGCGGCCGGGAAAGGTGCTCGTCGACTGGAGCCAGAACAACCCGGCCAAGACGACGGTGGCGCCGTACTCGCTGCGCGCCCGGCCCGACGCCCCGGTCTCGACACCGGTCGGGTGGGACGAGGTGGACGCCGTCCGCGACGGCGCCGATCCCGCGGAGCTGCGGTTCCGCACCGACGAGGTGCTGGCGCGGGTCGAGGAGTACGGCGACCTGTTCGACGTCGCCGGCCGCACCCGGGCCCGGCTGCCCTCCCTCTGACGGGGGGAGCCCGGGCGGCAGGAGCGGCCGGTTCTGCGACCATCCCCACCGTGTCCGCCGCCCCCGTCGCCCACGCCGTGAACACCGCCGACACCGGCCGGCTGGTGGTCCGCTGCCCCGACCGCCCGGGCATCGTCGCGGTGCTCTCCCGGCTGCTGGCCGACGTCGGCGCGAACATCACCGAGTCCCAGCAGCACTCCTCGGACCCGACCGGCGGCGTGTTCACGCTGCGGCTGGAGTTCGTGCTGCCCGGCCTGTCGGCGCGGCGCACCCACCTGGAGGGCGCGCTGGAGCTCCTGGCGCAGCAGTGGCAGCTCACCTGGCGGCTCACCGAGGCGTCGCACCGGCCGCGGCTGGCGGTGTTCGTGTCGCGGACCGACCACGTCCTGCAGGAGCTGCTCTACCGGGTCCGGGCCGGGGACCTGCGGGCCGACATCGTCGCCGTCGTCTCCAACCACCCCGACCTCGAGCCGGTGGCGGCCGTCGCCGGGGTGCCCTTCCACCACGTGCCGGTGACGCCGGAGACCAAGGCGCAGGCCGAGGCCCGGGCGCTGGAGATCGTCGGCGACGTCGACCTGGTGGTGCTCGCCCGCTACATGCAGATCGTCTCGGCGGACTTCTGCAGCCGGTTCCCGGAGCGGCTGATCAACATCCACCACAGCTTCCTGCCGGCGTTCGTCGGCGCGAACCCCTACCAGGCGGCGCACGACCGCGGCGTGAAGCTGATCGGGGCGACCGCGCACTACGTGACCCCGGACCTCGACGCCGGGCCGATCATCGAGCAGGAGGTGGCCCGGGTCGACCACCGCGCCACCGTCGAGGACATGCGCCGGGTGGGCCGCTACGTCGAGCGGCAGGTGCTCGCCCAGGCCGTGACCTGGCACGTCGAGGACCGGGTGATCGTGGAGGGTGACCGCACCATCGTCTTCGCCTAACGCAGGACGGCCCTCGCCCCCCGCCCCTCGCAGGCTCGGGACGGGACCCTGCGAGGGGGCCCTCCCCACACGACTCCGGCTCTACACCAGGACGGCCGGGCGCCAGCCGCGCAGCGAGCTGACGACGGCGAGCGCCTCGGCGCGGCGCAGGTCGTCGGGGGTGAGGTCGCGCTCGCGCAGCCGGCCCTCCTCGACCAGCCGGCCGCGGGCCACCCCGGGCAGCAGCCCCGCCGACAGCGGCGGGGTCCACCAGGCGCCGTCGAGCCGGACGGCGAGGTTGGCGATCGTCGTCTCGGTGACGTGGCCGGCGGTGTTGGTGAGCACCACGTCGTCGGCGTCCGGGTGGCGGGCGGCGGCCGCGGTGTAGACGTCGCGGCGGGTGGTCTTGTGCCGCAGCCACGGCGAGGCCGGGTCGACCGGCTCGCCGTCGACCGCCAGCCGCACCGGCCCGGCGGGGGGCCCCGGCAGCGGCCGCGTCCCGACGTCGACCCGCCCGTCGGCGTGCAGCGCCAGCCGCAGCCGCGCGGCCGGGCCCGGTCCGGCGGCGGCGGCCAGCTCCCGGCGGATGGTCGCCTCGGGGAACGGGAAGCCCAGCTCGGCGGCGGAGCGGGCCAGCCGCGCCAGGTGCCGGTCGAGGTCGCGCACCGCGCCGTCGGCCCCGGCGGCCATCGTCTCCAGCAGCGCGAACGGCGCGGGACGCCGGTCGAGGATGGCGGCCTTGGCCAGCAGCTCAGCGTGCTCGGCCGCGGGGTCGGAGGACCAGGTGATGCCGCCGCCGGTGCCGTACTCGGCGGTGCCGGTCGCGCGGTCGACGGTCACCGTCCGGATGGCCACGCTGAACACCGCGCGGTCCCGGGACCCCGGCGGGGCGACCCAGCCGACCGCGCCGCAGTAGACCCCGCGCGGGCCGTCCTCGAGCTCCGCGACCAGCTCCATCGACCGCCGCTTGGGCGCGCCGGTGACCGAGCCGGAGGGGAACAGCGCCCGGAGGACGTCGACGAGCCCGGTGCCCGGCCGGGTGCGGGCGGTGACGTCGGAGGTCAGCTGCCACACCGTCTCGTACCGCTCGGCGGTGAACAGCGCGGGGACCTCGACGCTCCCGACCTCGGCCACCCGGCCCAGGTCGTTGCGCAGCAGGTCGACGATCATGAGGTTCTCGGCGCGCTCCTTGTCGCTGGCCAGCAGCCGGGCGCGGGCCGCCTCGTCCTCGGCAGGCGTGGCCCCGCGGGGTGCGGTCCCCTTCATCGGCCGGGTGAGCAGCTCCTCACCGGACCAGCGGAAGAACAGCTCGGGGCTGGCGGAGAGGACCGCGTGCCGGCCGAGGTCGAGGAAGGCGGCGTGCCGCCCGGCCTGGGCCCAGGCCAGGTCGGCGTAGAGCCGCCGGAGGTCGCCGGAGACCGGCGCGCGCATCCGCACGGTCAGGTTGAGCTGGTAGGTGTCGCCGGCGGCGATGTGCTCGCGCACCCGCTCGACGGCGGCGCGGTGACCGGCCTCGGTCCAGCAGCGGGTCCACCCGCCGACGGCGTGCCCCGGCCCGTCCGAGGGGACGACCACGGGGACCTCGAGCGGCCGGTCGGTCAGCCCGAAGACGGCCAGCGGCAGCGGGTCGCCGGCGGGCCGGGGCGCGACGGTCAGGCCCGGGTCGAGCCCGGTCGCGGCCTCGTAGGCGAGGTAGCCGAACGCCCAGCACCCCCCGGCGGTCTCCCGCTCGACCTCGGCGAGCACCGGGACGACGTCGTCCGGGGTGGTGGCGACCAGGACGCGGGAGGTCGCGGGGAAGGACAGCGCCGTCCCGCCGGCGAGGTCGTCGAACCGCCCCTCGGCCCTCACTCGCCGCGGCGGCGGTCCTGCTCGGCGAGGAACCGCTCGAACTCCGCGCCGAGCTCCTCGCCGCTGGGCACCTCGCCGACGGCGCCGAGCAGGGTGCTGTCCTCGCGGGCGGCGGTGAACTGGTCGTACTGCTGCTCGAGTGCCGCGACGACGGCGGTGTTGTCCGCCGACCGGGCGATCTGCTCGTCGACCTCCGTGCGGTGCTGCTGGGCCGCCTCGCGCAGGGTCTCGGTGGGCAGCAGCAGGCCGGTCAGCCGGCCGACGTGCTCGAGCAGGGTCAGCGTCGCCGCCGGGTAGGTGGCCTGCGCCAGGTAGTGCGGCACGTGCGCGGCCACGCCGAGCGCGTCGACGCCGGCCTCGCCCAGCCGCAGCTCGAGCAGGGCCGGGGCGCTGCCCGGGATGACCAGGTCGCCCCAGTACACGGGGTAGGTCTCGATCAGCGAGCGGCGGGTGGCGTGCGCGGTGACCGTCACCGGCCGCGTGTGCGGCACCGGCATCGGGATGGCCTGCATCGCCACCACCGAGGTGACGCCCAGGCCCTCGACCAGCCCGGCGACCGCCGCGACGAAGCCCTCCCACCGGTAGTCCGGCTCGGGCCCGTGCAGCAGCAGGAACGGCTCTCCGGAGTCGTCCTCCAGCGCGGAGACGACGATCTCCGGCGCGGTGAAGGACTGGTAGCGGTCGCCGGCGAAGGACATCCGCGGCCGGCGGGCGCGGTAGTCGACCAGCGCATCGGCGTCGAATCGCGCGACGGGGCGGTGCGGCAGGGTGGCCAGCAGGTGGGCGGCGGCGAGCGCGGCGGAGGACGCCGCGTCGAAGTCGCCGGAGAGGGCGTGCACCAGCACCAGGCCGCGCCGGTCCCCGGGCCCGGTCACCCCGGCCTCCCGGGTGAGGAACGGCTCGGCGTCGGGCAGCAGCTCGACGAGCTCCTCCGGTCGCTGCGCCACGGCGGCACCTCCTGCTGGTCGACGTCCGCAGGGGTCAGCGCCGGCGGGGGTGCCGGCATTCCCGCCCGGTCAGCGCCCGGCGCTCCCGGGAGCCGGGTCGCGGGTGAGGACGGCGCCGTCGTCGTCGCCGGCGACGCGGGCCCGCGTGCCGTCGCCGGCCACCTCGGGGTGGCGGCCGTCGAGGGCGTCGCGGGTGTAGCGGTAGACGACGGCGATCAGCGCGGCCACCGGGACCCCGAGGAAGGCGCCGATGATCCCGGCCAGGCTGCCGCCGGCGGTCACGGCGAGGATGACCACCGCGGCGTGCAGGTTGAACCCGCGGCCCTGGATGATCGGCTGCAGCACGTTGCCCTCGATCTGCTGCACGACCAGCACGATGCCGAAGACGATCAGCGCGACGGTGAGGCCCTCGTCGACCAGCGCGATCAGCACGGCGAAGGCGCCGGCCACGAAGGCGCCGATGATCGGGATGAAGGCGCCGAAGAACGTCAGCACCGCCAGCGGGATGACCAGCGGCACGTCGAGGATCCACAGGCCCAGGCCGATGAAGAACGCGTCGATGAAGCCGACCAGCGCCTGCTGCTTGATGAACTCCGACAGCGTCGTCCAGGTCTTCTGCGACAGCGCGGTCACGTGCGGCGCGGCGCGCGGGCCGGTCTGGGCCGCCAGCCACGGCACCCAGCGGGGGCCGTCCTTGATGAAGAAGAACGCCAGCACCAGCGCGAGCACGAGGTTGAGCAGGCCGTTGCCGACGGCCGTGGCGCCGGTGGCGGCGTAGCCGGCGATGTTCGAGGCGTTGGACTGCACGGAGTTGATCGCCTGGTCGACGTACTGGCCGAGCTGGTCCTCGTCGATGTCGAGCGGCGGCCCCTGCAGCCACTGCTGGACCTGCTGCAGACCGCTGGCGAACTGGTCGGCGAGCTCGGTGACCTGGTCGGCCACCTGCGGTGCGATGACGGCGATCAGGCCGCCGATCAGGGCCAGGAACAGCAGCAGGACGACCGCGGCGGCCAGGGCGGGCGGCCAGCGGTGCCGGCGCAGGAACCGGGTCGGCGGCCACAGCACGGTGGCGAAGAGCAGACCGAGGATGACCGGCAGCAGGATCACCCACAGCCGGCCCAGCACCCAGAACAGGACGACGACCGCGCCGCTGATGAGCAGCAGCTGCGCCGAGGCGATGGCCAGCGTGCTCATCGCCGACACCGCCCGCTCGCCGCGCTTCCACGCGGGGGCCGGGGCCACGGTGGCCTCGTGGTCGGCCGACCGCGGGTCGCCCTCCCCGCCCTCGCCGGTGAGCGAGGGGGCCGGGCCGGGACCCTGCGCCGGGTCCTGCGCCGGGTCCTGCGCTCGGCCCGGGCCGGCCGGGGACGCCCCGGAGGCGGCCGAGGCCCCGGCCGGGGGCGCGGCGCCACCGGCGGACGGCGGCGCGTCCGGGCGTCCGGGCAGGCGGAACCTCATGGGGAGATCGCACCACAGATCAGCGGTCCGCACCGCACGGGAGCAGGCCGGCGGGCCGGGTCAGGACCCGCGCGACGGGGTAGGGGGGTGGCTCCGGGGAACCCGCCCCGGGACGTCCGAGAGGTAAGCCATGCCCGAGGTCCCGCAGCCGGTCACCGACGACAGCATCAAGGTGCGACAGCTGTCGCACTACCAGTTCAGCTGGGTCGCCGGGGAGCCCGGCGAGCCCGGCACCTACACCCTGCAGCTGGTCCTCGACCAGGGCGCGTGGGAGGAGGTCCTGACGCTCGACCCGGACGACGCCGACAACCTGCAGGACCTGCTCGCCGACAACGACACCGTGCACTACGACGTCGGCCGGCGGGTGCTCATGTTCGGCGTGAAGAAGGCCGGGGACTGAGGGTCCGTCAGCCCACCGGCGGCACGGCCCCGGCGCCGGCGGACGGGGGCGCCGCTAGCGTCGGGGTCGTGCCGAGGACCGCGACCGCCGACCGTGTCGACCGTGCTGCCCTGCTCGACTTCCTCCGCCTGCGCCACCGGGCGGTGCTGCTCACCCGCCGGCGCGAGGGCGTCCAGCTCTCGCCGGTGACCTACGGCGTCGACGCCGAGGGCCGGGTCGTCGTGTCCACCTATCCGCAGCGGGCCAAGGTGCGCAACGCCCGCCGCGACCCCGCCGTCTCGCTGTGCGCGCTGTCCGACGAGTTCGACGACGCGTGGGTGCAGGTCGACGGGCACGCCGAGGTGCTCGACCTGCCCGAGGCGCTCGAGCCCCTCGTCGAGTACTTCCGCTCGATCAGCGGGGAGCACCCCGACTGGGCGGAGTACCGCGCGGCGATGGCCCGGCAGGGCAAGTGCCTGCTGCGGATCACGATCGAGTCCTGGGGACCGGTGGCCACCGGCGGCTTCCCGCCGGAGCTCGCCCGGGACTAGCGGCGCGCCGGGCAAGCCCAGGAGCTTGCCCCGCCCGGCGGGAGCCGCGACGCTGCCCGCGTGCCCCTGGCCCTCGCCTGCGCGCCGCTGACCGCGGGCGCCGCCGGGCCGCCGGAGGTCCTGGGACCCGGCGCCCGCCCGCTGGGGGAGGGCTGGACCGCCGCCGTCGCGGACGCCGCGGCCGCCGTCGACGCGGTCGTGGCCCTGGTGCGCGCCGGCGGCTGGCGGATCGGGATCGGTGCCGCTCCGGCCGACGACGCGCCGGTCGCGCTCGCCGCCCGGCGGGCGCTCGAGGCGGCCTCCCGGCGGCCGGTCCGGCTGGCCGTGCGCGGCGCCGACCCCGAGGCCGCGGCCGACGCGCAGGCGGTGCTCACCGCACTGGCGGTCCTGCTCACCCGGCGCAGCCCCGCGGCCTGGGCCGCGGTCGACCTCGTGGCCGGCGGCGCCACCCGGGGAGCGGCCGCCGCGGCGCTGGGCGTCTCCCGGCAGGCCGTGGCGCAGCGGCTGGCCGCCGGCGGCCTCGACCTCGAGCGCGAGTTGCGGCCCGCCGCCGCCCGGCTGCTCGCCCGCGCCGCGGTCTGACCGCCCGCACGGGGGACGCCGCCGCGCGCGCCGCGGCGGCGGTCGGCGAGGATGAAGCGTCCGGAACGCCCCCGAGGAGGCCCGCCGTGCCCGAGCCCCAGCGCAACGCCGAGCTCCTCGGCATCTACCTCAACGACCACCTGGCCGCGGCCACCGGCGGCATCGAGCTGGTCGGCCGCATGATCGGCGTCCACCGCGGCAGCCGCTGGCAGCAGCCGCTCGAGCAGCTGCGCGGTGAGCTGTTCGAGGAGCGCGCGTCGCTGCTGCGGGTGGCGACCGCCCTGGGCGTGCCGGTGCGGCAGTACAAGCAGCTCGGCGTGTGGGTCGCCGAGAAGGTGACCCGCGCCAAGCTCAACGGGCGGCTGCTGTCCCGCTCGCCGCTGTCGGACCTCGTCGAGTTCGAGTTCCTGGCCTCGGCGGTGCGCGCCAAGCGCAGCGGCTTCGAGACCCTGCGGATCGTCAGCGAGGTCGACGGCCGGCTCGACCGCGCCGAGCTCGACCGCCTCATCGACCAGGCCCACCACCAGTACGAGTGGCTCACCGACGCCCGCCGCGAGGTGGCCGCGGGCGTCTTCGGCGGGCGGCCGGAGGCCGCGGTCCCCAGCGACGCCGACTGACCGCCGGAGACCGGCGCGACGACGGCAGGTGCCACGACCCCGGGGCCCGGCCACCCGCACCGCCGCGGAGCACGCCGGCCGGGGTCGACGCCGAGCCCGCCGCCGCGGTCGCCGAGCTGCGCCGACGCACCCGCCCGGACCTGCCGGTGGTCACCGTCGGGTCCTGCTTCGGCGGCAGCCACTCGTGGCGGCAGTCCGGCGGCGACCTCGACGTCGCCGCCGGCGTGGGCTCCTACGGCCGGCCGGTCCTGGTGGGCGACGCCGCGTCCCGCGCCTCCCGCCCGACGCTGCTGCTGGTCGCCGGCGCCGGCGCGGTCGCCCCGGCGGCCGACAGCTCGCGCTCGCCGCGACGATGCCCGCCGCCGGGGCCGAGGTGGAGACCGCGGTCTACGACGGCGCGCCGCACTCGTTCTCCGACCGGGCCGCGGCCGAGTGGCAGGAGGCGTGCCGGGACACCTGGCGGCGCGTCCTCGCGCTGGCCGACCGGGTCGGCCCCGCCGCGCGGGGGTGAGCGCGGCCGGCGCGCGACACCCTCCGACGCCCGTCCCGGCGTCCGGTGTGCGCCGTGACACCCTGGGCACCCGCAGGGGCGCCGGACGGGGGAAGGGAGCTGCATGGCCACGCGGCAGCACGTGCCCGGCCCGGGTCCGGGGAGGGCACGGACCGGGGGCACCCCGGTGCCGCCGGCCGACGCGGAGGCCGCCGACGCGGAGGCCGCCGACGCGGCCGCGCCGGCCGACGCCCCGGCTCCCGACGTCGAGGTGCCCCCGGCCGGCGCCGGGCCGGCCGCAGCCCCGGCGCCGACCGGCGGGCTGCCCCGCTGGCTGGTGCTGCTCGTCGGCGCCGCGGCCGCCACCATCGCCGTCGCCGGAGTGCGGGAGATCGCCTGGCTCGTCGCGCCGGTGCTGCTGGCGCTGGTGGTCGTCGTCGCGCTGATGCCGGTGCAGCGCTGGCTGCTGCGCCACGGGGTGCCGCGCTGGGCCGCGGCCACCGTCCTGCTCCTGCTCGTCTGGGGCGTCCTGCTCGGGCTGGGATCGCTGCTGGTGGTGGCGATCGCGCAGTTCGCCGTCCTCCTGCCGGACTACGCCCCGCAGTTCGCCGTGCTGCTCGACGACACGGTGCGGCGGCTGGACGAGGCGGGGCTGTCCTCGACGCAGATCCAGGACCTCGTCGACCGGTTCGACTACGGCCAGCTCGTGGGCCTGGCCACCGGCCTGCTCGCCCGGGTCACCGACACGGCCAGCACCCTGGTGCTGCTGCTCTCGGCGATGGTCTTCCTCGCCATCGAGTCCGGCGGGTTCGGCCGCCGGCTGGCGCTGGTGGCCGAGGAGCGGCCGCACCTGCCCATCGCGCTGGGCCTGTTCGCCCGCGGGACCCGGTCCTACCTGCTGGTGAGCACCGTGTTCGGCGCGATCGTCGCGGTCGGCGACACGATCGCGCTGGCCGTCCTCGACGTGCCGATGCCGGTGCTGTGGGGGCTGCTGTCGTTCATCACCAACTACGTGCCCAACATCGGGTTCGTCCTCGGGGTGATCCCGCCGGCGCTGCTGGGCCTGCTCGACGGCGGCTGGCCCGAGTTCTGGATCATCCTGGGCGTCTACGCGCTGCTGAACTTCGTCGTCCAGACGCTGGTCCAGCCCCGCTTCGTCGGTGACTCGGTCGGCCTGTCGATGACGGTCACCTTCCTCGCCCTGCTGTTCTGGGGCTGGGTGCTCGGGGCGCTGGGGGCGCTGCTGGCCATCCCGCTCACCCTGCTGGTCAAGGCCCTGCTGGTCGACGTCGACCCGCGCGGGCACTGGCTCGACGCGCTGCTGCGGGAGGAGCCCAGGGCGCCGCGGACCAGCCGCGCCCGCCAGCGCGCGCAGGCCCGGCGGGCGGCGCTGGCGTCGGTCCGGACGCTGCACCCGCACTGGCCCGGACGGCGCGGACACCCGGACTGACCAGCCCTTTCCCGGAATGTCAGGGGTCTGCGGGACGTTGTCCACACGTCGGGCGGAGTGTCCGGCGAGACCCCGAGGAGGACCCTGTGAAGGGTGATCGTGTCGAGGTCGTCATCGACGCCGGTGGCGGCACCCGCACCTACGAGATCGAGGCCACCCGGGCCGGACGGCGGGTCGACGTGACCCACGGCCGCGGCCTGGTGGAGGTCACCGAGACCACCCGCGGCGGCACGCCCGTGCGCACCGCGCGGTTCATGTCCGGGCGCGTGCTCGCGCTCGTCGAGCACCCGGCGGCCCGTCCCGGGCTCGACGACGACGAGCCGGTGACCCCGCTGCGCCGCACCGCGTGATGGAGGACCCCGCTGCCCCGACCGGCGACCGGGAGCTGGTCGTGCTGGTGGGGCTGCAGGGGGCGGGCAAGTCCACGTACGTGCAGGAGCACCTGGTGGCGACGCACGCGGTGGTCAGCAAGGACCACTGGCCGCGGGCGCGGCGGCGGGAGGCGCGGCAGCAGCGGGTGGTGGCCGAGCTGCTCGCCGCCGGGCGCAGCGTCGTCGTCGACAACACCAACCCGTCCCCGGCCGAGCGCGTCGCCCTGGTGGCGGCGGCCCGCACCGCCGGCGTCCCCGTGCGGGCCGTCTGGCTGGACACCCCGCTCGAGACCTGCCTGGCCCGCAACGACGCCCGCGAGGGGCGGTCGCGGGTCCCCCTGGTCGGGGTGCACGCCACCCGCGCCCGGCTGGTCCCGCCGTCGGCGGCGGAGGGGTTCGACCGGGTCGACGTCGTCCGGGCCGACGGGACACGGGCCGCCGGCTGAGGCCCGCCGTGCGCGGGCCGGGGGAGCGGTGCGGTAGACCTTGACGGCCGTCCGCCCCGTCGTCCGTCCCCGGAGGTCCCGCCCGTGCTGGCCAGCATCGGCTACGCCGTCGCCTACACCGCCGTCGGCCTCGTGCTGCTGGCCGTGGGCTACCTCGTCCTCGACCTGCTCACCCCCGGCCACCTCGGCCGGCACATCTACGAGGACAGGTCGGTGAGCGCGGGGGTCGTCCTCGCCGCCGGGTTCCTCGCCCAGGGCGCCATCACCTTCACCACCATCTGGACCAACGCCACCGCCGGGTTCGGCCAGGCGCTGCTCTACACCGTGGTGTTCGGCCTGCTCGGCGTGGTCCTGCAGGCGATCGCCTTCGTCGGCCTGGACCTCATCACCCCGGGGAGGCTCGGGCACCTGGTCACCGAGGTCGGCCTGCACCCCGCGGCCCTCGTCAGCGGCGCCGCGCAGCTGTCGGTCGCCGCGATCATCGTCGCCTCGATCTGGCCCTGACACGCCGCCGGACCGCCGTCGGGAGCGCCTCGCGCCCGACGTAACGTGTCCGGCGCAGCGTGGGCCACCCCCCGGTGGGGGCCGGTGGCCCCCACGAGGACGGCCGGCACCGACGCCGCCGCCACCAGCGAGAGGAACTGCAATGAGCGAGGGGACCCCCCGCGTCGCCATCGTGACCGGCGCGGCGCGCGGCATCGGCGCCGCGACCGCCAAGCGGCTGGCCGCCGACGGCTTCGCCGTGGCCGTGCTCGACCTCGACGAGGCGGCCACCAAGGACACCGTCCAGGAGATCGAGGCCGCCGGTGGCCGGGCGCTGGGCGTCGGTGCCGACGTCAGCGACGCCGAGCAGGTGCAGACCGCCGTCGACCGCGTCGCCGCCGAGCTCGGTGCCCCCGTCGTGCTGGTGAACAACGCCGGCGTCACCCGCGACAACATGCTGTTCAAGATGACCGAGGTCGACTGGGACGTCGTCATGAACGTGCACCTGCGGGGCTCGTTCCTCATGACCCGCGCGTGCCAGAAGTACATGGTCGACGCGAAGTGGGGCCGGGTCGTGAACCTGTCGTCGACCTCGGCGCTGGGCAACCGCGGCCAGGCCAACTACTCGACGGCCAAGGCCGGTCTGCAGGGCTTCACCAAGACCCTCGCCATCGAGCTCGGCAAGTTCGGCGTCACCGCCAACGCCATCGCCCCCGGCTTCATCCAGACCGAGATGACCAAGGCCACCGCCGAGCGCATGGGCATCGGGTTCGACGACTTCATCGCCTACGCCGCCAAGGAGATCCCGGTGCAGCGCGTGGGCCAGCCCGAGGACATCGCCCACCTGGTGTCCTTCTTCGTCAGCGAGGGCGCCGGCTTCGTCTCCGGCCAGGTCGTCTACGCCGCGGGCGGCCCCAAGGCCTAGCTGTCACCGGGCCCGGCCGGGAGGACTCCCGGCCGGGCCCGTCGCGTCGGGGTGCCCCTCAGGCGGCCGCCGGGCGCTCCGGACGCGCCGGCCGGGGCTCGACCAGCCGGGTCAGCAGCGGACCGGCGACGGCGAGCAGCAGCACGTACGCGGTGGCCAGCGGGCCGAGTTCGGCCACACCCGCCGCCACGGCCAGGCCGGCGATCACCACCGAGAACTCCCCACGGGCGACCAGTGCGGTCCCGGCCCGCCAGCGACCGGGGACCGCGACGCCGTCCCGGCGGGCGGCGTACCACCCCGTCGCGATCTTGGTCGCCGCGGTCACACCGCCCAGCAGCAGCGCGGCCGGGAGGACCGGGACGACGTCGGCCGGGTCGGTGGCCAGCCCGAAGGCCACGAAGAAGGTGGCCGCGAACAGGTCGCGCAGCGGCGTCAGGATCCGCCGCACCCGCTCCGCGAAGGGCGAGGGCAGGGCCAGCCCGACGAGGAAGGCGCCGACGGCGGCCGAGACGCCCAGCGCCTGGGCCGCGCCGGCAACCAGCAGGGTCAGCCCGACCAGGCGCAGCAGCACCTGCTCGTCGTCGGGCGAGGACAGCAGCCGCCCGAGGTGGTGCCCGTGCCGCCGGGCGGCGGCCAGGACCAGCACGACCGTGCCGGCCGCCAGCGCCAGGCCGCCAGCGGCCGCCACCGGGCCGCCCCCGGCCAGGGCCACCGCCAGCAGCGGCAGGACCAGCGCCATCGCGAGGTCCTCGAGGACCAGCACCGACAGCACGGCCGGCGTCTCGCGGTTGGCCAGCCGGCCCAGATCGGCCAGCAGCCGCGCCACGATGCCCGAGGACGAGATGTAGGTGATGCCCGCCAGGGCGAGCGCCCCCTCCCACGGCAGGCCCAGGAGCAGGCCGGCCACCAGCCCGGGCGGCGCGTTGAGCAGCAGGTCCACGAGGCCGGAGCGGCCGTGGTGGCGCAGCGAGGCGAACAGCTCGTCCGGGGAGAACTCCAGGCCCAGGGCGAGCAGCAGCAGGACCACGCCGATCTCGGCCGCGGCCTCGATGAACGGCGTGGCCGTCGTCAACGGGACGATGCCGCCCTCGCCGACGGCCAGGGCGGCCACGAGCACGAACGGGATCGGGGAGAGGTCCAGCCGGCGGGCCAGCAGACCGAGGGCGGCCAGGCCGAGGAAGAGCAGCCCCAGCTCGACCAGCAGCGCCTCGGTGCCGTGCACTCCTCAGGCCCGGGTGTCGCCGTCGAGCCGGGCGGCCAGCTGCCCGAGGCCGGCGGCCGACCCGATGGCGACCAGGACGTCGCCCGCGTGCAGCACGTCCGCGGGCCCGGGCGAGGTGACGACGTCGCTCTCGCGGACCAGGGCGACGACCGAGCAGCCGGTCAGCGTGCGGGCGCGGGTCTCGCCCAGCGGGCGGTTCTCGAAGGGCGACCCGGGCCGCACCGTGAAGCGGCCGGACTCGAGCCCCGGGACCTCCCGGGACAGGTCCACGAAGCGCTGCGTCAGGCGGGGGGCGCCGAGCAGCTCGGCGAGGACCCCGGTCTCGTCCGCGTCGAGCCGGATGACGCCGCGGGTGCGGTCGGGGTCGCGACGGTCGTAGACGGAGACTTCGATGCCGCCCTCCCGCTGCACGACGACGGCGAGGCGGTCACCGGCGCGCGTCGTGAGTCCGTAGCGCACGCCGATGCCGGGCAGCAGGGTCTCCTCGAGTTCCACCACGCGGGCATCCTGGCAGCCGCGAGGGCCTCTGCGGCCGGGGTCGGGTGGCGCGGGTCACGGCCGGTCGTGGGACCGGCGGGCAGAGCGTCCGGGCTGCCGGCGTTGTACCCGGCGTGACCGCTCCCCTCCGCCTCGTCGTCCTCGGTGACTCGATCGGCTTCGGCACCGGGGCCGCCCGCGTCGAGGACGGCCTCGGCCCGCGCCTGGCGCGGGCGCTGCGCGACGAGGGCATCGCCACCGACCTCACCGTCCTCGCCGTCCCGGGCGCGGTCTCCCGCGACCTCGCCGCCCAGGTGCGCCGGGCCGCGCCGCTCGGCGCCGACCTCGCGGTCGTGGTGATCGGCGCGAACGACCTCGCCCGGTTCGTGCCGGTCGACGCGGCCACCGCCGCGCTCGGCGCCGCCGTGGCCGACCTGCGCGCCGCCGGTACCGACGTCGTGGTCGTGCCGGCGCCGGACATGTCGAGCGTGCCGTTCGTCCCGCCGGCGTTCCGGCCCGCCGTGCAGGCCGCGTGCGCGGTGCTGCAGCAGCGCCAGGCCGCCGTCGCCCGGGCGCACGGCGCCGTCGTCGCGCCGGTGGCCGCCGAGGTCGGCCGGGCCTTCACCGCCGACCCGGCGATGTTCTCCGCCGACCGGTTCCACCCGTCCTCGGCCGGCTACGCCCGGATCGCCGCCGCGCTGGCACCGGCCCTGCTCGCCGCCGCCCGCGACCGCCTGGCGCGCCGCGCCGCTTAGGCCGCGCTCACGCGGTCCGGGCGGCCTCCGCTGTCGCCCGGCGCATGCCGGTGGCGTCGAGGTCGGGGCCGTAGCCGGGGGTACCGGGCTGCACGCGCCAGCCCTCGGCCAGCGGGCCGAGGTCGACCACGTCGAAGCCGAGGTCGTCGATGAGCGAGGCGGCCGCCTCCCGGGCCGAGGCGTCGTCCCCGGCGATGGCGACGGCCCGCCGGTTCGGCGTGCCGGGCACGCTGCGCCGGGCGGTGATGTGCGCGGCGAGGACGTGGTTGAAGGCCTTGACCACCCGCGACGTGGGCAGGTGCGCCTGCAGCAGCTCCGAGCTGGTCGTGGACCCGTCGTCCAGCTCGGCGACGTGCCCGTCGCGCTCCGGGTAGTAGTTGTTGGTGTCGAGCACGACCTTGCCCACCAGCGGCTCGACCGGGATGTCCCCGATCGCCCTGAGCGGCACGGTCACCACCACCAGGTCGCCGGCGGTCCCGGCCTCGGCCGCGGTCGCCGCCCGCACCGAGCCCCGCCGGGACGGCCGCGCCCCGATGGACTGCACCAGGTCGCTCAGCGTCTCGGGACCGCGGGAGTTGGCGAGCACGACGTCGTAGCCCGCGTCGGTGGCCGCCTGGGCGAGCGCCGTGCCGATGTGGCCGGCGCCGATGATGCCGATGGTCGTCATGCCCGGCCGCAACGCCGCCGGCCGCCGGTCATTCCCCGGTCGGGCCCCAGGCAAAGGAAGCTATCCGCACGTGCCGGCCGCCGAGACGTGCGGAGAGCTTCCTATGCCTCGTCCAGAGCGTCGGCCAGCAGTTCGGCGAGCGAGCGCCCGGGGCGGCCGGCCAGCTGGTCGAGCTGGGTCCGGCAGGAGAACCCGTCGGCCAGGACGACGGCGTCGCTCCCGGCCGCGCGGACCGCGGGCAGCAGCTGCTGCTCGGCGATCGCCACCGACACGTCGTGGTGCCCGCGCTCGACGCCCCAGTTGCCGGCCAGCCCGCAGCAGCCGCCCAGCCGGGTGACCGTCGCGCCGGCCCGCCGCAGCAGCCGCTCGTCGGCCGCCCAGCCCATGACCGCGTGGTGGTGGCAGTGCGGCTGGGCGACCACCTCGACGCCGGCCAGCGACGGCGGCGCCCAGCCCTCGGTCGCGGTGAGCAGCTCGGCCAGCGTCCGGGTGCCCGCGGCGACCCGCGCGGCGGCGTCGTCGTCGACCAGCTCGACGGCGTCGCTGCGCAGCGCCGCGGTGCACGAGGGCTCCAGCCCCACGACCGGGATCCCGGCGTCGACCAGCGGCGCCAGCCGCCGCACGGTCTCGCCGATGATCCGCTTGGCGGTGTCGAGCTGGCCGGTGGTGGTCCAGGTCAGCCCGCAGCAGGTGTCGTCGGCGGGCACCTGCACCGTGTAGCCGGCGGCCTCGAGCACCCGCACCGCCGCGTGCGCCACCTGTGGGGCGAAGTGGTCGGTGAACGAGTCCACCCAGAGCGCGACCGGGGTGCCGTCGCCGGGGCGGGGGGTCCACTCCTGCCGGAAGGTGCGCCGCGCGAACGCCGGCAGGTCGCGGCGCTGGTCGACCCCGGCGGTCCAGCGCGCCAGCCGCCCGCCCAGCCGCGAGGAGGTGACCGCGTTGACCAGCCGCGGGGCCCGGGCGGCGAGGTCGGCCCACATCGGCAGCCGGCCCAGCAGGTAGTGCGAGCGCGGGCGCAGCCGCCGCCGGTAGGACTGGTGCAGCACCTCGGACTTGTAGCTGGCCATATCCACACCGGTCGGGCAGTCGCGCGAGCAGCCCTTGCACGACAGGCACAGGTCCAGCGCCGCGTGCACCTCCGGGGAGCGCCAGTCCCGCACCGGGCCGCCGGGGGCGAGCATCTCCTGCAGCACCCGCGCCCGCCCGCGGGTGGTGTCCTTCTCCTCCCGGGTCGCCGGCCACGACGGGCACATCACCGCGACGCCGGAGGGCTCGGCCCGGCACTTGCCGACGCCGGTGCAGCGGTGGACGGCGTTGGAGAGGTCGCCGCCGTCGTGACGGTAGGCCAGCGCCAGCCCGTCCCGGCGGCGCGGGGCGGCGGCCACCCGGACGTCGTCGTCGAGCGGCGCGGGCCGCACCAGCACGCCGGGGTTGAGCACGTCGGCGGGGTCGAACACGCCTTTGACCTGCGCGAACAGGTCCAGCGCGGCAGGGGAGTACATGCTGCCGAGCAGCTCGCTGCGGGCCCGCCCGTCGCCGTGCTCGCCCGACACCGACCCGCCGTAGCGGGCCACCAGCGCGGCCGCCTCGGTGACGAAGGCCCGGTAGGCGGCCCGGCCCCGGTCGGGCTCCCGGCCGAACGGGAAGTCGATCCGCACGTGCACGCAGCCGTCGCCGAAGTGGCCGTAGGGCACGCCCTGCAGCCCGTGCTGCTCCAGCAGCGCCTCGAACTCGCGCAGGTAGGCGCCCAGCGAGGTCACCGGGACGGCGGCGTCCTCCCAGCCGGCGTGCGCCGGCCGCCCGTCGGAGGTGCGCGCGGCCAGGCCGGCGCCGTCCTCCCGGATCCGCCAGATCGCGGCGGCGTGCGCGACGTCGGTGACCACCAGCGCGTCGACCGCCCCCGCGTCGGCGACCACGCCGGCCCCCTTGGCCGCCACCTCGGCGACCGTGTCGCCGGTCAGCTCCACGATCAGCCAGCCCGCGCCCCGGGGCAGGTCGGGGACGACGGCGGCCGGCACGTCGCGCAGCCGCTGCACGATCCGCTCGTCGAGGCCCTCGACCGCGGTGGGCCCGTGCCGCAGCAGCCCCGGCGTGGCGTCGGCGGCGTCGGCCATCGAGGGGTAGCCGAGCACCACCAGCCCGCGGTGCGGGGCGTCGGCGACCAGCCGCACGGTGGCCCCGAGCACGAGGGCGAGGGTGCCCTCGCTGCCCACCAGCGCGCGGGCGACGTCGAAGCCGTGCTCGGGCAGCAGGTGCTCCAGCGAGTAGCCCGACACCTGCCGGCCGAAGCGGCCGAGCTCGGTGCGGATGGTGGCGAGCTCGCGGCCGACCAGGACGCGGAGGTCGTCGAGCCCGTGGACGGCCGACCCGGAGGACAGCCGCAGCCGCTGCCCGGTGCCGGTGACCACGTCGAGGCCGACGACGTTGTCCGACGTCCGGCCGTAGCCCAGTGCGCGGGAGCCGCAGGCGTTGTTGCCGATCATCCCGCCGACGGTGCAGCGGTTGGCGGTGCTCGGGTCGGGGCCGAAGCGCAGCCCGTGCGGCCGGGCGGCGACCTGCAGCGCGGCCTGCACCACTCCGGGGTCGACGACGGCGGTGCGCGCCTCGGGGTCGATCGCGTGCACGCGGGTGAGGTACCGGCTGGTGTCGACGACGACGCCGGTGCCCACGGCGTTCCCGGCGATCGAGGTGCCCGCCCCGCGCATGGTCAGCGGCACGCCGAGCTCGCGGCACACCTCCAAGGCCGCGAGCACCTCGTCGGCGTGCCGCGGGCGGACGACGGCGCGCGGAAGTACCCGGTACAGCGAGCCGTCGGAGGAGTACAGCGCCCGGGCCAGGCCCGAGTCGTCGACGTCGCCGATCCCGGCCCGTCGCAGGGCCTCGGCGATCTCGGTGGTGGCGGCGTCGACGACGGTCACCGGACCAGTGTCCCCGGTGCCCCGCGCGGGTGCGGGAGGCACCGGGGAGGGCGGTCACTCCTGGGACGGCGGCTCGTCCTGCCCCGACTCCTCGGCCTCGTCGGCCTCCTCCTTGGTGTGGTGCACCGCGCCGTCGGCGTGCTCCGGCGGGCCGTAGACGGTGTAGAGGACCAGCGGATTGGGCCCGGTGTTGAGGAAGTTGTGCTTGGTCCCGGCCGGGACGACGACCAGGTCGCCCTGCGCCACCTTCTTGGTGGCCCCGCCGACCTTCGCCTCCCCGACCCCGCTGACGAAGGTCAGGATCTGGTCGATGTCCTCGTGGACCTCCTCGCCGATCTCCCCGCCCGGCGGGATGGTCATGACGACGAGCTGCGTGTTCTCCCCGGTCCACAGCACCCGGCGGAAGTCCGGGCTCTCCTCGGCGACGGTCGCGATCGTGAAGTGGATGACGGACGCCATCGGCGCGCTCCTCCCTGCTCCTGCGGCACCCGGACGGTGCCTCCCGCCGCTGCTCCTGCCCGCGCTCCGTCCGGGCCATGCGCGCCCGTTCCCGCCGGCCACTCCCGCCGGCGGCGCGCGGCTGCTACCGTCGACCGCGTCAGTTCGGGAATCCAACTGACAACGTCGAGTCCCTGGGGGCGTGCGTGTCCATCCCGGTCCGGTCCCGTCCGCCCGCTGCTGTCGACGCGGCGTCCCCGCAGTCGCGGACGCTGGCCGTCGTCGCCACCAGCACGCTGGTGGTGCTCGCCGCGTTCGTCACCCCGCTGGCCACCACGGTCGCCACCGCGCGCGAGCTGGGCACCGGCCCGGGCGGGCAGGCGTGGCTGCTCTCGGCGATGAGCGTCGGGCTGGCCGCGGCGCTGCTGGTCAGCGGCGCGGCCGCCGACGACCTCGGCCGGCGGCGCGTCTTCACCGCCGGGCTGGTGCTGCTGGCCGCGGGCGCGGCGGTGTCGGGCGCGGCGACGGGCACCGGCGTCTTCGTCGCCGGACGGCTGGCCGAGGGGGTCGGCGGTGCCGCGGTGCTCGCCTGCTCGCTCGGCCTGATCGCCCAGGTCTTCCCGCTGGGCCCGGCGCGGGCGCGGGCCGCGGCGGTGTGGGGTGCGGCCATCGGTGCGGGCACCGGCGTCGGCGGGCTGGCCGCGGTGCTGCTCGACGGCGACACCGGCTGGCGGGCCACGCACGTCGCCACCGCTGTCGTCGCCGTGCTGCTCGCGGTCGCCGCCCGGCTGCTGCTGCCGGAGTCCCCGCGCGGGCGCCGGCCGCGGGTCGACGTCGCCGGGCCGGTGCTGCTGGTCGCCGCGGTCACCTGCCTGCTCGTCGGCCTGGTCGCCCCCCGGTCCGGCGCCGGCACCGCGACGACGGCGGCGCTGCTGGCCGCCGGCGGGCTGCTGGCCGCCGGGTTCGTCCTCGCCGAGTCCCGCGTGCGCGCGCCGATGGTCGACCTCGGGCTGTTCCGCGTCCGCGGGTTCCACGCCGCGCTGCTGGGCGCCCTGGTCACCGGCGCGGCCACGGTCGGGCTGATGTCCTTCCTCGCCACGGTGCTGCAGCGCGCCCTCGGCGCCACCCTGCTCGCCACCACCGTGCTCGTGCTGGTCTGGTCGGCGGTGGCCACGGCGACCTCGGTCGGGGTGCGCTGGCTCCCCGCGGTCGACGGCCGGCTGCTGCTGGCCGCCGGCCTCGCCGTGTCGGCGGCGGGACTGGCCGCGCTCGCGGTCCTCGAGGCGGGCTCCTCGGAGCTGCGGCTGCTGCCCGGGCTGGTCGTCCTCGGGGTCGGCTACGGCGTGGTCAACGCCGCCCTGGGCCGCGAGGCGGTGGCGCACGTGCCGCCGGAGCGGGCCGGCATGGGCAGCGGCGCCAACAACACCGCGCGCTACCTGGGCGCCGCCGTCGGGGTCACCCTCGTGGTGCTGCTGGTCACCGCCGGCGACCCGGCGGGCACCGCGGCCGGGCTGGTCGCCGGCTGGGACACCGCCGCCCTGGCCGCCGGCGGCGTCAGCGCGGCCGGTGCGCTGGCGGTGCTGGCACTGCGACCGGCGCGCCGCTGACCGTCGCGCCCGCGACCTCCGCCTCGGCCAGCGGGTCCGCCGGCGGGGCGGGGGCGCGCCGCAGCCGCAGCAGGCCGACGGCGACCAGCAGCGCGCCGGCCCCCGCCGCGGTGGCGGCCACGGTCAGCACCGACAGCGCCCCGGCGGCCGCCAGCGCCCCCACGACGGTGGTCTCCAGCACCACGGCGCCCCACACCGCGGCCGCGGCGACCCGGTCGGCCGCGGCGATGCCGTTGTAGAGCAGCAGCTGGGCGAGCGCGAGGGCGGTGCCCGACGCGGCGAACACCCAGGTCCACCCGCCCAGGTGGGCGCCGTAGGCGGCGCCGCCGACCAGCGGCAGGGCGGCGGCGCCCAGGGCCGCGGTGGCCAGCGTGAGCGCCCCGCCGACCGCGGCGACGACGGCCAGCGCCGAGGACAGGGCCCGCCGCCGGCCGGCGGCGTCGGCCAGCCGGGGGAGGACGACCACGCCGACGCCCTGGGGCAGCCAGTACGCGACCTTGGCGAACACCGCGCCGACCGCGTACTCGCCGGCCAGCGCCGCGGGCAGGTGGTGGCGGGCGAGCAGCAGGTCGAGGTTGACCAGCAGCACCAGGCCCAGCAGCGCGCCCGACGCCCGCAGCGTCGACCGCGCCGGCCCGCGCAGGCCGCCGGACACCCCCGGCCGGCCGCAGCCGGCCCACGACACCAGTGCCCCCAGCGCGCAGCCGGCCGCCATGCCCGCCAGCGCCGCCGCGGGCGTCCCGCCGAGCAGCAGGCCGGCCACCGCACCGCCGGCCTTGAGCAGCCCGAACGCTCCCACGACGACCGCGAGCCGCCCGTAGCGGCCGGTGCCCTGGAGGATCCCGTCGTAGGCGCCGACCAGGGTGTGCGGCACGAGCACCGCCAGCATCCACACCGCCGAGGTGGGGTCGGGCAGCCGCAGCAGGGCGGTCACCGGCAGCACCGCGGCCAGGCCGACGAGCCCGGCCGCGCCCGCGGCCAGCAGCGCGGTGGCGTGCAGGCGCCGGGCGGCGGCGTCGGCCGGGCCCGACCGCGGGTCGCCCAGGTGCAGCGCGGCCGCCGTCTGCAGGCCCGTGGCCGGCACGACGCCGACGAGCAGGACGCCGAGCAGCGCGGCCAGCTCGCCGTAGGAGGCCGGGGTGAGCAGCCGCGCGGCGAGCACCGTGACGACGTAGGACAGCGCGCTGACGGCCAGCAGCGCCCCGGACAGCACGGCGGCCGGGACCGCCCCGGCGACGCGCGCGGCTCCCCCCTCCGGGTGCCGCGGGCGGGGGAGCGTCACGCGGCCGCCCTACCCTGCGGGGGCCCCGGTGCGGGGACCGGGAGCCGGGGGGAGGACGCGTGACGGGCGCCTTCGACGGCTCCGTGGACTCCGCCGTCGTCCCCGACCGCTCGCCGTGGCCGGCCCGGGTGCTCGCCGTGGCCGTCGCCGTGCTGGTGACCGCGCCGGCCCTGGCCCCCGGGCACGTGAACCTCGTCGACATGGTCTCGGTGCCCCGCCAGGACCTCGACCTCGACGCCCTCGGGCTGGGCGGCTCGCTGCCGCGGGCGGTCCCGGTCGACGGCGCGATGGGGCTGATCACCGCCGTCGTCCCCGGGGACCTGGTGCAGAAGGCGGTGCTGCTGCTGACCGTCGCCGCGGCGGTGCTCGGTGCCGCCCGGCTGGTGCCCCCGGGGCCCGACGGCCGGCGCGGACTGGCCGGGGCGGTCGCCGGGCTGGTCTACGGCTGGAGCCCCTACCTGGCCGAGCGGCTGCTCCTCGGCCACTGGGCGCTGCTGGTCGGCTGGGCGGCGCTGCCCTGGATCGTGCGGGCCGGCCTGCGGCTGCGCGCCGGCGAGCCGCGGGCGTGGCCGCGGCTGGTGCTCGCCGTCGCGCCCGCGGCGCTCACCCCCACCGGCAGCCTGCTGGCTGCCGGCGCGGTCCTCGCCGGCACCGGCCTGCGGCGCGCGCCCGCCGGGCTGGGTGCCGTGGCGCTGCTGTCGGCGCCCTGGGTGGTCGCCGGGGCGCTCAGCCCCGCCGGTGGCACCTCCGACCCGGCCGGGGTGGCCGCCTTCGCCGCGCGCGGCGAGAACTGGGCGGGCGCGGCGGGCGCGGTGCTCGGCACCGGCGGCGTCTGGAACGGCGCGGCGGTCCCCGACAGCCGGACGTCGGCGCTGGTCCCGCTGGTCACCGCGCTGCTGCTCGGGCTCGCCGTCGCCGGCTGGGCCGGCCGCGGTGCGCGCCGCGGCGCCGGCACCCGGCTGCTCGCGCTCGGCGCCGCGGGCCTGCTGCTCGCCCTCGCCGGGGTGCTGCCGGGCGCCGCGGCACTGCTCGAGGCGGCCGTCGCCGGGGTGCCAGGCGGGGGCCTGCTGCGCGACGGGCAGAAGTGGGCCGCCTGGTGGGCGCTGCCGCTGGCCGTCGGCGCCGGGCTCGGCGCCCGCCTCGCGGTCGCGGCCGCCGGCACGGTGCTGCCCCGCGCCGCCGCCGCGGCGGCAGCCGGGCTGGCGCTGCTGCTGCCGCTGGTCGCCGTCCCCGACCTGGCCTGGGGCGTCGGCGGCCGGTTGCAGCCGGCCGCCTGGCCGGGGGAGTGGCAGACCGTCCGCGAGGTGCTGGCCGACGACGGCGCGCCGGGCGACGTGCTGGTCCTCCCGGCCGGCGCCTACCGCGCCTTCGCCTGGAACGACGGCCGCACGCAGCTCGACCCGGCCGCGCGCTGGCTGACCCGGCCGGTGGTCGCCGACGACACGCTGGTCGTCGACGGCGCGCCCGTGCGCGGCGAGGACCCCCGCGCGGCGGAGGTGCTCCCCGCCGCCGGGGACCCCGACCGGCTGGCCCGGCTCGGCGTGGGCTGGGTGCTGGTCGAGCTCGGCACGCCCGGCCCGCCGGTGCCCGCGGCGGTGACCGCCCTGCCGCTGGTCGTCGACGGCTCGGAGCTGCGGCTGTACCGCGTGCCCGGCGCGGTCGAGGGACCGCGGCCCGGCGCGCTGCGGACCGCGGCGGTGCTGCTGGCTCACGGCGCCGCGCTGGGCGCGGTGGCGGGTGCCGCGTTGTGGATCACGCTCGCGGCGTCTATGGTCCCGCTGCGTCGCCGTCCCCCGGAGAATCGAGTCGCCGCGTGAAGACCCTCCTGGCCGTCCTGCTGTCCCTCGGCGCCGGCGCCGGTGTCGGTGCCGCCGCCGTCGCGGGCGTGACCGCCGTGGTCGACCCCGACACCTCCGCGGTCGAGCAGAGCGACCAGCAGCCGGTCGACGTCCTCGACTACGGCACCCGCGGCTGACCCGGTGCCGGCGTCCGCCCGCGCGGACGCCAGCACCGCACCCCAGCCCCGCACGCTCGACCCCCAGTCCAGCCCGGCGGCGTGGCGGGCCGCGGCCGCGCCCATGGCCGCCCGCGCGGGCGCGTCGTCGAGCAGCCGCTCCACCGCCGCCGTCAGCCCGTCGAGGTCGTCGGCGAGCAGGCCCGTGCGGCCGTCGAGCACCGACTCGGTGAGCCCGCCGGCCGAGCGGTAGCCCACCGTCGGCGTCCGGTGGGCACCTGCCTCGGTGACCACCAGCCCCCAGCCCTCCTTGACCGAGGGGCACAGGTGCACCCAGGCGCGCGCGAGCTCGGCGTGCTTGGCCTCCTCGCCGAGGAAGCCGTGGAACTCCACCCGGTGGGCGACGCCGAGCCGCGCGGCCTCGGCGCGCAGCCGCTCGTCCCACCAGCCCTCCCCGACGACCGCCAGCGACAGGTCCGGCCGGTGCCGGCCCAGCCGGGCCAGCACCTCCAGCGCGTGCTCGACCCGCTTGTGCGGCACCAGCCGGCCCAGCACCACCAGCCGGGGAGCGGCCGAGCGCTCCACCGTCACCGGCGGCGCCGGCTCGACGCCGTTGGGGACGACGGTCACCCGGGCGGGCGCCACGCCGAGGCCGGCGAGCTCGCGGCGGGTCGCGTCCGACACCGTCACGTACCGGGAGCGCCGGTACACCCACGGGGCCAGCCGCGACTCCAGCCACCAGCCGACGGCGCCGCCGAGCCGGCCGAACACGATCGGCCACTGCTCGCGGTGCACGTGGTGGACGAGCACCACCACCGGCGCGCGGGTGACCAGCGGGCTGCAGAACGGCAGCCCGTTCTGCACGTCGACGACCAGCCGCGGCCGGCGCCGGGCCACGTGCAGCAGCGCCCGCGGGTAGACCGCCAGCCGCCCGCCGCGGCGGACCACCCGCACGCCGCGGACGACCTCCTCGCGCGGCGCCCGCTCGTGCGCCGCGCAGAACAGCTCGACGTCCAGCCCGGCGGCCGCCAGGCCCTCGGCGACGCGGTGCACGTACCGTTCGGACCCGCCGCCCTCGGGGTGGCGCTCGTCGCGCCAGTTGACGAAGAGGACGTCGGCCGGCGGTCGTCGGCGGCGGGAGACGCGGATCACCCGCGGCACGATACAGACGCGTACCAGCCATTCCAGCCGCCCGAATGGTCGACAGAGGGAGACAGCACGGAATGGACCGAACCGCCACTCTGGAACGGTCGGTGCGCCTGTTCCGCGCGTTCCTGGTCGAGCAGACCGACCCCGACACGTTCTACGGCGCGCTGGCCGATGACTCCGTGCGGCAGCTGGCGCGGTGGACCGACCTCGCCGGCGCCACCGTCCTCGACGTCGGCGGCGGCCCGGGCTACTTCGCCCGCGCCTTCCGCGCGGCCGGGGCGACCTACGTGGGGCTCGAGCCCGACGCCGGGGAGATGGCCGCGCGCGGCGCGCCCGAGCCGGGCACCCTGCGCGGCAGCGGCGAGGCCCTGCCGGTCCGCACCGGCGCCGTCGACGTCTGCTACTCGTCCAACGTCCTCGAGCACGTGGCGCGGCCGTGGGTGATGGCCGAGGAGATGGTGCGGGTGACCAGGCCCGGCGGCACGGTCCTGCTGTCGTTCACGCCGTGGCTGTCCCCGTGGGGTGGCCACGAGACCGCGCCCTGGCACTACCTGGGCGGTGCCCGCGCCCGCCGCCGCTACCGCCGCCGCACCGGTCGGGAGCCCAAGAACCGCTACGGCGAGTCGCTGTTCGCCGTCTCGGCCGGGGCGGCGGTGCGGTGGGCGCGGCGCTGCCCCGACGCCGACCTGCTCGCCGTCCTCCCGCGCTACCACCCCTGGTGGGCGGCGTGGGTCACCCGCGTGCCGGGGCTGCGCGAGGTGGCGTCGTGGAACGTCGTCCTGGTGCTGCGCCGTCACTACCCGTGACAGCTGGTAACGGCGGTTACCGGCTCGGTCGTCGGGGCCGATAAAGGCGGGTACCGACCCGATCGGGGGACCGGTACCCGCGGGGACCGGCCGGAGTTGGCGTGTGGCCTACCCGACAGTAATGTGACGCCGCCGCGACGCCGCAGGAGCCGTCGCAACGCCTCGGGAGGTCCCTCCACATGCGCCGACGTGTCCTCGGGCTCGTTCTCCTGGGCCTGGGAGGCCTCTGCCTCGGTGCCGCCCTCGCCGTCCGGCTGTTCCTCGCGCCGGCGCTGGTGAGCCTGCCGCTGGACCAGGAGGCGACGTCCGAGGCGAGCGACGACGCGGCCACCTACCTCGACCTCGGGGAGCTCCAGGAGGTCCGGGGGCCGATCACCGCTCGGCTGACCGTCCAGGGCGACCCGTCCGCCGACGAGGCCTCCGACGACGTCGCGGTGTGGAACTACGGCACCGCCATCACCGACGAGGACGGCGAGCTGGTCACCGCGCCCACCGAGGTCGTCAACTGCCTCGACCGCGACACCGCTGCGAGCGTCGGCTGTGACGCCCGGTCGATCAACGGCGAGCCGGTCGACATCGAGGGCCTGACCCTCACCTTCCCGTTCGACACCGAGCAGCGCGACTACGACCTGTGGAACAACAGCGTCCGGGAGGCGGTCCCGGCCCGCTACGACGGCGAGGACGAGGTCGAGGGCGTCGAGGTCTACCGCTTCGTGCAGTCGATCCCGGAGACCGTCATCTCCCAGGTCGAGGTCCCCGGGACGCTGGCCGGCGAGTCGTCCGGCGACACCGTCACCGCCGACGTCGTCTACAGCAGCGAGCGGGAGATCCTCGTCGAGCCGGTCAGCGGCAAGATCGTCCGCTCGGTCGAGCAGCCGGTCACCGTGCTCCGCGGTCCCTCCGGCGACGACGGGGTGACCGTCCTCGCCGCCGACCTCGGCCCGTCCGAGGAGGGGGTGCGCACCGCGGCCGAGGGCGCGGCCGAGACCCGCGACCAGATCACGCTGGTGCAGCGAACCCTGCCGCTCGCCCTCGCCGGGCTGGGCGCCGTGCTCCTCGTCGCCGGTGTGCTCCTGTTCCTCCGCTCCCGGCAGGACGGCCACCGGTCCGCCGGCCCCGACACCCCCCAGCGGGCCGAGCCGGTGACCGTGACCCGGTGACGCCGATCGGCCCGCGCGGCCGGCTCCCGGAGCCGTGACCGCGACGCTCGCCCCCGAGCCCGCCGGGACCCTCCCGGCGGGCTCGGTCGCGTCCCGGGCGGCGACGGCGCCCGCGCCGGAGGCGGGCGGGGGACGGCTGCTGCACCGGGTGCGGCTGGGCGTCGTGTGCCTGGCCCTGCTCGGGTTGGCACTGTCGCAGTCACCCGGGCGGGTGATCGCCGACACCAAGCTCGACCTCGCGGTCGACCCGTGGGGCTTCCTCGGGCGGGCGCTGCACCTGTGGGAGCCCGAGGGCTTCGCCGGCCAGGTGCAGAACCAGGCCTACGGCTACCTCTTCCCGATGGGGCCGTTCTCCGCCCTGGGCGACGCGGTTGGCCTGCCGGCGTGGGTCGTGCAGCGGCTGTGGCTGGCGCTGGTGATGTGCACGGCCTTCCTCGGCGTCGTCGTCCTGGCCCGGCGGTTGAGCATCGGGACCCCGGCCGCGGGTCTGGTCGGCGGGCTGGCCTACGCCCTCGCCCCGCGGATGGTCACCGCGCTGGGCGCCACCTCGGTGGAGGTGGTGCCGATGGCCGTCGCGCCGTGGGTGCTGGTGCCGCTGGTCGGCGCTGCCGCGGCCCGCTCGCCGCGTCGGGCGGCGGCCGTGTCCGGGCTGGCGGTGCTCTGCGCGGGCGGGGTCAACGCGGTCGCCGCCGCCGCCGTGCTGCCGCTGCCGGTCCTGTGGCTGCTCACCCGCCCCGCCGGGCCGCTGCGGCGCCGGCTGGCCGCCTGGTGGGCCGTCGCGGTCGCGCTGGCCACCGCGTGGTGGGCCGGCCCGCTGCTGTTGCTCGGCCGGTACAGCCCGCCGTTCCTCGACTACATCGAGAGCGCCGACGTCACGACCGCGCCGACCGACGTGCTGTCGGTGCTGCGCGGGGTCGACCACTGGGTGGCCTACCTGGGCACCGCGAGCGGGCCGCTGTGGCCGGCCGGGTGGTCGCTTGTGGTCGACGTGCTGCCCGCGACCGGCACGCTGGTGCTCGCCGGCGCCGGCCTGCTGTCCCTCACCCGGCGTGACCTGCCTGAGCGCACCTGGCTGGTCCTCGGCCTGCTCGCCGGCGTCGCCCTGGTCACCCTCGGCCACCTCGCGACCGTCGACGGTCTGCTGGCCGGCCCGCTGAACGCCGCGCTCGACGGCCCGCTCGCGCCGCTGCGCAACGTGCACAAGTTCGACCTGGTCCTGCGGCTGCCGCTGGCGCTGGCGCTGGCGCACCTGGTCGCCGTCCTGGCCCGCCGCGCCGGAGAGCGGGCCCCCGACCGCGGGTGCGCGGCGCTCCCGGCCTGGCCGGCGGGGTGGCCGGGGCCGGGCACCGTGCTGGCCCGCGCGGTCCTCGCCGCCGTCGTCCTGGCCCTGGCCGCCACGGTCTCCCCGGCGGCGGCCGGACGGCTGGCGCCACCCACCGGGTTCGAGGAGGTCCCCGGCTACTGGGCGGAGGCGGCCGGCTTCCTCGCCGCCGACCGGGCCGGCGGCCGGGCGCTGCTGGTCCCCGGCTCGTCGTTCGGCACCTACGCGTGGGGCAGCCCGCAGGACGAGCCGCTGCAGCCGCTGGCGGACTCGCCGTGGGACGTCCGCAATGCCGTGCCGCTCACCCCCGAGGGCCACATCCGGGTGCTCGACGCCGTCGAGGCACAGCTCGCGACCGGCGAGGGCTCGGCGGGGCTGACCCGCTTCCTGGCCCGCGCCGGCTTCTCCCACCTCGTACTGCGCAACGACCTCGACACGGGGGCGGCCGGGTCCACGCGGCCGGTCCTGGTGCGCCAGGCGCTGCGGAGTTCCCCGGGCATCACGCCGGTCGCCTCGTTCGGGCCCGACGTGCCCGCGCTGCCCTACACCGACGGCGTCGTCCTCGACGCCGGCCTGGCGGAGCCCGCGCCGGCGCTGGAGGTCTACGCCGTCGAGGACCCGGCGCCGCGGGCGTGGACCGCTCCGCTGGCCGACGCGGTGACGGTCGCCGGCGGCCCCGACGCCGTGCTCGCCCTGGAGCAGCGCGGCCTGGTCTCCGGGCGGCCCACCGTGCTGGCCGGCACCGCACCCGCGGGCGCGGGTCCGACGGTGGTCAGCGACGCGCTGGTCCGCCGGGAGCGCAGCTTCGGCCGGATCACCCGGGCGACCTCCGCCGCGCTCGCCGCCGACGACCCGCGCCGCCTCCCCGGCCCGGCCCGCGACTACGCGGTGCCCGCCCCCGTCCTCGCGGAGACCGTCGTCCGCCACGAGGGCGGCACGCCCGGCGCGTCGAGCTCGGCCTCCGACGCCGGCAACCTCGGCGGCGCCCACCCCGACGCCTCCCCGTGGGCGGCGCTCGACGGCGACGTCTCCACCGCCTGGCGGCCCGCCGACGTCGTCGGCGGCGCGGGTGCGGCGGAGTGGCGGCTGACCACCGACCGGCCCTTCCTCGCCGCCGGCGTGACGATCACCCTGTCCGCCGACACCGCCGACGACGCCCCCGCCGAGGTCCGCCTCACCACCGACACCGGCACCATCACCCGGCCGCTGCGCGCCACCGCCGAGCCGCAGGACCTGCCGCTGCCCGCCGGCCGCACCAGCACCCTCACCGTGGGCGTCGACGCGGGCACCGGCGCCGCGCTCGCGCTGGCCGAGGTGGCGCTGCCGGGGGTGACCGTCACCCGCACCCTCGTGACACCGGCCCCCGACGGCGAGGTCACCGCCTGGGTGTTCGACGCGCTCGGCCCGCACGGGGCGGCGTCGGGTTGCGTGACCGACGCCGACGGCGACCCGCGCTGCGCCGCGGTCCTCGCCGCAGGCGCCGAGGAGGGCGTCGGTCTCGACCGCACGTTCACCGCGACCGCGGCGGGGGAGGCCGCGCTCGCGGTCACGGCCGCGCCGCGCCCGGGCCCGGCCCTGGACGCCCTGCTCGCCGAGGCCGGCGGGGTCGGCGTCGGTGTCACCGCGAGCAGCACCGCGGTGACCGACCCGCGCGCGAGCGCGCTGGCGGCCGTCGACGGCGACCCGGCGACCGCCTGGCGGGCGGCCGCGGACGACGACGCACCCACCCTCACGCTCGCCTGGCCCGAGCCGCGCACCGTCGACTCGCTGCGTGTGGTCACGACCCCGGGCCTGGCCGCGTCCTTCCCGACGGCGGTCACCCTCACCGCGGGCGGGCTGCCGCGCACCCTCGACCTCGACGACGACGGCGCCGTCCGCTTCGCGCCGGTGACCACCGACCGGCTCGAGGTGTCCTTCGAGCTGCCGCTGGAGCTGCAGACCCTCGACCCCGCCACCCGCTTCGTCACGCCGCTGGGTGTCGGGGTCAGCGAGCTCGAGGTCGGCGGTGCGCCCGCCACGCTCGATGCCGCCGCCCGCGTCACCGTCCCGTGCGGGGAGGGCCCGGTGGTCACCGTGGACAGGGCGCCCCGCCGGACGACCGTGACGACGACCGTCGGTGCCCTGCGTGAGCTGCGGGCCCTCGACCTGGAGCTGTGCGACGGCGCCCCGGTGCCGCTGGCCGCGGGCGAGCACCGCCTGGTCGCCACCGGCACCGACGTGCTCGCCGTCCGCTCCGCGACGCTGACCGGCCCGGGTGCACCCACCGCCCCGGGGAGTCGCGAGGCCGCCCGCGTGACCCGCTGGGACGCCGAGCACCGCGCCGTCGAGGTGGCCGCGCGGGACGAGGCCACGCTGCTGGTCGTCCCGGAGAACACCAACCCCGGCTGGACGGCGTCGCTGGACGGCACGGCCCTGGAGACGGTCGTCGTCGACGGCTGGCAGCAGGGCTACGTGCTGCCGCCCGGCGCGGCGGGGACGGTGTCGCTGGAGTTCGAGCCCGGGGCGGCCTACCGCGGCGCGCTGGCGGCCGGTGCCGGCGCGGTGGCGCTGCTCGCCGTGCTCGCGCTGCTGCCCGTCCGGCGCCCGCGGCCGGTCGAGGCGGGCCGGCGCACCCGCGGCGCGGTCGCCGTCGTCGGCGCGGCCGTGGTCGCCGGCACCGCCCTGGTCGGCGGCCTCGTCGGGCTGGGTCTGCTGGCGGCGGCGGTGCTGGTCGCCGGTGGCGTGGTCCGGGCGCGGCGGTCCGCCGTCCTGGGTGGGCTCGCGGCAGGGGCCGTGGCGGCCGCCGGCGTCCTGCTGTTCACCGTCCCCGCCGCCACCGGCACCGTCCGGCAGGTGCTCGCGGTGGCCGCGCTCGCGGCCGTGGCGGCCACCGTGCTGCCCGCTCCCGACCTCCGCCGGCCGGCCGGCCGGCTGCCCGGGCGCCGCCCGCGCTGAGCGGGCTCAAGGAGCGAGCGCCTGCGCCTCGTCCCCGTCGCGGGCGATCACCCGGTCGGCGGCGCGCACGGGCGGTCGGTCGGGGACGACCGAGCGCAGCCGTTCGACCAGCGGCCGCTCGACCAGCCGGTAGGACAGCGCGGCCACCGCGACGGACACGGCGAGCGTCCCACCGAGCACCAGCGGGAGGGGGCTCTCGAACAGGTCCCAGAACGAGACCAGCAGCAGCATGTGGAACAGGAAGACGCCGTAGGAGATCTCGCCGGCCCAGTGCATCGGCCGGGAGGCGAGGAACCGGCGGGTGCGGCCCTCGGTCTGCTCGCCGAACACCAGCGGCAGCAGCGCCAGGCCGGCGATGCCGGTGTAGAGCACGTGCTTGACGACGACCTGGGCGCCGGTGAGGGGCTGGTCGAGTTCCACCGAGCCGGTCAGCGGGCCCGACGCCACCCAGAACAGCGCCGCGGCGCCGGCCCAGCAGGTCCACGGGCTCGACGCGAGCACCTGCACCCGGCGGACCGCCGCGCCGTCGGGGGCGGAGACGGTCAGGACGGCGACGGCCATGCCGGCGGCGAACCACGACAGGTAGGCCGGCAGCCACAGCGTCAGGGAGCCGAGCACCAGCGGGTCGCTCGCCGCCCACAGGCTCCACGCGAAGCCCAGCAGCGAGAGCACGCCGAGACCGGCGAACAGCCGGCGCGGCCGCCATCCGCCGCCGCCGGCCGCGACCAGGCCGCGGACCAGCAGCGGCAGCAGCAGGTAGAAGGCGACCTCGGTGCACAGGCTCCAGGCGTGGTCGAGGCCCTCGGCGTGCCAGTCCCGCGCGTAGACCTGGGTCAGGGTGAGGAAGCGCAGCCAGTCACCGGCGGTGGTGCCCTGGTTGCCCGGCAGGAAGAGCAGTGCCAGTGCGACGCACAGCCAGTACGCCGGGAGGATCCGCAGCGCCCGGCGCCAGAGGTAGGCCCCGGTCCGCGGGGCGGGGCGGCCCTCGGCGGCCGCCCGGAACAGCGGCTGGGACAGCAGGAAGCCCGAGAGGGTGAAGAACACCGCGACGCCGATGTCGAGCCGTGCCAGCGCGTACCCGCCGAGGTCGGGCGTGTAGGACCCGGACCAGAACGCGGCGTGGGTGGTGACGACGGCGAGGGCGGCCAGCGCCCGCAGCCCGTTGAGGCAGGGGTAGCGCACCGCGGTCACGCCCCGCCCAGCGGCCGGGGCACGCCGACCGTCACCGCGCCCACGCACACCGGCACCTGCGGGTCGTCCACACTCACCACGAGCTCCGCCACCGGCCCCTCGACCTGCAGGTAGAGGTCGTGCAGCCCGCCGCCGACCAGCGCGCCGCCGAGGGTGTCGCCGGCCTGCACCGTGATCGCGTTGCCCGCGCCGGCGATGTAGGCGACCTGCACGATCCACCGGCCCTCGGGAACCGGGCGCTGGAGCGGCACGGTCACCGGGCCGGCCGCGACCTGCCAGCCGCAGTCGGGCGCGGGCCCGGTCCCCGACGTGCTGACCGGGTCGACCGCGGCGAGCTGCCCGCGGCCCCGGTCGTCGAGCACCACCAGCTGGTAGCCGATCTCGCCGACCTGCAGGAAGTGCGGCTGGGCCGGCAGCCCCGACAGCACCACCGACGCCCGGTTCGCCGGCTCCAGCGCCGCCGGCAGGACCTCCTCGGGCACCGGGGTGTCGGCGAGGACGAGGGCCTGCTGGCCACCCACCGAGGATCGCGCCTCGGCCACGTAGTCGCGGGTGGCGTTCACCGACCAGAACTGCCCGAACCCGGCGGTGGAGAGGAACCAGCCGACGGCGAGCGCGCCGGCCACCGCGACCCCCAGGGCCGGGCGGGCGGACCCCCGCCCGGCGGCTCTCCCGGCGCCGCGGCGCGGGCGGTTCACGGCCGGGGCGCCGCGGACGGGCAGGAACGCCGCGGCCAGGCCCAGCGCCGCGACCAGCGCGAGGGTGGCCGGCGGGACCGTGCCCGTGGGCAGCCCGCCGACGACGTCGGCGCGGTCCGGGGACGCCGCCTCGCCGAGCAGCACAACGCCACCGGTCGCCACCGCCACCAGCCAGGCGCGCAGCGCGCCGCGGCGGAGGACGACGCTGCCGGCGACCACGGTCGCGACCACGGCCGCCGCGCCCCACACCAGCGCGTCCGGCGGCGCCGGGACCGCGAACGGCAGCGCCACGGGACGCCAGACCCACGGACCACCGACCAGCCCGGGCAGCACCGTCCGGGCCAGCTCGCCGGGCAGGCCGCCGGACGCGTCGCGGAACACGGCGGCGTCGACGAGCGGGCCGGCCGAGACCAGGCTCCGCGCGACCAGCCCGACCACCACCCCGGTCGCCTGCGCCGCCCAGGCGACCGGTCCGGCGCCGAGCGCGCGCATCCTGTCCCGCGCGGAGCCGGCCGTCGCCCACAGGGCGGTGACCACCACCAGCAGCAGCGGGACCAGCAGCACCCACCCGGAGAACAGCAGCCCGACGGCGACGGCCAGCCCGCCGACCACTGCCGGCCCGGGCGCGCGGGTGCGCAGGTACCGCACGTGCGCGCCCAGCGCGGTCAGCAGGACCAGCTGGAGCGGCAGCTGCACCAGCGCGGCGCTCCACCACAGGCCGCCGACGAGGGGCAGCGAGCTGGCCAGGTACACGGTGAAGGGCAGCAGCACGGCCGGCCGGCGCCCGAACAGGTCGACCAGCAGCCGGTAGAGCAGCAGGTCGACGACGAGCTGGCCGACCACCAGCAGGGCGACCAGCCCCGGCCACGAGTAGGGCGCGACCGAGGCGACGCCGCGGGCCAGCGCCGCCGCACCGGGCGGGCCGGGGACCTCGCCGGTCAGGCCGATGAGCTCGGCCGCGGCCAGGACGTCCTGTCGGGTGAGCCAGCCGCCGGCCGCCGTCCACGCGCGCGCCGCCAGGTGCACGGCCACGAGGACCGCGGCGACCGCCGGGACCAGGGCCTCCCGCTCGACGCTCAGCTGGAGGACCGCGCGCCGGGACGAGGCGGGCGGTGTCCCCCCGGCGGCCGGGCCTCCGGCGGGGGCGCCGACGTCCGCGGGTGCAGCCATGGAACTCCGATCCTGTGAGCGAGGTCTCGGAGAGGGTAAGCGGGGCAGGTTACCGACCGGTAGCCCACCGGGGGAGGAGCCGGCGTCAGGCGCGGTGGGCGACCAGCTGGACCAGCACCTCGGTGGCGACGTCGGTGTCGTCGCCGAGCGCCGCGGCCTCCCCGCGCTCCACGCGGGCGAGCATGAGCTCGTTGAGCCCGCCGACGGCGGCCAGCACCAGCGCGCGGTCGACCGGGCGCACCTCGTCGGGGTGCCGCCGGGCCAGGTCGGCGGCGACGCCGCAGATCAGCTCCACGTAGCGGTCGATGACCTGCCGCCGCAGGGCCAGCGCCGGCCGGCCGGCCGCCTGCACCTCGACCAGCGCCGCCCACGCCACCTCGGGGTTGGCGGCCAGCACCTCGAGGTAGGCGCGCACCGCCGTCCGCAGCCGGTCCCGCCACGGCAGGCCCGCCGCGGCGGCGTGCTCCTGGGCGGCCTGCACGGTGGCGAGCATCTTGTCGGTGGCGCGGGTGTAGAGCTCGAGGAGGCAGTGCTCCTTGTCGCGGAAGTGCGCGTAGACGACGGTCTTGGACACCCGGCCCTCGCGGGCGATGTCGGAGATCGTCGTGGCGCGGTAGCCCTTGGCTGCCATGGAGGTGGCCAGCGCGAGCAGGATGCGCACCCGGCGGGCGGCGTCGTCCTCGGTGAGGTCGGCCGGCGAGACCAGGGCGTCCACGGGTGGATGCTACGGCCGCCGGACCGGCGGGACGGCCGGAGACACCGCCGCGCGGGCGGCACGGTGAGGCGGTTCACGGGCGCGGCCGGGAACACCCGGCGGCCGGGCGCTGTCGTCACCGGGGTGACGCCCCCGACGCCCGCCCGTGCGCCGCTGCGCGCCTACGCCGTCTGGCTCACGGCGCTGGCCGCCTACGTCGTCGCCGTCTTCCACCGCGCCTCCCTGGGCGTCGCGGGCGTGGAGGCCCAGGAGCGGTTCTCCGCCGGCGCCTCGGCGGTCTCGCTGTTCCTCGTGCTCCAGCTGGCCGTCTACGCCGGGCTGCAGGTGCCGGTCGGGGTGGCGCTGGACCGGTTCGGCTCCCGCCGGCTGCTGCTCGCCGGCGGCCTGACCATGGCCGCGGGCCAGCTGGTGCTGGCGCTGGCCACCGACGTCCCCACCGCCGTCGCCGCGCGGGTGCTGGTCGGCGCCGGTGACGCGATGACCTTCATCAGCGTGCTGCGGGTGGTCGGCCTCTGGTTCCCCGGGCCCACCGTCCCGCTGGTCACCCAGCTCACCGGCATCCTCGGCCAGGTCGGGCAGATCCTGGCAGCCTATCCGCTGGTGGCGCTGCTGCACGCCGCCGGCTGGCAGAGCACGTTCGTCGGTGCCGCGGCGGTCGGGGTGCTCGTCGCCGTCCTGGTGCTCACCACGCTGCGCGACGCCCCGCCCGGGACGCCGACGCCCGGCGCCGCGGGGCTGGCCGAGGTGCGCCGCAGCCTGACGCTCACCTGGCGCGAGCCCGGCACCCGGATCGGCCTCTACACGCACCTGGTCACCCAGTTCTCCGGCACCGTGTTCGCGCTGCTGTGGGGCTATCCCTTCCTCGTCGTCGGCCAGGGGCTCTCCCCGGCGACGGCGGCCGGGCTGCTCAGCCTGCTGGTGGTCGTCGGCATGGCCGTCGGGCCGCTGCTGGGCCGGCTGTGCGGGCGGTGGCCGCTGCGGCGCTCGGTCCTGGTGCTCACCATCCTCGGCCTGACGGCGACCACCTGGACGGTGGTCCTGCTGTGGCCGGGCCGCGCGCCGCTGTGGCTGCTGGCCGTGCTGGTCGTCGTCCTCGGCACCAACGGCCCCGGCTCGATGATCGGCTTCGACTTCGCCCGCACCTGGAACCCCGCCGAGCGGCAGGGCAGCGCCAGCGGTGTGGTCAACGTCGGCGGGTTCGTGGCCTCGCTGCTGACCATCCTGGCCATCGGGGCGGTCCTCGACCTGCTCACCCCCGGCGCCTCGACCGCCTACGACCTGGACGCGTTCCGCGCCGCGTTCGCCGTCCAGTACCTGTTCTGGGCGATCGGCCTGGTCGGCGTGCTGCGCCACCGCCGGGTGCTGCGCGCGCGGCTGGCCCGCGACGGCGTGGTCCTCGCGCCGCTGCGCGTCGCCGTCACCGCGCGGCTGCGCGGGGCGTCGGCCTACCGCTGACCTCTCGCGCCCGGGAGTCGGTCCCGGCACGATCACCGCATGGACGTCGTGGTCGGACTGGACAGCGGGACGACGGCCACCAAGGCGGTGACCGCGGGCACCGACGGACGGGTCCGCGACCTGGTCAGCGTCGGCTACCCGCTGTCGGTGCCCGCGCCCGGCCGCGCCGAGCTCGACGCGCGGCGCCTCGCCGACGCCGCCGTCCGGGCGCTGGCCGCCGTGAGCGCCGCCGCCCGGGACCGCGGTGACCGGGTCGTCGGGATCTGCCTGTCGGCGGCGATGCACGGCCTGGTCCCCATGGACGACGACGGCCGGCCGCTCGGCCCGGTGGTCACCTGGGCCGACGCCCGCGCCGCCGGGTTCGCCGACGCGCTGCGCGCCGACGGCCGGGCGCCGGGGCTGCACGAGCGCACCGGCACGCCGGTGCACGCGATGTCCCCGCTGCTCAAGCTGGCCTGGCTGCGCGCCGACGACGCCGACCGGCTGGCCGCGGTGCCGCGCTGGGGCGGGGTGAAGGAGCTCGTCGTCGCGGCGCTGCACGGCGGGCCACAGGTGCTCGACCGCGCGTGCGCCTCGGCGACCGGCCTCTACGGCATCCGCACCGGCTCCTGGGACCCCGAGGCGCTGCAGGTCGCCGGCGTGCGCGCCGACCAGCTGGGGGAGGTGCTGCCGACGACGGCGGTGCTGCCGGGCCTGCGCCCGGAGGTGGCCGCGGCGACCGGGCTGCCCGGGGACACCCCGGTGGTCATCGGCGCCTCCGACGGCGTGCTGGCCAACCTCGGCATCGGCGCGGTCCGCCCGTCGGTGGCGGCGGTGTCGCTGGGCACCAGCGGTGCCATGCGGGTCGTCGTGCCCGAGCCCACGGCCGACCCCGCCCACCGGCTGTTCTGCTACGCGCTCACCGACGACCACTGGGTGGTCGGCGGGGCGGTGAACAACGGCGGGTCGGTGGTGCGCTGGGCGGCGCAGGCGCTGGCCGCGGGGGAGGGGCCGGCGCCGGAGGGCGAGGACGCCGACGCCCTCGACGCCCGGCTGCTGGCCGAGGCCGAGGAGGTGCCGGCGGGCAGCGCGGGCCTGCTGTGCCTGCCCTACCTGCTCGGCGAGCGGGCGCCGTGGTGGCGCTCCGGGCTGCGCGGCGCCTACGTCGGCCTGCGCCGTGAGCACCGCCGGGCGCACCTCGTCCGGGCCGCGGTCGAGGGGGTGTGCCAGCAGCTCGCACTGGTGCGGGACGCGTTCTCGGCCACCGGCCTGCCGGTCACCGAGGTGCGCGCCACCGGCGGCGCGGTGGCCTCGTCGCTGTGGGTGCGGACGCTGGCCGCCGCGCTCGACCTGCCGGTCCGGGTGGCCGACTCGCCCGAGGGCACCGGCCTGGGCGCGTCCCTGCTGGGCCTGCACGCGCTCGGCGCGCTGCCCGACCTCGACGAGGCGACCGCGCTCATCGGCGTCTCCGACCCCGTGCAGCCCGACCCGGCCGCGGCGGACCTCTACCGCCGGACGCGTCCGCTGGTCGAGCGGTCCACCCGCGCGCTGGCCGAGGTCCTGACCACGCTCGACACCCTCGACGACACCCCGACGGTGCACCCCGTCTGAACCCAGGAGGGAACTGCCATGCCCGAGGTCGAACCGGTACTGGGCGTCGGCCCGCTGCTGCTCATCGCCGCCGCCGCGGTGGCCGTCCTGCTGTTCCTCATCATGAAGCTCAAACTGCACGCCTTCCTGGCGCTGATCCTCGTCAGCCTGCTGACGGCGCTGGCCACCCGGATCCCGCTCGAGGACGTCGTCACCACCCTGACCGAGGGGTTCGGCGGCACGCTGGCCAACGTCGCCCTGCTGGTCGGCCTGGGCGCGATGCTCGGCCGGCTGCTCGAGCACAGCGGCGGCGCGCAGGTGCTCGCCGACAGCCTCATCGGCCGGTTCGGCGAGAAGCGCGCACCGCTGGCCCTGGGCGTGGCCGCGCTGTTGTTCGGCTTCCCGATCTTCTTCGACGCCGGGCTGGTCGTCTTCCTGCCGATCGTGTTCACCGTCGCCCGCCGCCTCGGGGGCTCGCTGCTCACCTACGGCCTGCCGGTCGCCGGCGCCTTCGCGGTCATGCACGCCTTCGTCCCGCCGCACCCCGGGCCGGTCGCGGCTGCCGAGCTCGTCGGCGCCGACATCGGCCTGACCCTGGTGTTCGGGCTGCTCATCGGCCTGCCCACCTGGTACCTCGGCGGCTACCTGTTCGGCCTGTGGGCCGGCCGGCGGTACGACATCGCGGTCCCGCCCGCCGAGGACGAGCCCGGCACGCCGGCCGCTCCCGAGCCGACGGTCGCCGGCACGGCGCCGGGGACGGCGGGCGCCTCCGGCGGGCGGCGCACGGAGACCGCGACCCGGTCGGCCCCGCCCGGGTTCGGCACGGTCGTGGGCATCCTGCTGCTGCCGCTGGTGCTGATCTTCCTCAACACCGGGCTGACCACGCTGGCCGCCGCGGGCGCGGTGGACGAGGCCTCGTTCTTCGTCCGGGCCGGCCAGCTGCTCGGTGCCACCCCGGTCGCGCTGCTCATCACCGTGCTGGTGGCGATCGTTGTCCTCGGCCGGCGGCGCGGGGAGAGCGGCGCCCAGGTCGAGTCGATCGTCAACAGCGCCCTGGGTCCGGTCTGCGCGATCATCCTCATCACCGGCGCCGGCGGCATGTTCGGCGGCGTGCTGCGGGCCAGCGGGATCGGCACGGCGCTGGCCGACGTCCTCGGTGACATCGGCCTACCGGTGATCGTGGCCGCGTTCGTCGTCTCCGTCCTGCTGCGGGTCGCGCAGGGGTCGGCGACGGTCGCCCTCACCACCACGGCCGGCCTCCTGGCCCCGGTGGTCGAGGCCTCCGACGGGCTGTCCTCGATCGACCTGGCCCTGATCGTCATCGCGATCGCGGCCGGCGCCACCGTGCTCTCCCACGTCAACGACTCGGGCTTCTGGCTGGTCAGCCGGTTCTTCCGGATGGACGAGAAGACGACGCTGAAGACGTGGACGGTGATGGAGACGCTGCTCGGGTCGATCGGGTTCGCGCTGGCGTTCCTGCTCAGCCTGTTCCTGTAGCCCCACTCGGGGTCCGTGGCGCCGCTCCTGGCGCGGACGGCGCCGTTCCGCGCCAGGATGGCGCCCTGACCGCGAGCGGAGGTGCGACATGAGGGGTGCGGCGCGGGCCGCGGTGGCCGGACTGGGCGCGGTGGCGGCGGTGGCCGCCCGGGACCTGCTGCAGCGGGAGCACACCGTGCTGCGCAACTTCCCGGTCATCGGGCACGCGCGCTACCTGCTGGAGGCCCTGGGCCCGGAGCTGCGGCAGTACCTGGTCGCCGGCAACAACGAGGAGCGGCCCTTCACGCGCGACCAGCGCCGGTGGGTGTACGCCTCGGCCAAGGGGGAGAACAACTACTTCGGCTTCGGCACCGACAACGACCTCGAGTACACCGCCGGCTACCCGGTCATCAACCACCGCACCTTCGGCCGCGCCGTGCCGCCGTCGCACCCCCACTCGGCGGCCGACGTCACGCTGCCCTCGGCCAAGGTGCTCGGCGGCCCGCGCGGACGGCGGCAGGCCTTCCGGCCGCCGTCGGTGGTCAACGTGTCGGCGATGAGCTTCGGGTCGCTGTCCGGGGCGGCGGTCGAGGCGCTCAACCGCGGCGCGGCGCTCGCGGGGTGCATGCACAACACGGGGGAGGGCGGCCTGTCGGTGCACCACCGCCACGGCGGCGAGCTGGTGTTCCAGATCGGCACCGCCTACTTCGGGTGCCGGGACGAGCGCGGCCGCTTCGACCTGCAACGGCTGCAGGACCTGGTGGCGGGGGCCCCGGTGCGGGCGCTGGAGGTCAAGCTCAGCCAGGGCGCCAAGCCCGGCCTCGGCGGGGTGCTGCCGGGGGCCAAGGTGTCGGCCGAGATCGCCGCGGCCCGCGGGGTGCCCGAGGGGGTCGACTGCGTCAGCCCGTCCCGGCACGCGGAGTTCACCGACACCGACAGCCTGCTCGACTGGGTGGAGCTGCTCGCCGCCGAGACCGGGCTGCCGGTGGGGATCAAGTCCGCCGTCGGCGACATGGCCTTCTGGGACGAGCTCACCGAGCTCATGGCCACCACCGGCCGCGGGGTGGACTTCGTGACCGTCGACGGCGGCGAGGGCGGCACCGGCGCCGCGCCGCTGATCTTCACCGACTCGGTGTCGCTGCCCTTCCAGCTCGGGTTCGCGCGGGTGTACTCGACCTTCGCCCGGCGCGGCCTCACCGACCAGGTGACCTTCGTCGGCGCGGGCAAGCTCGGCCTGCCCGACAACGCGGTCGTGGCCTTCGCCCTCGGCTGCGACATGGTGAACATCGCCCGCGAGGCGATGCTGGCCATCGGCTGCATCCAGGCGCAGAAGTGCCACACCGACACCTGCCCGACCGGGGTGGCCACCCAGAACGCCTGGCTCGCCCACGGGCTGGACCCGGCGCTGAAGTCGGTGCGGCTGGCCAACTACGTCGCCACCCTGCGGCGGGACCTGCTCAAGGTGGCCGAGGCGTGCGGCGTCGAGCACCCGGGACTGATCGACACCTCGTCGGTGGAGGTGCTCACCGGGCGGTCGGCGTCGACCCCGCTGGCCGAGGTCTACGGCTACGAGCCCGGCTGGGGCCTGCCCTCGGCGGCCGACCGCGCGGAGACCATCGCGCTCATGACCGCCGAGGCGCCCCAGGGCGGGACGGCGCCCCCCTCGGAGGACGCCGTCCGCTGACGGCCCTCCTGCAGGGGCCCGCCGCGAGCCTGCGAGCGGTGGGGGCAGGAGGGTCCTTCCGCTATGCCTCGCCGCGGAGGAGCTGCTCGAAGTCGGGGACGTCGGCGAAGGGGTCGACCGGGCGGGCCGTGGCCGGCCGGCCGGTGACGACGTCGGCCAGCTCGCCCGCCGCACGGGTGATCCGCGCCGCCAGCTCGCCGCTGACGCCGTCGCCGCCGGCCCAATCCTCGCTCGCCGCGAACACCGCCGTCGGCACGGTCACCGCCCGGAGGTAGGCGAACAGCGGCCGCATCGCGTGCTCGAGCACCAGCGAGTGCCGCGCGGTGCCGGCGGTGGCGCCCAGCAGCACCGGCTTCCCGGTCAGCGCGTCCGTGTCCAGCACGTCGGCGAAGGACTTGAACAGCCCGCTGTAGGAGGCGGTGAACACCGGGGTCACCGCGATCACCGCGTCGGCGCCGGTGACCGTGTCGATCGCCGCGCGCAGCGCCGTGTTGGGGAAGCCCGTGACGAAGGCATCGGCCAGGTCGCGGGCGTGCTCGCGCAGCTCCACGACCTCGACGACGGCGTCCTCGCCCCGCTCGCGCAGCGCGTCGACGGTGGCGGCGGTCAGCCGGTCGGCCAGCAGCCGGGTCGACGACGGCGTCGACAGGCCGGCGCTGACGACGGCGAGGGTGCGGGTGGTCATGCGGAGACCTCCTCCTGGACCTGGCCGGTGACGTCGTCACCCGCGGCGTACACGGTGGAGTCCTGCGCGCCGCCGCGGGCGGCGACCAGCGACGCGTGGGTCGGCGCGTCGGGCACGTGCGCGGGCTTGAGCGCGGCGAACTCGCGGCGCAGCACCGGCACGACCTCCTCGCCGAGGATGTCGAGCTGCTCGAGGACGGTCTTCAGCGGCAGCCCGGCGTGGTCGACGAGGAACAGCTGCCGCTGGTAGTCGCCGACGTAGTCGCGGAAGCCGAGGGTCCGCTCGATGACCTGCTGCGGGGAGCCGACGGTCAGCGGCGTCTCGCGGGAGAAGTCCTCCAGGGAGGGGCCGTGGCCGTAGACCGGCGCGTTGTCGAAGTAGGGCCGGAACTCGTCCACGGCGTCCTGCGAGTTCTTGCGCATGAACACCTGACCGCCGAGGCCGACGATCGCCTGGTCGGCGGCACCGTGGCCGTGGTGCTCGAAGCGGCGGCGGTAGAACTCGACCATCCGCTGGGTGTGCTCCTTCGGCCAGAAGATGTGGTTGTGGAAGAAGCCGTCGCCGTAGTACGCGGCCTGCTCGGCGATCTGGGGGCTGCGGATCGAGCCGTGCCACACGAACGGCGGGACGCCGTCCAGCGGGCGGGGCGTCGAGGTGAAGCCCTGCAGCGGGGTGCGGAACCGCCCCTGCCAGTCGACGACGTCCTCGTCCCACAGCCGGCGCAGCAGCGCGTAGTTCTCCACCGCCAGCGGCAGCCCGTCGCGGATGTCCTGGCCGAACCAGGGGTAGACCGGGCCGGTGTTGCCGCGGCCCATCATCAGGTCGACGCGGCCGCCGGCCAGGTGCTGCAGCATCGCGTAGTCCTCGGCGATCTTCACCGGGTCGTTCGTGGTGATCAGGGTGGTCGCCGTCGACAGCTGCAGCCGCGAGGTCTGCGCCGCGACGTAGGCGAGGGTCGTCGTCGGCGACGAGGAGAAGAACGGCGGGTTGTGGTGCTCGCCGAGGGCGAAGACGTCCAGGCCGACCTCCTCGGCCTTCTTCGCGATCGTGACGATCGCCCGGATCCGCTCCGCCTCGCTCGGCGTGCGGCCCGTCGTGGGATCGGTCGTGATGTCACTGACCGAGAAGACGCCGAACTGCATCTCGTGCTCCATGTGGTTGAGAGTGCAACTACTGCTACGGCCCGTCCAACCGCGGCGCCCTCGCGTCCATTCCCAGGGTCTCGTGACCGCGCTGAGATGCAATGACTGCGCTCGGTGACGGATCCGGCACGTCCCGGCGATCCCACTCCGGCGGGCTCCGCGCCCCCCTGTCGGCGCCCGGCCGGTGGGTATCCGGGGTGGGATCGTGATCACCCCGACGGCCGGCCGGGGAGTCCGGACCGGCACGGCGGACCGAGGGGGACCGGGATGTCGCAGCGGGCAGGGGGAGGCGCTCAGACCGGAGCGCCGGGGGACGGCACCGGGGGACGGTCGCCGTCGGGCGGACTCGACGGCCTGCTGGGGACCGGGCCGGTGTTCACCGGGGCGGTCCGCGGCTACGACCGCGCGCAGGTCGACGACTACGTGAACTGGGCGGAGACCGAGGTCCTCGTCCTGCGCCGGGAGAACGACCACCTGCTCAGCCGCTACGCCGCCGCCTCGGCCGAACTGCAGAACGCCCGGCGCCGGCTGGCCGCGCTCGTCCGCGAGCGGCAGTCGCTGCCGGGGCCGGACGAGGCGCTGGAACTGGTCCGCCGGGCCGAGGCCGAGGCCGCAGCCCGGACCGCCGCCGCCGAGGAGGAGGCGCGGCGCGTGGTCGAGGAGGCCCGCACCGAGGCCGAGGCGCGGCTGAGCGGGGTCGCCGAGATGCGCGAGGCGGTCATCGCCCTGCGCGAGCAGACCCGCAGCGAGGCCGCGGCGGTGCTCGAGGCGGCCCGCCGCGAGGCGGCGGAGCTGGGCCGGGGGGCGGCCGAGGAGCGCGCCCGGCTGGACCGCGCGGCGGCCGCGGTGCGCGAGCGCCTGGACCGGGAGGCGGCAGAGGTCCGCGCCCGCGCCGACGCCGAGGCGGCCGAGCGCCGGCGGGTCGCCGAGGCCGAGCTCGCGCCGCTGCGCGACGAGCGCGACCAGGCGCGCGAGTGGCTGCTCGGGCTGACCGGGCAGATCGACCGGGCGCTGGCGGTGATCACCGGCGTGCTGCCCGACGACGTCCCCGTCCTCGCCGAGCGTCGCGAGGCGGCCGAGACCGTCGGGGAAGCCGCGGCGGGCGCCGCGCGGGAGCCGGTCGCCGCTGCCGATGCGTCGCAGGTCACTGTGTTGCGCGACACGGACCGGCCCCAGGTCGCCGCGGCCTCCTGACCAGCAGCGACACCGGCGCGGGCAGCTGCCCGGGGGGCCGGCGGGTCACACCCGTCCCGCCGGTCCCTCCGGCCCCGTGTTGTCACGGACCGGTAACGGTGTCTACGGTGGCGGGCGTCCGGTCGGTCGTCTCTCCCCGTCCGGGGAGCCTGGCCGGACGCCGCCGAGTCGTGTCCGCACCCGTGGACGCGAGCCGGGGACCCACCGCAGTACTGGGGTGAATCGCACCCGTCGAGCTCTGCTCGCGGGGGTGTAGGGCTGCTTCCCGCCCGAACCCGTCAGCTAACTCGGTAGGCGGCTCACGGAAGAAACGGAGAGCCTCCGCATGCCCCGCCTCCGGGCCCCCGCGGCCCGCAGGTGCAGCCGCCCGCGCGCGCAGCGCGGTCCCGCGTCCTCCTGACGCCGGCTCGACCCTGCCCTGCCGCGCCCCGGCGCCGACCGCGGCCGCCGGAGACCTCCCGACCAGACACGCCGTAGACCCGCGCTGCGTGCGCGTGCCCATGCCCCGGGCCGCCGCGCGCCCTCTCCCTCGGAGCGCCCACCCGCATGTCCAGCCGTACCCGCCGCACCGCCGCCGACACCCCCGTCGCCGAGACCCCCGACACCCCTGACACCGACGCCCTCGAGACCGCCGTCCTCGAGGTGGACGACGAGACCCCCGCCCCCGGCCGCGCGCGCCGCGGTGGCCTGCTGGGCTCCCGCCGCCCGGCCCTGCTGCTCGGTACCGCCGCCGCCGGCGCGCTCCTGGTCGGGGTGCTCTCCGGCACCGGCCCCGCCGCCACCGGCGGTGCCGAGGCCGACACCGCCAGCGCCTCGGTGGGCGTGGCCGAGGCGCTCGGCCTCGCGGAGCAGGGCACCGACGGCGCCGTCGAGGACGGTGACCTCGCGCCGCTGGAGGAGCTCGCCGCCTCCCGCACCGAGCGCACCGCGATCGACGCCGCCGCCGTCCAGGCCCAGGCCGCGGCCGACCAGGCCGAGCGCGACCGCATCGCCGCCGAGGAGGCCGCCCGCATCGCCGCCGAGGAGGAGGCCGCGCGCGCCGCCGCCGAGGCGCAGGCCGCCGCCGAGGCCCAGGCTGCCGCCGAGGCCCAGGCTGCCGCCGAGGCCGAGGCCGCCGCCGCGGAGGCCGCTGCTGCCGCCGAGGCCGCCGAGGCCGCCGAGGCCCAGGCCGCCGAGTCCGCCGCGGCTCCGGCGCCGAGCAGCTCCAGCTCCGAGAGCCGCGGGTCCTTCAAGGACTACGCGCTCAGCCTCGTCGGCGCCGAGCAGTTCTCCTGCCTCGAGAAGCTCTGGGGCAAGGAGAGCAACTGGAACCCCAACGCGCAGAACCCGACCAGCACCGCCTACGGGATCGCGCAGTTCCTCGACTCCACCTGGGCCAGCACCGGCATCGCCAAGACCTCCGACGGCTACCGCCAGATCGACGCCGGCCTGATCTACATCAACGAGCGCTACGGCTCGCCCTGCGAGGCCTGGGCGCACTCGCAGGCCACCGGCTGGTACTGATCCACTAGTACTGATCCACAGGTGGCGCAGGGAGGGCCGGCCCGGACCAGGGTGGTGCCCGCGGGCTTCGTCCGCGCGCACACCCGGGTCCGCCGGCCCTCCCTCGTCCCCGAGGTCCGGCTGCACGTCGCCGACGACGTCGTCGCCCTGTGGGAGGCGATGGAGACCGCCGGCGGCGCCGGTGAGGAGCCGCCGTTCTGGGCCGCGGCCTGGCCCGGCGGGCAGGCCCTGGCCCGCGCCGTGCTCGACGGCGCCGTCCCGGTCGCCGGCCGTCGCGTCCTCGACCTCGGGTCGGGCAGCGGCCTGGTCGCCGTCGCGGCCGTCCTCGCCGGCGCCCGGCACGTGCTGGCCAGCGACGTCGACCCGTTCTCGCGGACCGCGGTCGGCGTCAACGCCGTCCTCAACGGCGTGCGCGGCATCAGCGTGATCGGCGACGTCCTGCACCGTGAGCCGCCCGACGTCGACGTCGTCCTGGCCGGGGACGTCTGCTACGACCGCGTGATGACCGGGCGGGTGCTGCCGTTCCTCGACCGGGCGCGGGCCCGCGGTGCCGAGGTGCTCGTCGGGGACCCCGGCCGCCCGTACCTGCCGCACGAGCGGCTCGAGCCGGTCACCGTGCTCGACGTCCCCGAGACCGAGGGCCCGGGCCTGCGCCGCACGACGGTGTGGCGACTGCCCTGAGCGCCCCGCGGTCGTGGGTAGGGTCGCCGCCGTGGCCGCACCGCTCCCCGTCGCCCCCGGCGGCGGCCGCGGGCGCCGGGCCCGCCGCCCCTCCGGCGACGACCGGGAGCGGGCCATCCTCACCACCGCCGAGGAGCTGCTCGGGCAGCGCCCGCTGGCCGACATCTCCGTCGACGACCTCGCGCGCGGGGCGGGCATCTCCCGGCCCACCTTCTACTTCTACTTCCCGTCCAAGGACGCCGTCGTCCTCGCGCTGCTCGACCGGGTGGTGGGGGAGGCGCGCGCGTCCCGCTCGGCGGCGCTGCGCCGGGCCGGTGACGACGTCCGCGCCGGCTGGCGGGGTGCGCTCGAGGCGGTCCGCGACACCTTCGCCGCGCACCACGCCCTCACCACCGCGGCAGCGTCGCTGTTCGCCACCAGCGCCGAGGCCCGCGCGCTGTGGTCGGAGGTCATGGAGCAGTTCGTCGCCGAGACCGCCGCGGCCATCGACGCCGAGCGGGCCCGCGGCGCCGCCCCACCCGGCCCGCCGGCCCGCGACCTCGCCGTGGCGCTCAACTGGATGAACGAGCGGGTCATCCACGTGACCGCCACCGGGCAGGCGCCGGCGCTGGACGAGGCCGACCTCGTCGACGTGCTGCTCACCGTGTGGCTGCGCGCCGTCTACGGCGGCGACGGGCCGGCAGCCGCACCCACCTGACCGACGCGTCGTCGACGTACTCGACACGGTGTCGAGTAGTGTCGCCCAGGTCACCCCGGCCCCGACAGGGAGAGTCATGACCGAGACCAGTCCCGTCCGCCACGTCGACGTGCTGATCGTCGGCGCGGGCCTGTCGGGCATCGGCGCGGCCTGCCACCTGCAGCGCGAGGTCCCCGGCAAGAGCTACGCCGTCCTCGAGGCCCGCGAGGCCATCGGCGGCACCTGGGACCTGTTCCGCTACCCGGGCGTGCGCTCGGACTCGGACATGTTCACCCTGGGCTACTCCTTCCGGCCGTGGACCGACCCGAAGGCCATCGCCGACGGGCCCTCGATCCGCCAGTACGTCCGCGACACCGCGCGCGAGTACGGCGTCGACGAGCACATCCGCTTCCGCACCCGGGTGCTCGCCGCGTCCTGGTCCACCGAGGACTCGCTGTGGACGGTCACCGCCGAGCGCACCGACACCGGCGGGACCGAGACGTGGACCTGCTCGTGGCTGTCGGTGTGCTCCGGCTACTACCGCTACGACCAGGGGTACCGGCCGGAGTTCTCCGGCGAGGAGCGCTTCCTCGGCCGGGTCGTGCACCCGCAGCACTGGCCCGAGGACCTCGACTGGGCCGGCAAGCGCGTCGTCGTCATCGGCAGCGGCGCCACCGCCGTCACCCTGGTGCCGAGCCTGGCCGCCGAGGCCGCGCACGTGACGATGCTGCAGCGCACCCCCACCTACGTCGTGAGCCTGCCCGGCCGCGACGCGCTCGCCGAGAAGCTGCGCCGCCGGCTGCCCGACCGCGTCGTCTACCCGGTGGTGCGGTGGAAGAACGTGCTGGTCTCCATGGCCTCCTTCCAGCTCAGCCGGCGCCGGCCCGAGCTGATGAAGCGCATCCTCGCGAAGGCGGCGGCCAAGGAGCTGCCCGAGACCGTCGACGTGGGCACCCACTTCAACCCGCCGTACGACCCGTGGGACCAGCGGCTGTGCGTCGTCCCCGACGGCGACCTGTTCCGCGCGCTGCGCGCCGGCAAGGCGTCGATCGTCACCGACCGGATCGCCGGCTTCGACGAGACCGGCATCGACCTGGAGTCGGGGGAGCACCTCGACGCCGACGTCGTCGTCACCGCCACCGGCCTGAACCTGCTGCCCATCGGCGGGATGCAGCTGAGCGTGGACGGCGAGGACGTCGACCTGTCGCGCACCGTGTCCTACAAGGGCTTCATGGTCTCCGGTGTGCCGAACTTCGCCATGACCATCGGCTACACCAACGCCTCCTGGACGCTGAAGGCCGACCTGGTCGCCCGCTACGTCTGCCGGCTGCTGGCCCACCTCGACCGCAACGGCTACGCCGCGGCCACCCCGCTGGCCCCGGCCGAGGGCGGAACCGCGCCGATCATCGGCCTGTCGGCCGGCTACGTGCAGCGCAGCATCGCCGCCCTGCCGAAGCAGGGCGCCCGGGCGCCGTGGAAGCTGTACCAGAACTACGTCCGCGACGTGCTGCTCATGCGCCGCGGGCCGGTCGAGGACGAGGGGATCCGGTTCACCCGCCCGGTCCGCGAGCCCGCCACGGCGGGCGTCGGCGGGGTGGCGGCGTGATGCGGCCCTACGGCTTCACCGGCACGGCCGTCGTCACCGGCGCGGCCAGCGGCATCGGCGCCGCGCTCGCGCCGGCGCTGGCCGCCCGCGGCAACGACCTGGTCCTGCTCGACCGCGACGCCGAGCGGCTCGACGGCGTGGCCGCGTCGCTGCGGGCGGCCCACCCCGCCCGGTCGATCGACACCGTCGTCGCCGACCTCGCCGACGCCGGCCAGCTGCGCGCGGCCGCCGAGGCGATCGTGGCCGGCCACCCCGGGACGACGCTGCTGGTCAACAACGCCGGCGTGGCGCTGGGCGGGCGCTTCGACCAGGTGACCCTCGAGGAGTTCGACTGGGTCCTGGACGTCAACTTCCGCGCCGCCGTCCGGCTCACCCACGCCCTGCTGCCGACGCTCAAGGCGCACCCCGGCTCGCACCTGGTCAACGTGTCGAGCATCTTCGGCATCATGGCCCCGGCCGGGCAGGCGGCGTACTCGTCGAGCAAGTTCGCCATCCGCGGCTTCACCGAGGTCCTGCGGCACGAGCTGGCCGAGGACGGCGTCGGCGTGACCAGCGTGCACCCCGGCGGCATCGCCACCCGCATCGCCGAGACCGCCCGGGTCGGCAGCGGCGTGGACCCCGCGGAGGCCGAGCAGGGCAAGCGCGACTTCGCGAAGTTCCTGCGCTACCCGGCCGACCGGGCCGCCGCCCGCATCGTCACGGCGATCGAGCGACGCCGTCCCCGGTTGCTCATCGGCGCCAGCGCCGCCGTCCCCGACGTCCTGGTGCGATTGGCGCCCGGCTCCTACGGCCGGCTCCTCGCCGGGGCGACCCGGCTGGCGGAGAAGCGCCGCGCCTGAGGGCGCGGGCCGGTCGATGGCGGTCCACGTCGGCACGTCGGGCTGGAGCTACGACCACTGGGACGGCGTCCTCTACCCGCCGGGGACGCCGCCCCGCGACCGGCTGGCCCACTACGTCGCCCGCTTCGGCACCGTCGAGCTCAACGCCAGCTTCTACCGCTGGCCGCGGAACGCGACGTTCGCCTCGTGGCGGCGGCGGCTGCCCGAGGGCTTCCAGCTCTCGGTCAAGGCGCCGCGCGGGCTGACGCACGCCAAGCGGCTGTTCGCGCCCGAGGCGTGGGTCGAGCGGATGACCGCGGCCTGGCACGAGCTCGGCCCGCGCCGGGCGGTGCTGCTGGTGCAGCTGCACCCGGCCGCCGCCCGCGACGACGCCCGGCTCGACTTCTTCCTGTCGCGGCTGCCGGACTGGATGCGGGTCGCCGTCGAGTTCCGCCACCCGAGCTGGCACGACGACGGGGTGTTCGCCCTGCTCGAGCGGCACGGCGCCGCCTACTGCGTGATGAGCGGTGCGGGCCTGCCGTGCGTGCTGCGGGCGACCGCGCCGTTCGTCTACGTGCGGCTGCACGGCCCAGACCTCGCGCACCTCTACGCCGGCTCCTACCCCGACGCCGACCTGCGCTGGTGGGCCGACCGGATCGGGGAGTGGGCGGGGCAGGGCCGCGACGTCTACGCGTACTTCAACAACGACGGCCACGGTCACGCCGTGCGCAACGCGGAGACGCTGCGGGCGTTCGTCGGCTGAGCGGCCCCGGCCTCCGGACGCCAGACTGGTCCGGGCCCCGCCGAACCCGCGGCGGGCCGGGCCGGGGGAGGCGGAGGGTGAGCGAGTCCGAGGACAGGTCCCGCGACAGCGGGCTGGTGGCGCGCTCGGTCGAGGAGTTCGTCGCCCAGCTGCGCGGCTTCACCGACCGGGCCACCCGGCTGGCCGCCGGCGCCGTCCCGGCCGGACTGTCGCTGCCGCGGCTGCCCTCGCCGCCCGGGGCGATGTCGGCCGCGCAGGTGCGGTCGATCGCCGCGTCGGTGAAGGCCCAACGACAGCTCATCGAGGGCCTGATCGGGCAGCTGCAGGCGTTCGACGAGCAGCTCGCCGTCTTCGAGCGGATCCTCGACCCGCTGGTCGAGTGGAGCTCGACCTGGGCCCGGCTGGAGGAGTCCTTCGCCGACGTCGTCCGCCGCTCGCCGGGGGACCGGGAGCCACCTGCCTGACCCCGGTCACTGCATGATCATGCGTGGTCGTGCATAATCTTCGACGTGTCCAAGGTGCTCACGTCCCTGCCCGTCGGTGAACGCGTCGGGATCGCCTTCTCCGGCGGTCTCGACACCTCCGTGGCGGTGGCCTGGATGCGCGACAAGGGCGCCGTGCCCTGCACCTACACCGCCGACATCGGCCAGTACGACGAGCCCGACATCGGCTCGGTGCCCGACCGGGCCGCCGCCTACGGCGCCGAGATCGCCCGGCTGGTCGACTGCCGGGCGGCGCTGGTCGAGGAGGGGCTGGCGGCGCTGACCTGCGGGGCCTTCCACATCCGCTCCGGCGGGCGCAGCTACTTCAACACCACGCCGCTGGGCCGCGCGGTCACCGGCACGCTGCTGGTCCGGGCCATGCTCGAGGACGGCGTCGGGATCTGGGGCGACGGCTCCACCTTCAAGGGCAACGACATCGAGCGCTTCTACCGCTACGGCCTGCTGGCCAACCCGGCGCTGCGCATCTACAAGCCGTGGCTGGACGCCGCGTTCGTCGAGGAGCTCGGCGGGCGGCGGGAGATGTCGGAGTGGCTGACCGCGCACGGGCTGCCCTACCGGGACACTGCCGAGAAGGCCTACTCCACCGATGCCAACATCTGGGGCGCCACCCACGAGGCCAAGCGCCTGGAGCACCTCGACGCCAGCATCGAGATCGTCGAGCCGATCATGGGCGTCCGGTTCTGGGACCCCTCGGTGGAGATCCCCACCGAGGACGTGACCGTCGGTTTCGCCCAGGGCCGGCCGGTGACGATCAACGGCAAGGAGTTCGACTCCGCCGTCGACCTGGTGCTCGAGGCCAACGCCATCGGCGGCCGGCACGGGCTGGGCATGTCCGACCAGATCGAGAACCGGGTGATCGAGGCCAAGAGCCGCGGCATCTACGAGGCGCCGGGCATGGCACTGCTGCACGCGGCCTACGAGCGGCTGGTCAACGCCGTGCACAACGAGGACACCCTCGCCGCCTACCACACCGAGGGCCGCAAGCTCGGCCGGCTGATGTACGAGGGCCGGTGGCTCGACCCCCAGGCGCTCATGCTCCGGGAGTCGCTGCAGCGGTGGGTGGGCATGGCGGTCACCGGCGAGGTGACCCTGCGGCTGCGGCGGGGCGAGGACTGGTCGGTGCTGGAGACCGCCGGGCCGGCGTTCAGCTACCACCCCGACCGGCTGTCGATGGAGCGCACCGAGGACCCGGCGTTCGGGCCCACCGACCGGATCGGCCAGCTGACCATGCGCAACCTCGACATCGCCGACTCGCGGGCCAAGCTCGAGCAGTACGCGGCGCTGGGCATGGTGGGCACCGGCCCCGAGCGGGTCGCGATCGGCGCCGCCCAGGCCGCCGCCACGGGTCTCATCGGCACGATGACCCGGGGCGGGGCCGAGGTCATCGCCGCACGCGGCGGCCCCGCCGGGGAGGACGAGCTGCTCGACCGCGCCGCCATGGAAGCGGGCAACGACTGAGCTTCCTGCGGAGCCCGTGCGCCACCCACGTCCCTGGGGGCGGCTTCACAGACAGGGGCAACCGGCGCTCGAACCCCTCCGGTGAAGCGGTGTTCACCGGCGAACTCTGACTCGGATCGAGCTCAGCCTGTACGGAGGCTCCAACCCCTCCGACAATGAGCCTCTCGGCGACTCGGCCGACGGAGATCGGACGGTCACGGCCTGGCCTCGTCCGACCTGACCGGGCTCGCCGCGAGGGATCGCCCGAGGAGGCTCCGATGCCCGTGCTAGCGATCTTCAGGGCCGAAGGTGACCCCGATGACCTGGTGGCCCGATATGACGCGACTCTCGCGGCCGCCACCGCCACTTCCGAGGTGCGCCCGGAAGTGCACGTCTGCGCACGCACCGACTCCGGCATCATGATCGTGGATGTGTGGGCGTCTCGAGAAGACGTGTTCCGATGCGTGATCGAGAACGAGGACTTCCAGGCGACATGGGACGCCGCGGGGTGGCCGAACGAGGCCCGGGAGGTCTACGAGATCCACAACCAGGGGTGGCCGGCCCGCTGACCCGCAGGCCGCCGGTGTCCGCTGGCAAGGCCCACGTGTCCCGTTGCCGAGCCGCGAGTTCGGTGTGCAGATCGGCAGCCTGAGACCGTCTCTGGGTGGGCCGTTACGGGACACCGGCGGAAGCCTCAGCATCGACGGGTCTGACCGGCAGGTGGGTCGTCACACGGGTTGGTGAACGGAGAGGTGCCGCCATGGCGCCGTACGTAGGTTCACGCCCATGAGCCAGAGGTCGGACGGCTCCCGTCGTAAGAAGCCGTGGTGGCTCTTTCCAGGGTCGCGTCGAGCGGCATGCGGCCTTGCAGGGCTCTGGCTGGCCATCTCCTCCTTCGCCTTGGCTCAACTGATCCTGACCGACAGCGTCGGAGTCCGGTGGGCCTCGGCGGCGCAACTCACCGCTGCCTTGGTGTTGGCAGGCTGCTACTTCCGGTCGGCTGGGCACAACGGCCCCAGAGAGGTCCGCCCGTCGACCAGTCGCTGGGGAGCAGGGCGACCCGATGAACGGTGGCGCTGACGAACAGCCTCGCCATTGGTCCTGAGTGGGCCGCTGAGGGACAGTGGACGTCCAGAAGGCGCGGCTGTTCGCGGCCTACTTCTTGCGCCGCTGCCGCCAGCCGAGCCAGCCAATCAGGACGAGCGCGACAACCGTCACGATGGTGGACCACAACTGTGGCTCCCCGGTGGTCCCTGCCATGATCACTTCGGCACTCTATGGCTTCGACCTTGTCCCCCGACTCCGTGTCCCGTCGCGTTGGGTGTCCCACGGTGGGCCGCTCAGGAACACAGGGCTGGGTGCGCGTGGACGCTTGACGTGACTCACATCCTCTGGTCGCCGTCCGCTGAAGCGTGTCGGCCCTGCCAGGGGATCAGGTGACGCGAACAGGAGCGCCTCGGGCTCGGCGTCTGTCACTCTCCAGCCCGTGACACCGACAGTCCCACCATCTTCACCCACAGGGCGGGCAGGGGCTGCCGCGCCGTGGCCGGTAGATCAGGCGCGACCAGGACTGGCCACTGCGGCGGCTGGCCTCGGGCTGGTGGCGGCCACAGTCACGACCCTCGTGGGTGGCGGCAGTCCCCTGATCAGCGACTCGTTGCTCGGCGGCTGGGTGGCGGTAGCTATGGTCCCGACTGTGGCCACATTGATCCTGGCGCATGGGCGCCTGCTCGCGCGTCAGGGCTGGGCCCTGATGGTCATCGGAGCCATTGGTGCTGTGGTCGTCTTGATGGTCGGCACCATGCTGGACGAGGAGTTGCGTGCCGATGGTGCGGGGGGAGTCGCCATCTGGCTGGCGCTCGCCGGGTCACCAGCAGTTGCGGCCGGCTCGCTGGCGGCGTCGCGGCGAGTGCGGCATTGGATCGCGAGCGCCCGCTAGCTCGATTGCGAGACACGGAGTGGGCCGCTCGAGGACACTGGTTGGCTCGCCGCGAAGGGTTCAGGGACACCTCGTTGCGGAGCAGTCCGGGACGGAGGTGCCGACCCGTCGCCCGAGCGAGCGCCGGCCGTCAGCCCTCGGCGAGCGTCGAGGCTCGTGCCAACGGGATCGGAAGCTGAGTAGCCGCCGGGGGTGGGCCGTCTTGGCCGCTGGATGATCGTGGGTGATCAGCGTCCGCGTCCGCGTCGGCGGCGGGCGCGGAGCCAGAGGGCCCGCAGGCTGGATCCGAGGCCAGCGGCGAGCGCGGTGCCGGCTGCCAATCCGCACGCGAGCATGACGGAGCCGACCGCGAACAGGCCGCTGTCGTCCTGCGATGCGGCATCCACGGTCCAGAGCAGCCAGAAGCCGAGCGAGACGCCCGCCGCTGCATGCAGGGAGGAAGTTCGGGCGGCCAGGACCGCCGTGACGATCCCCACGGTCAGCGCGCATCCGAGCACCTGCAGCGTCACGTACGGCGTCTGAACCGACTCTGTGACGACGTCATAGGACGCTGACCGATCCCAGCCCAGCCATGCGATCCAGCACAGTGCTCCGAGAACCGCTCCCAGGCCCACAACCGCACCGGGACGTGGGCGGCTCGGATCGCTCATGCGTTGATCATGTACGGCGCATTCAGCCAAAGGGCCAGCTCGGCCTTCCTTGGTCACCCGCACGTGGCGCCCCCTCACCAGTCGTCGACATCCTTGTCAGCCCCGGCACCGCCGCCTCGGAACCTGGGGTCCCACAGCGGGCCGCTCAGGGGCACGTGGCCGGGCGGACCCCGAGCGCGGCTCCAGGGACAGTCCCAGAACGACGCGACGATCGACAGCGGCAACGACCAGTACCGCGGTGAGTCAGCCGAGCGGAACGTCGACCTCCGCCTCCATCGGCCCGCCACACTCCTCGGTGCCGCCGACGCGCGTCCAGTCGAGTGCTGCATCGACCCGGGTCTGGTGCCCGTCCGGCTCGACCACGGTCACTGCCACGAAGTCGGGCGTGGCCATCGTCGACAGATTGGCCGTCGAGCCCACCAGCGCGCCGGTCACCTCGGGGCCCAGGTCCTCGCGGCCGAGTTGGACGGCCCCGCACGGGGATGAGCATCGGGCGACCACCGTGCGGCCTTCCGCCGCCGGCCAGTCGCCGGTCAACCGAACGACGAGGGTGCGGCCGTAGTCGACCGCCGGACAGACCTGCCCCGCATCTCCGTCCAGCGATCCGGTTCCGCACGCTGTCAGCGTTGGAACGAGTGCCGTCGCGCCCAGGGCGAGGATGAGCGAGCCCGTCCACGAGGTGGCGCGGTGCATGAACGCGGTCGGCCACACCTCGCGTCTCCGTCGCCCTTCATGCGCCACGACGTGATCATGCACTCGCCACCAAGGTGTGTCCCTGGATGGGCCGCTATGGGCGACGAGCGACCTCGCGCCTGAAGTAGATGCCCAGCCCGACCGACAGCATGACTGCACCTACGCCGGCAAGGAGCGCCGCCCACATCGGCGGCACGCGTCCCACGCTCTCGATGACCCCGATGATCAGGAGGGCCGACCCGAGGCCGACGAGCAGCACGACCCGCACGGACGGCGCCGGGTAGGTCACGCCTCTGCTCCTCATGGCTGCAGCCTCGCAGTGAACGAGGGTCTCAACATCTCGCGCACGGTCCTCAAGTGGCCGCTGGGGGACACGCCCGGTCAGTCCCGAGAGCCGTCGGCCTGCACGGGCAGGTCTGGCAGCAAGGGGCGGCGCGGTTCCCGGACACCTGCACCGCCCTGTCGGTCGCGCAGGCTCACACGGACCACGACCGCGCGTGATGACAACCGCTCGCCGGGCCTGGGCAACTGGCTCCGTCACGCACCAGGGCTGACCGTGGCCCCAGCAGGACGACACCGACTCCGCGTTCTCGATCGTGAGTTCGAGGCCCCGCTCCGAGCAACGTCGGGCAGCGTCGTCCGGGTGGAGGCCGACCAAGTCGGGGGCGAGCGAGGGGTCGGTCATGCGCGCATGATCCGTCAGCGATACGGCATCCGACAGCGGTGACGGTGTCCGTTGGCGGGCCGCTTGAGGACACGAGCCGGCTCGCTGCGAAGGAGGCCTGTCGGGCACGGATGTGGGCTCCGTTCGCCGGATGACGATCGACCCCGGGCCTCGCCGACAGCACTAGACGACCGAGCTCCCGGGAGAGTCGGCGGCCTGCTTCGCCGTGTCAGCGGCTTGCTGGGACACCCTGATCGCGGTCTCGACCGCGCGGCCGTGGGCGCCGGTGATCTGCCACCTCGCCATCCGGATCATCGCTGCGGGCGTGGGAGGCAGGTGCCCCAGCCGAGTCATCAGGCCGAGGTCGTCGCGCACCTCGATGTGCTCCGCGAACAAGCCGTCCTGCAGGCGGAAGACATGACAGTGCCGGGCGGCGAACTCGCGTCCAGTGGGCGGGAATGCCACAGGCCGGCCACCCGGAGGGAACACGACGAGGGGCCCGTGCTGCCGTCCTCGCATCCAGACGTGGGCCATGATCCGCTCGCGCTCCGCGGCGGTCTCGATGATCTCGAAGCGGAGATCGGCGAAGGCGAGACGCAACCAGGCGCTGGTGGCCATGAGGCCGGGCAAGCCGGGTAGGGAGCAGGCAGGAGGCTCCTCCGCGGCCGTGTGATCGACATGGGTCGGGTGCAGCGAGCGTCCCGCCAGGTCGCTGTCTCCAGTGGCTACTCCGGTGAAGTGCTCGAGCACGCGCTGGCCTGCGTCCATCCCGGCCCTCCCTCGGCCGACCGGCCAGTCGTACTGGTCACCCACTCCTGGGCCAACGCCGTGAGGCATGCAGCGGTGGAGCGTGCGGTGGACGGGCGGCGCTCCGTCACTCCTCGCAGGCGGCCTGGGGGAATCGCCACATCGGCGCGGCTGTCCGCGCGTCAGGACGCGGCAGAGGGCGGATCTGACACCATCCGATCGATGCGCGGGCGACGGTCCTCCTGGACGGAGCTCACGCGGCGCGCTACCCGGCTCGGTGTGGTCACCACCCTTGCGCTGTGTGCCTTCGGGCTACTGCAGACCTTCGCCGGGACGGACGCCGGGGAGACCTGCACGCTCGTCGAGCAGGAGCGCTTCGGCGTCGAGTACTGGGCCGCCCACCGCAGCGGTCTCCTGCCGCCCTACAGGGCGCCGTGCAACGCCGACCACGACCTCGTTCCCGGGTGGGTCAACCCGGCGATCGCAGCGGGGGCGACGCTGTCCGCGGTCTGCGGCGCCGCTCCTGGCACCAGCAGGAGGATCGACCGCCGCCGGTCGGTCACCGGTCACCGGGCGGCCGGGGATCCGCTGTAGCCCGACCGCACGTCCTCGAGTCCGGAGGTCGTATCGAGAGCCATCGCTCCTCCGCCACCGCCGACAGCATCACCCGGGGAAGACCCACGGCGCGTTCCCGAACGGGGCGCCCGTGCGCCTCCCGCACCGCCGGCAGACCTTGTCGTCCGGACCCGAGGGTCCCTCGCCGTCCGGGTGTCGCTGGACGTAGGAGTGCAACCCGAACCGGCACCGCAGTGGCTTCCGAGTCATGAGCCGACGCTAGGAGTCGCCGATCCCGCCGGAAAGGGGAGTACGGCCCTGCGCGCCCGTGCCACGTCTACCCCGGGGTGTGCAGGTCGCGGCGCGTCGCCCTGGCGACGATCGCGTGGTGGCTGCGTGCGCTCTCGAGGTCGTCCACCGCCACCTGGACCACCCACGCAGCACTGCCGCAGGCCTCGACGAGGTGCTCGTCGGCGGGACGGAACTCGCCGGCGAGCAGGCCCGCCACCGCCGCGAGGACGGCGGTGGCCGCCCAACCGGCGTCGACGCCGACTCCGCCGGGAGCGATGTCGGCCACCACGGGCATCAACTCGGCTCGCGACAGCCGCGGCGACGCCGCCCGATAGCGCGTGCCCCATCGGAGCAGGCGCGGCGTCTGCGGTATCCAGAGCCCACGGGCGACCAGATCCGCCGCCAGCTGATCGAGACCCACCGCGCCGTCGTCGACGACCTCACTCAGCGTCCGCGGTGGAGGGCCCACCAACTCCTGCGCCAGCGCCTCGGCCGGCGACGACAGCGGAGCTCCCGGGCCTGGCAGCAGCTCGATGTGGTCCTCACCCTCGATCAGCCGGCCCGCCAGCGCGAGATCGACGAGCAGCCCCGCCCGCACTGCGCGGACCGCCCACCGTGACTCGGTCAGCCGACCATCGCGCTGGAGGCACAGCAGCGCGAGCCGCGGACCGACGCCCTCGCCGTCCAGCGAGGCCAGGGGCTCCGCGGTGCCCTGAGCTCTCGCTTCTCCTCCGGCCGCCATGCCCGATCCCTTCGACGCAGCTCACGTGCACGCCCGACGAGACGATGCCGTGCGGGACGTCGCAGGGCCACCGCCGGGCCGCTGCGGGACACCGACGCCGAGGCGACAGAGGGGGTACAGCCGGGCTCAGTCGAGCTGCTCGGCCAGCGCGACGATGATCCCCGCGGGGCCGCGGACGTAGCAGAGCCGGTGGCTGTCCTCGTACTGCGCCACCTCTCCGATGAGCTGCGCGCCGTGGGCTCGCAGGCCGGCGAGAGTGGCGTCGAGGTCGTCGACGGCGAACATGATGCTGCGCAGGCCCAGCGTGTTCCCCAGGGCGTTCTCCGGCTGCGGGCTGACCACCTCCGGGCTGTGGAACCTCGTCAGCTCGAGCCGGCCGTGGCCGTCCGGGGTCCGCATCATCGCGATGTCGACCCGGATGCCGTCGAGCGCGTTCACGCGGTCCGCCCACGGTCCCTCGATCGGCGCCTCGCCCTCCAGCTCCATGCCGAGCGCGGCGAAGAACGCCTTGGCCGCCTCGAGGTCGTCGACGACGACGCTGACGTGGTCCATCCGCTGGATCGTCACGGTGGTTCACCCTCTCCGTCGCGCGGCCTGTCGTGGCCACTCTCGTCCCCGGGACGGAGCCGACGCCCCGTCCTCGACAACCCGGACGAGGCACCCCGGAGATGAGTCCCGGGCCGTCGGGCGGTCACCACGGCATGGCCACCGTCATCTCGCACATGTCGATGTCCCTCGACGGCTTCGTCGCCGGCCCCGACCAGTCCGAGGAGCACCCGCTGGGGATCGGGGGTCTGGCCCTGCACCAGTGGCACATCGGCCGGCTGCACCCGGCGGACGTCCCCTGGCAGGAGCGGCTCCTCGACCGCGGCGACGCGTACGTCATGGGACGCAACATGTTCGGTCCGGTGCGCGGCCCCTGGCAGGGCGACTGGCGGGGCTGGTGGGGGAGCGAGCCGCCGTACCACGCCCCGGTGTTCGTGCTGACCCACCACGAGCGGGAGCCGCTCGAGATGGCGGGCGGCACGACCTTCTTCTTCGTCACCGGCGGGTTCGACGCCGCCTTGAGGCAGGCGAGCGACGCCGCCGGCGACGGCGTGGTCGACGTCGTCGGCGGCGCCTCCACCGTGCGCCAGGCGCTGGCGTCCGGCGCACTCGACGAGCTGGTGGTCGACCTCGTCCCGGCGGTGCTCGGGCGGGGCGAGCCGATCTTCACCGACCTCACCGGTGTCGACCTCACCCCGGTCGAGGTCGACACCTCGCCGCTCGCCACCCACATCCGCTACCGGGTCGAGCGCCCGGCTCACCGACGGACGGCGTAGCGCTGCACTCCCGATCGGAGGACGGGGCGGTCAGCTCCGCGCCAGACGTCCGGCGTGCTCCTGTTCCTCCGGTCGCACCTCCGACGCCCAGGAGCGGACGAGCCGCCACGCCACGGCCCCGCCCTCCGGCGTCGCCCCCGTGCCCGCGGCCAGGGCGTCGTCGATCGCGGCCCGCACCCGCGGTGCGTCGTCGACCTCGGCCGCGAAGAGCACCCGCAGCCGGACCTCGTCGCCTGCCCGCTCGACGCGGGTGTGGTGCGGGGCGAGCGGGCACGGCGGCTCGTGCTCCCAGCTGCCGCACAGCGCCACCGTGATCGCGCCCCCCGGGGCACGGTCGTCGGCGCCGGGCTCCATCGACAGCAGTGCCTCGTGCGCGAACCGCTCCCTGGTCACTCGCCCACCGTGGCAGGCCCTGGCCGTACCTGGCCGGGCGGGCGCACGTCCACCCGCAGCGGGTGGTCGGCCGGGACCTCGACCAGCACGATCGCCACGCCGTCGGGGTCGGTGACCGTCGCCTCCAGCAGCCCCCACGGCCGGCGCCCGGGCTCGTCGACGACGGGGACGCCGGCCCGCGCGAGCCGGTCGACCTCGGCGGCGAGGTCGCGCACCTGCACCCACAGCGCCAGGCCGCGCGGCCGCTCGTCGGCCCGGCCGGAGACCTCGAGCAGGCCGTTGCCGAGGAAGAACACCAGGCCGCGGTGCTCGGGCGGGCCGAACTCGCGGTACACGGCCAGCCCCAGGACGTCGCGGTAGAAGGCCTGCGACCGGGCGGCGTCGGTGGGCCGCAGGAGCACGCGGCTGCTGAGCACGTCCACGCCGCCATCCTGGCCCGGCCCCCGCGTCGAGATCACGTGATCTCGACGCCTCAGGGCCGCCGGAGCGTCGAGATCGCGTGATCTCGGCGGGGACGGGGCAGGCAGCCGCGCCGCATACCCTCGAGCGGTGACCCCTCCCGCCTCCCCGGCGGCGGCGCCCGTCGACCGGCGGCGGGAGCTGCGCGCCGACTGCTCCGCCTGCGCGGGGCTGTGCTGCGTCCTGCCCGCGTTCGCCGCCTCGGCCGACTTCGCGATCGACAAGCCCGCCGGCCGGCCGTGCGTCCACCTCACCGCGGACGCCCGCTGCGGCATCCACGCCGACCTGCGGCAGCGCGGCTTCCCCGGCTGCACGGTCTTCGACTGCTTCGGCGCCGGGCAGCGGCTGGTGCGGGCCGCCGGCGTCGAGCGGCCGGCCGCCGACCCGGGCGTGGCCGCGGCCTTCCCCGTCCTGCGGCAGCTGCACGAGCTGCTCTGGTACCTCGCCGAGGCCGCCGACCGGCCGCTGCCCGCGCCGCTGCGCGCCGACGTCGCCGCGCTCACCGGGCGCACCGAGCGGCTGGCCGCCGGGGGGCCTGCGGAGCTGGCCGGCGTCGACGCCGCCGCGCTCCGCGCCGAGGCCGGCGAGCTGCTCGGCCGGGTCAGCGCCGCGGTCCGCCCCGGCGGCCGGGACCGGCGCGGTGCCGACCTGGTGGGCGCCGACCTGCGCCGCACCGACCTGCGCGGCACCAGCCTGCGCAGCGCCTACCTGATCGGCGCCGACCTGCGGGGCGCCGACCTCACCGCCGTCGACCTGCTCGGCGCGGACCTGCGCGCGGCCGACCTGCGCGGCGCCGACCTCTCCGGCGCGCTGTTCCTCACCCGCCCGCAGGTGGCCGCGGCGCGCGGCGACGGCGCCACCCGCCTGCCGGCCGCGCTGGAGCGCCCCGCGCACTGGCCGGCCAGGGCCGCCACGGCGACCGCACCGGTCACGGCACGGCGTCCCCGTCGTCGTCGGGGCGGCCGCGGCGGCGCAGCAGGCCGGTGACGCCGGCGACCCGCGACTGCGCCTGACGGATCGTCGAGATCATCGGCATGAGGTCCTCGTCGATGGTGCGGATGATGTCCGGCACGGCGTCGACCGCGGGGTCGTCGAGCACCCGGCCCACCCGCTCCAGCCCCGGCCGCAGCGCCCGCACCGGCTCCTCGAGCTCGCCGACCAGGTCCTCCAGCCGTTCCGCGGTCCGCTGCGCCGAGGAGATCGCCGACGTCGCCGTCGCGGTGGCGGCGATGAGGTCCCGGACGGCGGCGTTGAGGTCGGTCAGCGTGCGCGGCAGCTGGGCCAGCGCCTCGGTCTGCGCCTGGAGCGTGGTCAGCAGCTCCGTGAGGCCGGGGATCTTCGGCATGCCGAGGCGGAAGGGGTCCACAGCGGCAACCGTCGCGCCCCCGGCGACCGCGCCGCAACTCAGCCCGGCAGGACCTCGCGCCAGCGCCGGCCGGCGGCCCGCCCGTCGCGGACGTCGGCCAGCCCCCGCAGGGCGTGCAGGTCGGCGAGCACGTGCGGCGGCAGCGTGCCGGTGAGCACCCCGACCGTGCCGACCGAGGACGCCAGCATCCCCGGGTTCGGCGCCGGCATGCCGTTGGGCCGGACGAAGGTGACCTTGAAGCGCTGCCCGGCCGCGGTGAGCTTCAGCCCGCCGCCGAACCACCACCACGGCCAGCTCACGTCCGTGACCGCGCCCAGCGGCACGTCGAACACGGGGGTGTCGCTGACGAAGGCCAGCCCGCGCCCGTCGGTGGCCAGGAAGCCGGGGACGTTGCGCAGGCCGCCGATCAGCCAGGCCGGGCTGACCAGCACGCCGGCGGTGGGGGTCGTGCTCACGGTGCTCCTCTCGGGAGGGGCCCTCACAGGGCCCGCAGGATGTCCTCGACGCGCTCCCGCGCGTCGCCGAACAGCATGCGGGTGTTCTCGCGGAAGAAAAGGGGGTTCTGCACGCCGGCGTACCCGGTGCTCATCGACCGCTTGAACACCACCACGTGCTCGGCCTCCCACACGTGCAGCACGGGCATGCCGGCGATCGGGCTGGCCGGGTCCTCGGCGGCGGCCGGGTTGACCGTGTCGTTGGCGCCGATGACCAGGACGACGTCGGTCTTGGCGAGGTCGTCGTTGATCTCGTCCATCTCCAGGACGACGTCGTAGGGCACCCGGGCCTCGGCCAGGAGCACGTTCATGTGCCCGGGCAGCCGCCCCGCGACCGGGTGGATGCCGAACCGGACCTCGACGCCCTTGTCGGTGAGCGTGCGGGTCAGCTCGGCGACGGCGTTCTGCGCGTGCGCCACCGCCATGCCGTAGCCCGGCGTGATGACGACGCTGCCGGCGTCGCGGAGCAGCTCGGCGACCTCCTCGGCGGTCACCTCGGTGTGCTCGCCCTCGACGTCGCCGGAGGCCGCGGTGGCGCCCTCGTTGCCGAAGCCGCCGGCGATGACCGACAGGAAGGAGCGGTTCATCGCCTGGCACATGATGTAGCTGAGGTAGGCACCGGAGGAGCCGACCAGCGCACCGGTGATGATCAGCAGGTCGTTGTCGAGCAGGAAGCCCGAGGCGGCGGCCGCCCAGCCCGAGTAGCTGTTGAGCATCGAGACGACGACCGGCATGTCGCCGCCGCCGATCGAGGCGACCAGGTGCCAGCCCAGCGCCAGCGCCAGCACGGTCAGCGCCGCCAGGACGCCCAGCCCCGGTGAGACGACGAAGACGACGGTCAGGACGGCGAACGCGGCGAGGGCGCCGACGTTGAGCGCGTTCTTGCCCGGCAGCACCAGCGGGTTGCTGCGGATGCGTCCCGACAGCTTGAGGTAGGCGACGACCGAGCCGGTGAACGTGACCGCGCCGATGAACACCCCGATCGCCACCTCGGCGGAGTGGATGCCCACGGGCAGGTCCAGCACCTCGGCCTGGCCGGCGGGCGCGCCCTCCACCGACAGGTAGCCGTTCCAGCCCACCAGCACCGCGGCCAGGCCGACGAAGCTGTGCAGCAGCGCGATGAGCTCGGGCATGCCGGTCATCTCGACGATCCGGGCCCGCCAGATGCCGATCGCGGCGCCGAGCACCATGGCCACGGCGATCAGGCCGATCGACAGCGCGTCGCCGTCGCGGGCGGCCAGCCCGATGGTGGCGACCAGCGCGATCGCCATGCCGGCGATGCCGTAGGCGTTGCCCGCCTTGGCGGTCTCGTGCCGGGACAGGCCGGCCAGGCTGAGCACGAACAGCAGGCCGGCGACGATGTAGGCCGCCGACGCGGCGGTGGTGGCGGTCATGGTCAGGCCCTCCGGAACATGCCGAGCATGCGGCGGGTCACGGCGAAGCCGCCGAAGACGTTGATGCTGGCCAGCAGCACGGCGAGGAAGGCGAGGACGGTCACCACCGTGCTGACGTGCCCGAGCTGCAGCAGCGCGCCGACCACGATGATCCCCGAGATCGCGTTGGTGACGCTCATCAGCGGGGTGTGCAGCGCGTGGTGCACGTGCCCGATCACGTAGAAGCCCACGACCACGGCGAGGGCGAACACGGTCAGGTTGCCGATGAGCTCGTCGGGGGAGAAGGCGGCGAGCAGGAAGAGCAGCGCGCCGGCCAGGCCGACCAGCGCCGCCCGCCGCTGCGGGGCGGGGGTCGTCGCGGCCGGTGGGGGCAGCGGCGCGGGTGGCGGCGCGGCGGCCGGTGCCGGGGCTGCCGACACCTGCACCGGGGGCGGTGGCCACAGCCTCTCGCCGGCCCGCGCCACGGTCATGCCCCGCACGACGACGTCGTCGAGGTCGAGCACCAGCCGCCCGTCCTTGCCGGGAGTGAGCAGCGTCAGCAGGTTGACCAGGTTGGTGGCGAACAGCTGCGAGGCCTGGGCCGGCAGCCGGGCGGGCAGGTCGGTGTAGCCGATGATCGTCACGCCGTTCGGGGTCACCACCACCTCGTCGGGCACCGAGCCCGCCACGTTGCCGCCCTGCGCGGCGGCCATGTCGACGACCACCGAGCCCGGCTTCATGCTCGCCACCATGTCCTCGGTGAGCAGCCGGGGCGCCGGCCGGCCGGGGATGAGCGCGGTGGTGATGACGACGTCGACCTCGCGGGCCTGCTCGGCGTACATGACGGCGGCGCGCGCGTCGAAGTCCTCGGAGGTGACCGAGGCGTAGCCGGTGCCGCCGGCGGCCGCCTGCTCGCCCTCGTCGGCGGGCACGCCCACGTACTCGCCGCCGAGGGAGCGCACCTGCTCGGCGACCTCCGGGCGGACGTCGGTGGCGCGCACGATCGCGCCGAGGCTGCTGGCCGTGCCGATCGCGGCCAGCCCCGCGACGCCGGCGCCGGCGACGAACACCGTGGCCGGGGGCACCTTGCCCGCGGCGGTGACCTGGCCGGTGAAGAACCGGCCGAAGGCGTGCGCGGCCTCGACGACGGCGCGGTAGCCGGCGATGTTGGCCATCGACGACAGCACGTCCAGCGACTGCGCCCGCGAGATGCGGGGGACGGCGTCCATCGCCAGGGCGGTGACGCCGCGGGCGACCAGCGCGTCGAGCAGGTCCGGCGACAGCGCCGGCGCGAGCAGGCTGACCAGCACGGCGTCCGGGCGCAGCAGCGCCACCTGCTCGGGGGTGGGGGCGTTGACGTGCAGGACGACGTCGGCGGCCCACGCGTCGGCGGCCGGCCCGATCCGCGCGCCCGCGGCGACGTAGGCCTCGTCGGGGAAGGACGCCGCCGCCCCGGCACCGGCCTCGACGAGGACCTCGTGGCCCAGCGCGCACAGCCGCCCGACGCTCACCGGCGTCGCGGCCACCCGCGTCTCGTTCCGTCGGGTCTCTGCCGGCACACCGATCAGCACGCGCACTCCATCGACAGCTCGGGCCGGCGACCCCGCCGGCGGACCGGGTGGTGCAGCGGGGGAGGCGGGCGGGCCGACCCCGGTGCTGCATCGTGACAGGCGCCGGCGCCGTCCCGGGCCACCCCCGACGGATTCGTGACCCGATCGCACGGAACCGCGTGGTCCCCCGACCGGGTGAGGGCCGGGTGCGCCCGGCTGGAGCCCGGCCCGCGACGTGCCGAGGGTGCCGGGGAGTCCCCACGCCGGGACGCCGGCCGACCCAGGCCACCGACAGCAGGGAGGAGACCCGTGCCCGCCAGCCCGAGCACGACGGGCCAGCCCGGCGGCGCGTCGCCGGAGGTGGTGGCCGCGGTGTTCGCCGCGGCCGCGGCCGGCGACGAGGCGGTGCTGGTGGTCGAGGCCGCCGCCGGCACGCCGCGGGTCGCCTGGGCCAACCGGGGCGCGGTCGCGCTGCTGGGCGACGCGCCGTCCGGCCTGCCGGTGCCGGACCTGCTGCCCACCCTGCCGCCGGCGGAGCTGCCCGTGCTGCTGCGCCGCGGTCGCACGTCCCGGCTGGCGCTGCCCGTCCGCACCGCCGGCGGCCGCCTGGTCGACGCCGTCGTGCGGGCGACGCCGGCGCCGTCCGGGCGGGCGTGGACGCTGACGGTCGCCACCGGGGCCGCCGACGCCGAGCGGGCCTCGCGGGCCACCGCCGCCGCAGCCGAACGGCGCTTCGCCACCCTCACCGAGCGCTCGCCGGTGCCGACGGTCCTCTCCGAGCAGGGCATGCGGCTGGCGCACGTCAACGACGCGTTCTGCCGGCTCGTCGGGCGGCCGGCCGCGGACCTGCTGGGCACCGGGTGGACCGACTGCGTGCACCCCGACGACCTCGGCGCCGTCGTGGAGGCCGTGGCCGCCGTCCTGCAGGGCAGCGACGTCGAGGCCGGCGCCCGGCTGGTGCGCGCCGACGGCACCGAGCGGTCGGCGCTGCTGCGCCTGGGCCACGTGTTCACCCCCGGGGCGGGCGCCGGTTTCCTGGGCACCGTCGAGGACGTCACCGAGCGGCTGGCCTTCGAGGCGCGCCTGGCCCACCAGGCCTCCCACGACCCGCTGACCGGCCTGCCCAACCGCACCCTGCTCGACCAGCACCTGGCCGAGGCCTTCGCCGCGGCCCGCGCGCTCCCCGGCGGCCGGGGCGTGGCCTGCCTGTTCCTCGACCTCGACGACTTCAAGGTGGTCAACGACTCCCTCGGTCACGAGGCCGGCGACGAGCTGCTCGTCGAGGTGGCCGGCCGGCTGCGCGCCACCGTCCGACCCGGGGACCTCGTGGCCCGGTTCGGCGGGGACGAGTTCGTCGTCGTCTGCCACGACGTCGACGAGGCCGCCGCCGCCGCGCTGGCCGCGCGGGTCGTCGACGCGCTCGCCGCGCCGGTCTCCCTGGCCGGGGTCCTCTTCCGGCCGCACGCCAGCGTGGGCGTCACCGTGCAGGCCCCCGAGCACGCCGACGCCGCGGACCTGGTGCGCGACTGCGACATCGCGATGTACCAGGCCAAGGCCGGCGGCAAGGGCCGGGTGCGGGTGCTCGACCGGGCGGGACGCGCCGAGGCCCGCGCCAAGCTGCGGCTGGTCGCCGACCTGCGGGACGCGATCGAGCGGCGCGAGGTCGCGCTGCACTACCAGCCGATCCTCGCCGCCGGGGACGGGTCGCTGGACGCCGTCGAGGCCCTCGCCCGGTGGGTGCACCCCGAGCAGGGGCCGATCAGCCCGGCCACCTTCGTGCCGCTGGCCGAGGAGAGCGGGCTCATCGGCGCGCTGGGGCTGCTGGTGCTCGACGAGGCCTGCCGGCAGGTGGCCGCGTGGGACCGCGAGCTGGGCCCGGCCGCCCCGCCCCGGGTCAACGTCAACGTCTCGGCGCTGCAGCTCGACGGGAGCCTGCGCGACGCGGTGGTCGCCGCGCTGGACCGGCACGGCCTCGCCCCCGCCCGGCTGTCGGTCGAGATCACCGAGTCGGCGCTGATGACCGACCCCGCGGCGGCGCGCACGGTGCTGCAGTCGCTGCGTGACCTCGGCGTGGCGGTGGCCATCGACGACTTCGGCACCGGGTACTCCTCACTGGCCTCGCTGCGGCACCTGCCGGTGACCTGCCTGAAGGTGGACCGGTCCTTCGTCGCCGAGCTCGCCGAGGGCCACGCCGAGATCGCCACCGCCGTGATCGCGATGGCCCGCAGCCTGGGGCTGTCCACGGTCGCGGAGGGGGTGGCGACCCCCGGCCAGGCCGCGGCGCTCACCGCGCTGGGGGCCACCTACCTGCAGGGCTTCTCCCTGGCCCGCCCGATGGACGGCGCCACCACCGCCGCGTGGGCCGGTGCCCGGTGAGCGCGCACCTGCACGCCGTCCCGTCGCTGGGCGCCCCGCCGGCGGTCGACCTCGACCGGCTGCTCGCCCGGATGGACACGATGGCCGGGCAGCGACCGGTGGCCGCGCAGGTGGTCGCGGTGGCCACCACCGAGGACGCCAGCGCCACCCGGCTGGCCGGGGTGCTCGCCGGCGACGTCGCCCTGGCGGGCCGGGTGATGAAGCTGGCCAACTCGGCCTACTTCGGCATGAGCGGCCGGGCGACCACGCTGCAGTTCGCGGTCACGGTGGTCGGCTTCACCGCGGTGCGGACCATGGCGACGGTCGCGCTGACCTGCCTCGACGACGAGGAGCACCTGCCCGAGGGGTTCTGGGAGACCAGCACCGGGGTGGCGCTGGCCGCGTCGGTGCTGGCGCCACGCTTCGGCGCCCGGCCGCAGGACGCCCTGTGCCTCGGGCTGCTCGCCCAGGTCGGGGTGGCCCTGCTGCACGGCGACGACCCCGCGGGCTACCGGGCGCTGGCCGGCGGCGCCCGCTCGTTCGCCGCACGGCGCGCCGCCGAGGTGTCCCGCTACGGCATCTCCGCGCTGCGGCTGTCGGCGGTGGCGCTCGAGCAGTGGGGCTTCCCGGCCGTCATGGTCGGGCCGCTGGCCGCCGCCGACGACCCCGCCGCCCCCGACGGCGCGCTGCTGCGCGTCGCCTTCGAGGTCGGCGCGCGCTCCGCCGACCCGGCGCACGAGCCGGTGCCGGTGGAGCGGCTCAGCGGCGGGCTGCTGCGCGAGGACGGCGTCGCGGCGGTGCTGGAGCAGGTGGCCGCCGCGGCCGAGGACCTGCGCCGGGCGATCACCGGCTGACGGTCAGGCCGCGGCGACCCGGTCGGTGACGTCGCGCAGCACCGCCGTCCAGTCCTCCAGCACCGCCTCCCGGCCCATCCGCACGACGACGACGTCGGTGGCCGGGTCGACGTAGACGAACTGCCCCTTGTTGCCGCGGGCGGAGAAGCGGCCCTCCCGCTCGGTGTCGACCCACCACCAGTACTGGTAGTGCTCGGCCGGGTCGGTGGCGGTGTCGCGCGCGGTCGCCTCGGCGACCCACGCGGCGGGTACGACCTGCGCGTCGCCGGCGCGGCCCTCGCGGGCGAACAGCAGGCCGAAGCGGGCGAAGTCGACCGCCCGCGCGTTGACCCCGCTCTCCATCTTCGGGAAGCCGGTGGCCTCGCTGTCGGCACTCCAGCTGGCGTCGGCCTCGGCGCCCATCGGTCCCCACAGCACCTCGGCGGCGTACTCCTCCACCGGCCGGCCCACCGCCCGCTCCAGCGCCAGCCCGACCAGCAGCGGGTTGTAGTTGTTGTAGAGCCACGTCCGCCCGGGCGGCTCGACGACCTCGACGGTGAGGGCGAGCGCGCGCAGGTCGGGGTCGTAGTAGGTGAGCGCGTCGTCGCTCCACGGCAGGCCCTGCTCCTCGTAGGCCAGGCCCGAGGACATGGTGACCAGGTGCCGCAGGGTGATCCGGGCGGCGTCGGGGTCGCGGTCGAGCAGCTCGGGCACGTAGTCGGTGACCGGGTCGTCGAGGCCGCCGATCTCGCCGCGCTCGATCGCGATGCCCACCAGCGTGGACAGCACGGACTTGGCCACGGAGAACGACGTCTGCACCGACTCCCGGGACCCGCCGCCGGGGTAGCGCTCCACGAGCAGCTCGTCGCCGCGCAGCACGAGGAAGGCCGTCGTCTGCGTGCGGGCCAGCAGGTCGTCGAGGTCCTCCTCGCCGGATCCGGGGACGGTCACCCGGTCGAGGACGCCGGCGGGCAGGGTGCCGGGGCGCAGCGGCAGCGGGGTCCCACCGGCCGGGATCGGGAGGGCCGGGAAGCGGCGCCAGTCGTCGACGTCGGCGTCCATCCACACGACGGCGCGGGCGGTGGCGGAGGAGTCCAGCGACGCCCGCGCCCACAGCTGCAGCCCGCCGGCGGCCACCGCCGTCCACACCAGGACCGCGACCAACCCCGCCGCGACGCGCCCGCTGCGGCGGCGGACCGGGCGGGCCGCCGCCCAGGCCAGGGCGACGCCGATCGCGAGCGGGAGGAGCAGCCAGGCGACGTGCACGGCAGGGCACCCTAGGCGGCGCCGGCCCGGACGGGCCCGCAGACGCGCGCGGCCGGCGCCCCCGAGGGGTTACGCCGGCCGCGGTGCGGTGGGTGCGGGGTCGTCAGCCCGTGTAGGGCGCGCCCAGCGGGTCGACGGTCGGGTAGGAGTCGACGGTCTCCGCCAGCCGGTCGGCGGCCCAGTCGCCGTCGCCGAGCAGGTGGTCGATCGCGGTGAGCCGGCTGGTGTAGTGCCCGACCGAGTACTCCGCGGTGACCCCGATGCCGCCGTGCAGCTGGATGGCCTCCTTGCCGAGGTGGCGGCCGGCGCGGCTGGTCTGCAGCCGCGCGCGGTGCCCGGCGGTGACGACGTCGCCGCCGGCGTCGGCCACCATGCTCGCCCACAGCGCGGTGCTGCGGGCCAGCTCCAGCGACACGTACATGTCGGCCGCCCGGAAGGTCAGCGCCTGGAACCGGTTGAGCGTGACGCCGAACTGCTTGCGCGTCTTCAGGTACTCCGACGTGGTCCGCAGCGCGGTGTCCATCGCCCCGACCGCCTCGTTGGCGTAGGCGATCCGGGCCAGGGCCTGGGCGCGCTCGACGTCGGCGCTGCGGTCGGCCGTGCCCTCGCCGAGCAGCTCGGCGGGGGTCCCCTCGAAGACCACGTTGGCCGCGCGGCCGCCGTCGTGCGTGCGGTAGCCGGTGCGGGCGAGGCCGGTGGCGTCACCCTGCACGAGGAACAGCGCGGTGCCGCCGTCGACGGCCGCGGAGACCACCAGGACGTCGGCGCGGGCGCCGTTCGGCACCGGCTCCTTGGCGCCGGTCAGCGCCCAGCCCTCGCCGTCGCGCGTGGCGGTGACCGCCGACGCCGCGGGGCTCCAGCGCGCGGCCGGCTCGGCGTGCGCGAACGCGAGCACGCTCGAGCCCTCCGACAGCGGCCCGAGGACCGCCGTCCGCTGCGCGTCGGTGCCGACGGCGGCGACCAGCCCGCCGGCCAGCACGACCGACTCGACGAAGGGCTCGGGCGCGAGGACCCGGCCCATCTCCTCGGCGACGATGCCGACCTCGATCGGCCCGGCCCCCATGCCGCCGTGCTCCTCGGCGAAGGGCAGCCCCAGCACGCCCATCTCGGCCAGCTGGGCCCAGGTCTTCTCGTCGAAGCCCGGCTCGGCGGCGACGACCTGGCGGCGTCGCTCGCTGTCGGCGTAGGCGCGCTGCAGCAGGCCGCGCACGGCCTCCCGCAGGTCGTTCTGCTCGCTGTCGTAGGTGAAGTCCACGGCTACCTCACAACCCCAGGATCGTGCCGGCGATGATGGTCCGCTGGACCTCGTTGCTGCCTCCGTAGATGGAGACCTTGCGGTAGTTCAGGTACTCCGGCGTGGCCACCCGGGCCCAGTCGGGGACCTGCGACCCGCCGTCGGCGAACGAGGCCAGCGAGAGCGGGCCGGCGATGTCGACGATCAGCTCGGTGGCCGCCTGCTGCAGCTCCGACCCGCGGAGCTTGAGCACCGACGACGCCGGGTGCGGCTTGCCGTCGGCGGAGTTGGCGACCACGCGCAGCGCGGTGAGCTCGAGCGCCAGCAGCTCGTTCTCCAGCTCGGCGATGCGCGCGGTGGTGCGGGGGTCCTCCGACAGCGGCCGGCCGCCGGCGTGCACCTCGCGGGCGAACTGCTTGGCCTGCGCGATGAGCTTCTTCGTGGCGCCGACGCGGGCGATGCCCACGCGCTCGTTGCCGAGGAGGAACTTGGCGTAGTCCCAGCCGCGGTTCTCCTCGCCGATCAGGTTCTCGGCGGGCACGCGGACGTCCTCGAAGAAGACCTCGTTGACCTCGTGGCCGCCGTCGATCAGCTGGATCGGGCGCAGCGTGACGCCGGGGGAGTCCATCGGGAAGACCAGCATCGAGATGCCGCGCTGCTTCTTCTCCGCCGTCGGGTCGGTGCGGACCAGGCAGAAGATCCAGTCGGCGTGCTGGCCGAGGGTGGTCCAGGTCTTCTGCCCGTTGACCACCCAGTCGTCGCCGTCGCGGACGGCGGTGGTGCGCAGCGAGGCGAGGTCGGAGCCGGCGTCGGGCTCGGAGAAGCCCTGGCACCACCAGATGTCGAGGTTCGCCGTGGCCGGCAGGAAGCGCTCCTTCTGCTCCTGGTTGCCGAAGGCGGCGATGACCGGGCCGATCATGCTGGTGTTGAACGCGAGCGGCTCGGGCACGTTGGCCAGCTGCATCTCCTCGCGCCAGATGTGCCGCTGCAGCGGCGTCCAGTCCTTGCCGCCCCACTCCACCGGCCAGTGCGGTACGGCCAGGCCCGCGGCGTTGAGCACCCGCTGGGCCTGGATGTACTGCTCGCGGCTCAGGTGCCGGCGCGCCGCGAGCGTGTCGCGGACCTCCTGCGGCACCTGCGTGGTGAAGAAGGTGCGCATCTCATCCCGGAAGGCCTCCATCTCCGGGGAAAGCTGCAACCGCATGGGACCTCTCTCCTGACGGCGCCCGGTGGCGGCCGTCTCGACGTGTCCTCCGACGATCCCACACCGGTTACTGATCAGTACGTGCGACTCCCGCGCGTCGCGGGTGGTGTCGCGGACCCGTCGCCGGGACGGGCGGCGGGCCGTCGTGACGGGCCCGGAGCACGATGGGCGGGTGCCCGGGGGGAACCGCCTGCTGCTGGCGGCGGTCCTGCTCACCGCGCTCAACCTGCGGGCCGCGATCGCCGCCGTGGGCCCGGTGCTCGGCGACGTCCGGGACGACCTGGACCTCTCGGCCGCGGAGGCCGGGCTGCTGACCGCGCTGCCGGTGCTGTGCTTCGCCGTGCTCGCGCCGGCCGCCGCCGCGGCCGGGCGGCGGCTGGGTGCCGGGCCGGCGGTGCTCGGGTCGCTGGTGGTGCTCGCCGTCGCCCAGGGCCTGCGGGTGCTCGACGGGCCGCCGGTACTGCTGGCCGGCACCCTCCTGGCCGGCGCGGCCATGACGGTGGGCAACGTGCTCCTGCCGGCCGTGGTCAAGGCGGGGTTCGGCGGGCGCGCGGCCACCGTGACCGGCCTCTACACCGCGGCGCTGGTCGCCGGTGCCGCCGCCGGCGCCGCGCTCACCGCGCCGCTGGCGGCCGTGCTGGGCTGGCGCGGTGCGCTCGCCGCGGAGGGGCTGCTGGCCGTGGCCGCCGCGGCGGTGTGGGCGCGGGCCGCCCGGGACGCCACCGCCGGCCCGGACGCCGCGAGCCCGGCGCCGACCCGGCGCGCGCGGCTGTGGCGGTCCCCGGTGGCGTGGGCGGTCACCGCGGTCCAGGCGCTGCACTCGACGCTGTACTTCTCGCTCACCGCGTGGCTGCCGACCCTGCTGGCCGACCGCGCCGGCACCGACGCGGCCACCGGCTCGCTGGCCGCGTCGGTGTTCCAGGTGCTCGGCATCGCCGGCAGCCTGCTGGTGCCCGCGGTGCTCGCCCGCAGCCCGGGCCAGGCGGGGCTCGCGCTCGCCGTCGCCGCGCTGTGGATCGTGCCGGTCGCCGGGCTGCTCGCCGCCCCCCGCGGCTGGCCGCTGTGGGCGGTGCTGGGCGGGCTGGCGCAGGGCGCCGGCATCGCGCTGGCGGTGACCCTCGTCGTGCTGCGCTCGGCCGACGCCGGCACCGCCGCCCGGCTGTCGGGCATGACCCAGCTGGTCGGCTACACCGCCGGCGCGCTCGGCCCGGTCGTCGTCGGTGCGCTGTCGGAGGCCACCGGCGGGTGGACCGCGCCGCTGCTGCTCCTGCTCGCCGTCGGCGCCGGGCTGGCGGCGGCCGGGGTGGCCGCCGCCCGCCCGGTCCGGATCGGCTGAGCGGGGGTCAGGGCAGCTGGACCACGTCGGCGACCACGCCGCCGTCGGCGGTCAGCCGCTCGGGGGCCGGGCTGTCGTAGACGACCAGCAGCCGGCCGTCCTCCGGGGCGCCGAGCAGGCCGATGCCCTCGGCGTGGTCGTCGCCGTCGCCGTAGGGCAGCGCCAGCTCGCGGGTGAGCCGGTCGCCGCGGACGACGGCCGGCTCCTCGCACACGAGCGCGCCGTGCCAGCGGTAGACGTACACCGGGCCGTCGAGGTCCATGGTCGGCCCGGCCAGCACCAGCAGGTCCTCGCCGTGCGGGCACAGGTCGCGCACCCCGAGGCCGGCCAGCCGCAGCACGTGCTTGCGGTAGCGGCACCCGTCGGGGAACCTCCGCAGGCGCAGCCGGGCGGGGTCGCGCTCGTCGACCTCGGGCCGCAGCTCCAGCACCACCGCCCAGCCGCGCAGCACCGGCCCGCGCAGGCCCAGGTACACCCGGTCGCCGGCGACCGCGATGCCCTCGACGTCGAGGCCGTTGTCCTTGCTGGGGATGGCGAGGAACGGGCCGAGGTGCTCGTCGTCGGCGAGCAGGTCGCGCAGGTCCTTGCCGCGGGTGCCGAAGACGGCGGCGCTGCGGGTGCCGTCGTCCTTGACCAGGGTGGGCAGCCCGTCGACGTCGACCACCGGGATCCGGGCGATGATCTGCCGGCGCGGCTGCCCGGTGACCTTCGCCAGCCGGCGCAGCGCCTGCTGGCCGTCGTGCTCGTCGCGGATCCGGCGGCGGCGCAGGCTGTGCGAGCCGACCGCCCACACCGCGCCGTCGTGGCGGGCGATGCCCTCGATGTCGGCCTCCTCCTCGACGCCGGGGCCGGTCCCGCCCGGGAGGGGCACGAGATCGGCGAGGGAGAAGGTGGTCTGGTCGCCGTAGCTTGTGGGGTCCGCGGGGTCGTCCGCGACGAGCCGCTCGATGGTGGCGGTCTCGTCGCCGGCGACCCAGAGCACCCGGCCGTCGCTGCGGACGGCGGAGAGGTTGGTGTGGGTGAGGTCCTCGCGGGAGGCCGCGCCGAACCGGAGGGTCACCGTGCGGGTCGTCGTCACGGGCGCGCACTGTGGCACGGTCCGGCGCCGTCCGGGGCACTCCCGAGCGTCGTACCGTGCGGCATGGATCTCGTCTGTCCCAAGTGCCAGGGAACGATGCGCACCTACGAGCGCAACGGCGTCCACGTCGACCAGTGCACCGAGTGCCGTGGCATCTTCCTCGACCGCGGTGAGCTCGAGCGGCTCATCGACGCCGAGAACTCCTGGCACGGCGCGCAGCAGCGGGCCCGGCCGGCCCCGCAGCAGCACGGCGCCGCCCAGCAGTACGGCACCCCGCAGCCGCACGGCGCTCCGCAGCAGCACGGCGCGCAGTACCCGGCCGCCGGCGGAGCGGGCCTGGGCGCCGTGGTGAACGAGGTGCTCGGCGCGGTGACCCGGTCGTCGTCGCACTCCTCGCACGGCTCCTACGGCTCGCACGGCAAGAAGCGCAAGGAGTCGTTCCTGTCCGACCTGTTCGGCTAGGGCGACACCTCACCTCCGCGGACGGTCGTGCTCTGCACACACCTGTAGGCAGAGCACGACTGCGCACGGCAGGACCTCCCGGCCGGCCGCCGGTAGGTTCCCGGCCGTGGCGGGGCGGGAGCTGGTCGTGCTCGGCACCGCCAGCCAGGCGCCCACCCGCACCCGCAACCACAACGCCTACCTGCTGCGCTGGGACGGCCGCGGCTTCCTGTTCGACCCCGGCGAGGGCACCCAGCGGCAGATGCTGCTGGCCGGGGTCCCCAGCAGCGCGGTCCACCGGGTGCTGGTCAGCCACTTCCACGGCGACCACTGCCTGGGCCTGCCCGGGGTGGTGCAGCGGATGTCCCTCGACGGCGTCCCGCACCCGGTCGCGGTGCACTACCCGGCATCGGGGCAGGTCTTCTTCGACCGGCTGCGGCACGCCAGCGCCTTCGCCGACCTCGCCGACATCCGCGCCGAGCCGGTGCACTGCGAGGGCACCGTCGCCGAGGACCCCGCCGGCGTCGTCGAGGCGCGCCGGCTCGAGCACCCCGTGGAGACCTTCGGCTACCGCCTCGTCGAGCCCGACGGCGTGCGGATGCTGCCCGACCGGCTCGCCGCGGCCGGCGTCACCGGCCCCGACGTCGGCCGGCTGCAGCGCGAGGGCGTGCTGCACGCCGGCGGGCGCACGGTCCGGATCGGGGAGGTCAGCGTCCCGCGCCGCGGTCAGCGGTTCGCCTTCGTCATGGACACCCGCCTGTGCGCCAACGTCGCGGCCCTGGCCGACGGCGCGGACCTGCTGGTCATCGAGGCCACCTTCCTGCACGAGGACGCCGAGCTGGCCCGGCGGTACGGCCACCTCACCGCGCGCCAGGCGGCCCGCGTCGCGGCGGAGGCCGGCGTGCGGCGGCTGGTGCTCACCCACTTCTCCCAGCGCTACGCCGACCCCCGCCGGTTCGAGGACGAGGCGCGGGCGGAGTACGACGGCGACCTCGTCGTCGCTTCCGACCTGCAGCGCGTGCCGGTGCCCGCGCGGGTCGACGTCGCGGCGGGTGACGGCGGCCGGGCCGGGTAGCCCGGGGGCCCGCACCCGAGGAGGACCCCCATGCCCCGGCTCGACGCGACCACGCTGTCCGGACTGAGCGCGTCGGTGCGGACCCCGCGCTACGAGCGGCCGGCGGTGCGGACCGGCATCGTGCACCTGGGCGTCGGCGGCTTCCACCGCTCCCACCAGGCCGTGTACGCCGACGACCTGCTCGCGGCCGGGCACCGTGACTGGGGGATCTGCGGCGTGGGCGTGCTGCCGTCGGACCGGCGCATGGCCGAGGTCATGGCGGCCCAGGACCGCCTGTACACGCTGGTCGTCAAGCACCCCGACGGCTACCTCGACGCGCGGGTGGTCGGCTCGCTCACGGGGTACCTGCTCGCGCCCGACGACCCCGACGCGGTCGTGGAGGCGATGGCCGCGCCCGGCACCCGGATCGTGTCGCTGACGGTGACCGAGGGCGGGTACAACACCTCGCCCGACACCGGCGCCTTCGACGCCACGGCGCCGGCGGTGGTGGCCGACCTGCAGCCCGGCGCGCCGCCGCGGACGGTGTTCGCACTGGTCGCCGAGGCGCTGGTGCGGCGGCGCGAGCGCGGGGTGGCGCCCTTCGCCGTCGTCTCGTGCGACAACATCCCCGGCAACGGGCACCTGGCCCGCGCGAGCTTCGCCGCCTTCGCCGCGCTGCGCGACCCCGCGCTGGGGGAGTGGGTGGCGGCCGAGGTGCCCTTCCCGGACTCGATGGTCGACCGGATCACGCCGGTGACCACCGACGCCGACCGGGCCCAGCTCACCGCCGCCACCGGCGTCGAGGACGCCTGGCCGGTGGTGTGCGAGCCGTGGACGCAGTGGGTGCTCGAGGACTCCTTCCCCGGGGGCCGCCCGCCGCTGGAGGACGTCGGCGTGCAGCTCGTGGCCGACGTCGCCCCCTACGAGACGATGAAGCTGCGGCTGCTCAACGCCGGGCACCAGGTGCTCGCCCACCTCGGCCGGCTGGCCGGTCACGAACACGTGCACGACGCCTGCCAGGACCCGCTGTTCCGCGCGCTGCTGCTCGGCTACCTCGACGAGGAGGCCACCCCGACCCTGCCGCCGGTGCCCGGCATCGACCTGCGCCGCTACCGGTCCGACCTGGTGGGCCGCTTCGCCAACCCCGCCGTCCGCGACACCCTGGCCCGGATCTGCGAGAACGCCTCCGACCGCATCCCGCAGTTCCTCCTCCCGGTGCTGCGCGACGACCTCGCCGCGGGACGGGAGATCCGCCGGTCGGTGGCCGTCCTGGCCGGCTGGGCGCGCACGGCGGAGGGGGCCGACGACGCGGGCCGGCCGATCGAGCTGTCCGACCCGCGGCGCGACGCGCTGCTCGCCCGCGCCCGGGACCCCGACCCGCTGGCCTTCCTCCGCGAGACCGACGTCTTCGGCGACCTCGCCGACGACCCGCGGGTGGCCGCGGCCTTCGTGGAGACGCTGACCTCGCTGCGGCAGCGGGGGGTCCGGGCCACGGTCGAGGACCTCGTCCGCGGTCCCCGAGCCCGGCCGGCCGGGTAGAACGGTGCGGTGCCCGACTTCGAACCCGACTGGTTCGGCCTGCTCGGCCGCGAGCTGCTCCGCGAGCGCCGTGCCGCGCTCATCGCCGAGGCCTGCGCGTGGAGCGTGGGCCTGTCCGACCGGCCGCACCACCTGCGGCTGCGCGGCCGGCTGGTGGCCACCGGCTCGACGATCGGCGACCGGGCCGCCACCGGCCAGCCGCTGTCGGGGGAGGAGGACGGCCGCATCGAGCTCGGCGACGCCACACCCGGCAGCTTCCAGGACGCGCTCAACGCCGTCGACGCCGACGGCACCGTGTTCGCCGACCGGTTCGACCGCGAGGTGATCGAGCCGTTCGTGCACGAGACCTGCGTGCTCGCCGCCGACCGCGCCCGCCGCACCCGGCCCGGTCAGTGGGCCGAGCTGCTCGACGAGCTGGGGGAGGACCCCGCCGACGCCGACCCGGCCGACGTCGTCCGCGCCGGTGACTGGGAGGAGCCGCTGCGCACCGAGGCCGAGCACGTCGTGCTGGCCGCACTGGGGCGGGCGCCGCTGCTGGAGGTCGAGTCCGAGGGGCTGCCGCTGTCGCTGGTGCGCGCCGCTGAGGCCACCGCGCGGGCGGCCGCGCCGGCGCCGCCGCCGGACGAGCGCGACGAGGACCTCTCGGGCGCGCTGTTCCTCGCGCTGGCCGCCGTCCGGGAGGCCGGGCTGCCCTCGCCGGTGCCGCCGGCCGAGGCCCGCCGGCTGCTGGCCGTCCTCGTGGAGCAGGGACTCGAGCCCGAGGAGGTCACCGGGGTGCTGCCGCACCTGCCGCTGGCCGAGGGGACCGCCGGGCGGGTGCGCGAGCTGCTGCACGCCCACTGAGCAGTTCCGGTCGCCGACACGTGGCGACGCGCCGGTGCGGGCGGCGGCAACTGCGCAGTCGGCGGGGGGCTACAGCGGCAGGCCGGTGTAGTTCTCCGCCAGCTCGCGGGCCGCGGTCTCCGAGGAGCACACCCGGCGCAGCTGGGCCAGCTGCAGCTCGGCGTCGAACGGGTCGCCGGTGGTGTGCAGCATCGAGGTCATCCACCAGGAGAAGTGGGTGGCCCGCCACACCCGCTGCAGCGCGGTGTCGGAGTAGGCGTCGGCGAGGTCGGACTCCTTCTCCTGCAGCAGCCGCACCAGCGCCCGGGACAGCAGCACGACGTCGGCGACGGCGAGGTTGAGGCCCTTGGCGCCGGTGGGCGGCACGATGTGCGCGGCGTCGCCGGCGAGGAACAGCCGCCCCCGGCGCATCGGCGCGCTGACGAACGAGCGCATCGGCAGGATCGACTTCTCGGTCACCGGGCCGGTGCTGATCTCCCAGCCCTCGTGGGCGAACCGGGTGGCCAGCGACTCCCAGATCCGGTCGTCGGACCAGTCCTCGATCCGCTCCGACGGGTCCACCTGCAGGTACAGCCGCGACACCGACGGCGAGCGCATGGAGTACAGCGCGAACCCGTCGGGGTGCCAGGCGTAGATGAGCTCGTCGGTGGCCGGGGCGGCGTCGGCGAGGATCCCCAGCCACGCGTAGGGGTAGGTGCGCTCCCACAGCCGCTGCCGCGTGCCCTCGGCGACGACGGCGCGCGACGGGCCGTGGAAGCCGTCGGTGCCCGCGACGACGTCGCACTCGAGCACCTGCGGGCGGCCCTCGGCGTCGGTGAACCGGATCCGCGGACTGTCGGTGTCGACGTCCTCGACGGCGACGTCGGAGACCTCGAAGTGCAGCGGCGGGCCGCCGGCGAGCTGCGCGGCGACGAGGTCCTTGACCACCTCGGTCTGCCCGTAGACCCACACCCGGCGGCCGCACAGCTGCGGGAAGTCGAGGGTGGCGCGCACGCCCGGGTACTGCAGGTGGATGCCGCGGTGCTCGAGGCCCTGCCGGTGCAGCCGGTCGCCCAGGCCCACCTCGGTGAGCACGTCGACGGTGTTCTGCTCGAGGATCCCGGCGCGGATCCGGGCCTCGACGTACTCCCGCGAGCGGTTCTCCAGCACCACCGAGTCGACGCCCTGCAGGGCGAGCAGCCGCGACAGCAGCAGGCCGGCCGGGCCGGCGCCGATGATCCCCACCTGGGTGCGCATGCGGCCGAGTGTGACCCCGGCTACGCCCGGGAGGACACCGCCGCCTCCCGGTCAGCGGAAGGGAGCCGTGCCGGCGAGCGCGCGCCCGATGCCGCGCGCGGCCACCTCGAGCACCGGCACCAGGCGGGGCAGGTCGCGCCGGTGGCTGGGGACGACGATCCCGAGCGCCGCCGCGACGACGGTGCTGCCGGGGCGCTCCACGCGCACCGGGACGGCGACCGACAGCGTGCCCAGCGACATCTCCTCCGCGGTGCGCGCCCAACCCCGCCGGCGCACCTCGCCGAGCTCCCGGCGCAGCCGCCCGGGGTCGACCACGGTGTGCCGGGTGGCCCGCACGGGTGCGGCGAGGACCTCGGCGACGACCTCGTCGGGGGCGGCGGCCAGCAGGACCTTGCCGACCCCCGTGGCGTGCAGCGGCAGCCGGCTGCCGACCTGGCTGACCACCGGAACCGACTCGCGGCCCGAGATCCGCTCCACGTAGAGCGCACTGGTCCCGTCGCGCACGGCGAGGTGGACGGTGTCGCGGGTGGCGGTGTGCACGTCGAGCAGGAAGGGCGTGGCCACCTGGCGCAGCTCGAGCTGCACGGGGGCGAGCAGGCCGAGGTCCCACAGCTTGCGGCCGATCTCGTAGCGGCCGTCGGCGCGGCGGGACAGCGCGCCCCAGCCGGTGAGCTCGGCGAGCAGCCGGTGCGCCGTCGTGAGCGGGGTGCCCGACCGCTCGGCGATCTCGCTGAGCGACAGCCGCGGCGCCGCGGCGTCGAACGCGTCGAGCAGCGCCAGGGCGCGGGAGGTCACCGATCGCCCACTCTCGGCCGCGCCGCCCGCCACGGCGGCAGTCTCCCACCCAGCGGAAGCGCGGCGACCTCGGGTCTTGCCGGTCTGTTCCGCGGAGCGGTGTGCTGGGCCGGACGCCGGGGAGGTGGGCATGACCGAGTCCGTCCGGCTGCCGCTGGCCTACCACGACACGGCGGTGGCCTGCTCCTACCACCTCGCCTCGGCGGAGGCGGTCGCCGCGGCCCTGCCGCGGCGCGGAGGCCGGCCGCTACTGCGGCCGATCCCGCTGCCGGGCGGCCGCACGCTGGTCGCGGTGCACGCCTACCGCTACCGCACCGTCACCTGGACCGACGCCGACGGCGGCACGCACACCGTGGCGCCCTACGGCGAGGTCGGGGTGACCGCCGGCGTCCTCGCCGGGCCGGCGGCGCGCCGCAGGACCCGGCCCGCGATCGGGGGGTTCGTGCTGCAGCTCCCGGTGACCTCGCGGGAGGCCCGCGACCTGGGCCGTGAGGAGTGGGGGCTGCCCAAGTGGCTCGCCGACATGGACTTCCTCGACGCCGCCGACCGCCAGGTGGTGCGGCTGTCCGAGGGTGGGACCGAGGTGCTCACCCACACCGTGCGGACGTGGGGCCCGGCGCTGCGCGGGACCGGCACGCGCCGGCTGTGGTCGGTGCGGGACGGGTGGCTGCACGAGACGACGATCCCGGTGCTCGCCCGGTGGCAGGCCCGGCCGGTCCCGGGTGGGGCCGGGCTCGTGCTGGGGGAGCACCCCGTGGCCGGCGCGCTGCGCCGGCTCGAGCTGTCCCCGGCGCTGGCCGCCTTCCGCGCCGTCGAGTACCGCAGCACGCTGCCGGCGGGCCGGCCGCTCGGCGCCGCCGACGCCGCGCCGCCCGCGCCGTACGCCGGCAGCGACGCCCCCTTCGGCCGGTTCACCGTGGCGCACCCGGGGACCGCACCGATGTCGCAGTACCCGGCGGGCGCGCTGGAACGATCAGCCGCCGCCCGGTAGTTCCTCGTCGAGCGCCGCCCAGGGGCCCAGCGCCGCGCCGGCCGCGCGCTCGGCCGCCTCCTCCGCGTCGCCGAGCGCGGCCCGCAGCGTCTCCCGGAGCCGGTCGGCCAGCGCCTGGTGCGGTGACCAGCGGGCCACCCCGAGGGCGGCGCGGGCGTTCTCGGCCGCGCCGGCCAGCCGGGCGGCCGGCGCGTGCCGGCCCTGGGCGAGGGCCAGCCCGGCGAGCACCTCCAGGCAGGAGGCCACGCCCTCCAGGTCGCGGGTCCGGCGGTGCAGCGCGGCGGCCTCCTCCAGCCGGGCGCGGGCGCGCGGCAGGTCCCCGGACAGCAGTGCGGCCAGCGCGAGGGTGTCGGTCAGCAGCGCGGTGAGCTGGTCGTCGGCGGCCGCGCGGGCCAGGCCGCGGGCCTCGTCGGCGACCCGCTCGGCTCCCTCGAGGTCCCCCGCCGCGAGCGCCACCCCGCCCCGCAGCATCCCGTTGAACGCGACCGACCACCCGTCGCCGCTGCGCCGCAGCTCGGCGAGGGCCTCGTCGAGCCGCGGGGCGACGCGGGGGTCGCCCGGCGGCAGGGTCATGGCCTCCGCGCCCAGGCCGTGGCCGACCAGCCAGACGTCGCCGCGCCGGCGGGCGTCGGCCACCAGCCCGTCGAGCAGCGGCGCCGCCGTCGCCGGCGAGCCCATCGCGATCCGCAGCGCGGCGCGGGCCCAGGCCAGCCGGCCGGCGAGGTCGGGCGGCAGCGCGGCGGCGGAGGGCAGCTGCGCGGTCTGCTCGGCGAGCTCGGCCATGGCCGGCAGCAGCCCGCGCGCCCACCACCAGCGGACCAGCGGCGCGGTCAGCCGCACGGCCAGCTCGGCGCGGTCGGTGGCCACCGCCCAGCGCAGCGCGGCCCGCAGGTCGGCGGTCTCGGCGTCGAGCCGGGCGCGCCACAGCTGCGCCGCCGGGCCGGCCAGCCCGGCGCCCGCGTCGGCGCCCAGGCCCGCCATGTGCTCGGCCCACCGGGCGCGGGTCGCCTCCTCCTCGCCCCGCTCCCGCAGCCGCTCGGCGGCGTAGGCGCGGACCAGCTCCAGCATGCGGAACCGCGGCTCGCCGTCGCCGGTGTCGGTGGGGCTCACCAGGCTGTGCCCGACCAGGTCCGACAGCGTCTCCACGACGTCGAGGTCGTCGCCGTCGGCGCCCACCGCCTCGGCGGTGTCCAGCGTGCAGCCGTCGGCGCACACCGACAGCCGGGCCAGTAGCGCCCGGCCCCGCTCGTCGAGCAGGTCGTGGCTCCAGGCGATCGTGGCCCGCAGCGTGCGCTGGCGGTCGGGGACGTCGACGTCGGGGTCGCCCATGTCGAGGGCACGGTCGAGCGCGCGGTCGAGGCGGGCCAGCAGCAGCCGCGGGGGCAGCGTGCGCACCCGGGCCGCGGCCAGCTCCACCGCCAGCGGCAGGCCGTCGAGGCGACGGACCAGCTCCGCGACCGGGCCCGCGGTGGCCTCGGTGAGGGCGAAGCCGGGGTCGGCCTGCTGGGCGCGGGCGACGAAGAGGTCCACGGCGGGCACGCCGGTCACGTCCGCGACACCGGCGTCGCCCGGCGCCGGTGTCCCCAGCGGCTCGATCGGCACGTCGTGCTCGCCGCGCAGCCGCAGCACGGTGCGGCTGGTCACCAGCAGCTGGGTCGACGGGCAGCGGGCCAGCAGCGTCGCCAGGCCGGGCACGGCCGCCGTCACGTGCTCGAGGTTGTCGACGACCAGCAGCGCCCGCCGGCCGGCCAGCCGGTCGGCGACCAGGTCGAGCAGCGGACGCCGGCCCTCGGCCGCCACCCCGACCGCCTCGGCGACGGCGGCGGGGACGTCCGCGGCGTCCCGGACCGCGGAGAGGTCGACGAACCAGGTGCCGTCGCGGCCGGGCTCCACGGCGGCGGCCGCGGCCAGCGCCAGCCGGGTCTTGCCGATGCCGCCCGGGCCGGTCAGCGCCACCAGCCGCACGGCCGGGTCGCGGAGCAGGCCGGTCACCGTGGCCAGCTCGGCCGTGCGATCGACCATCGGGGTGGGCGGCGTCGGCAGCCAGCCCGCCGCCAGCCCGGACGGCGTCGGGGAGGGCCGGCCGAAGCGCTCGCTGAGCAGCACGGCGAGGTCGTCGGCGACCAGGTCGGCGAGCCCGGCGGGGTCGCGGTAGGGGGTGGTCGACATGCCGCCCTCGGCCTGCACCCGCGCGAGCAGCCGGGTCAGCCGGGGGTCGCGGTCGGGGGCCGGCGTGCGGACGTAGAGCAGCCGGGGCATGCCCGCCGACAGCACGAGCTCGTCCTCCAGACCCGAGATCGTCATGTCCGGGCCGACCCAGCCGTAGCGGTCGCCGTAGATGCCGACGAAGACCTCGCTCTGGGCGAGGTAGGCGCGGTAGAGGTCGCGGGGCGGGTGCGGGCGGGCGCCGAGCTCGAACATGACCGGGGTGAGCCGCAGGCGGGCGATGGCGTCGCGGACGGCGCGCCGCTCGGCCGCCAGCTCCTCGAGGGTGGAGGAGACGAAGACGCGCAGCCGGCGGTCGGGGGTCGCGATGGGCGGGGGAGGGGCGCCGGGCACGTCCGCCACTGCGGTCACGTGCGTGCACCTCCCGCCCGGTCGACGGGCGCTCCGCCCGTCCGGGGTCGCCGACGCCGGGGAGTCTGCCGACGCCGCGAGTCTAGGGACGGCCCGCCGTCCCGTCACGGGCGTCCCGGAACCCGGTGACAGGGCCCCGGCCTGGGTGGTTGCATACCGGCGGCCGACGACAGCACGGGGGACGCGCACTCGGAGACCACCGTGACCCGTGCCCCTGCCCAGCCCGGTCCCTCCCGGCTCCTCCCGGTCCGCGACGGGGCGCCGTCGTGACCGCCCACGACCCCGGCGCCGCGCTGGTCGTCGTCACCCGGGACGCCGGCGTGCGCACCGCCACCACCCGGGAGCTGGAGCGCCGCTACGGCAGCGACTACCGGATCGTGTCCGGCGCCGACCCGGCCGAGGCGGAGGCGGCCATGCGCGCCGCGGGCGACCCGCCGGTGGCCGTGCTGCTGGGCGGGCTCGGGGACGCCGACCCCGACGGGCTCGACGTGCTGCGCGCCTGCCACGGCCGGTACCCCGGCGCGGTGGCGGTGGCGCTGGTGCGGTGGGGGGCCTTCGAGACCGCCCGGCCCATATTCGAGGCGATCACCGTGGGCCAGCTCGACCGCTGGGTCTACGCGCCGCAGGGACGCGCCGACGAGGAGTTCCACCGCTCGGTCACCGAGATCCTCGACGAGTGGTCCTCGCGGCGGGGCGGCGGGTTCGAGGCGGTGCGGATCATCGGGGACCAGTGGGACCCCCACGCGCAGCACCTGCGCGACCAGATGACCCGCAACCGCATCCCGATCGGCGTCTACGAGGCGGGCTCCCCCGAGGGCCGCGCGATGCTCGCCGACCTGGAGCTCGAGCAGCCCCGGCTGCCGGTGGTCGTCGTCCGCTTCCGGCCCGAGCACACCGTGCTCGAGGCCCCGACCGACCTGGAGGTGGCCGAGGCGTTCGGCCTGTTCGACCCGCTGGACACCGAGGCCGTCCACGACGTCGCCATCGTCGGTGCCGGGCCCGCGGGTCTCGGCGCCAGCGTCTACGCCGCGTCCGAGGGGCTCGACACCCTGCACCTGGAGTGCGAGGCGGTCGGCGGGCAGGCCGGCACCAGCTCGCTGATCCGCAACTACCTCGGGTTCCCCACCGGCGTCAGCGGCAGCCGGCTGGCGTTCTCCGCCTACCTGCAGGCGTGGGCGTTCGGCACGACGTTCTCCTTCATGCGCACCGCCACGGCGCTGACCACCGAGGGCGGCGTGCACCGGCTCACCCTCAACGACGGGTCCACGGTGCAGGCGCGGACCGTGGTGGTGGCCACCGGCGCGGCCTGGCGTCGGATCGGCGTGCCGGAGCTGGAGTCGTTCACCGGCCGCGGCGTCTTCTACGGGGCGGCGGTCAGCGAGGCCCCGGCGATGGCCGGCCGGCACGTCTTCGTCGTCGGCGGCGGCAACTCGGCCGGGCAGGCGGCGGTGTACCTCTCGCGGTACGCCGAGAAGGTGACCCTGCTGGTCCGCCGGGCGTCGCTGACCGAGACGATGTCGGACTACCTCATCCGCGAGCTGGTGGCGCTGCCGCGGGTCGAGATCCGGTACCGGGTGCAGGTGGTCGGCGGGAGCGGCAGCGACGTCCTGGAGTCGGTGGTGCTGCGCGACCTCGACACCGGCGCCGAGACCGAGGAGGCGGGGATGCTGTTCGTGATGATCGGCAGCGAGCCGCGCACCGACTGGCTCGCCGGCACCCTGGCCCGCAACCGCTGGGGCTTCCTGCTCACCGGCTCCTCGCTCACCACCGAGGACGCCTCGCCGGCGTGGCCGCTGGAGCGGCCGCCGGCCCTGCTGGAGACCAGCACGCCGGGTGTCTTCGCGGCCGGCGACGTGCGCCAGGGATCGGTCAAGCGGGTCGCCTCGGCGGTGGGGGAGGGTGCGCTGGCGGTGACGCTGGTGCACGCCCACCTGGCCGAGCTCGCCGGCGCCGCGGCCGGCCGCTGACCGCACCCGGACTTCCTCCCAGCGGAACCGGGCGCTTGGGACGGCTCCCGCCCGGACGTACGTTCCCGGCATGACCCGGACCACACCCGAGGTGACGCCACCGGGGCTGCACCTGCCCCGCTACCTGCGCGCGGACGCCGCGGCGCGCACCCCGGTGGGCTTCCCCGGGTACCGCAGCACCGCGCTGCGCGCGCCGCTGCGGACCCCGGTCGACCTGCCGCAGCGGCTGACCGAGGTGACCGGCCCGCTGCTCGGCGAGGACCGCGTGCGCCCCGAGGACGCCGACCTCACCCGGCGCGCCGGCGGCGAGGCCGTGGGTCAGCGGATCGTCGTCCACGGCCGCGTGCTCGACAGCGACGGCCGGCCGGTGCCCGACACCCTGGTGGAGGTCTGGCAGGCCAACGCGGCCGGCCGCTACCGGCACGTCGTCGACACCTGGCCCGCGCCGCTGGACCCGCACTTCGACGGCCTCGGCCGGGTCGTGACCGACGCCGAGGGCCGCTACGAGTTCCTCACCGTCAAGCCCGGCGCCTATCCCTGGCGCAACCACGACAACGCCTGGCGGCCGGCCCACATCCACTTCTCGCTGTTCGGCCGGGCCTTCACCCAGCGCCTGGTGACGCAGATGTACTTCCCCGACGACCCGCTGTTCTCCCAGGACCCGATCTACAACGCCATCCCCGAGGCGGCCCGGCCGGCGGCGGTCAGCCGGTACGACCACTCGCGCACGGTGGACCACTGGGCGCTGGCCTTCGAGTGGGACGTCGTGCTGCGCGGCGCCGACCGGACGCCGTTCGAGACCGAGGACGACGGGGACGTCGCGTGAGCCGCCTCCCTCTCACGCCCAGCGCCACCGTCGGCCCGTACCTGGCGATCGGGCTGACCTGGGAGGGCGGCGAGTTCGTCGTCCCGCCCGGCACCGAGGGCGCGATCTGGATCCGCGGGACGGTGTTCGACGGCGACGGCGACGTCGTCCCCGACGCGATGATCGAGACCTGGCAGGCCGACCCCGACGGCCGGTTCGACCACCCCGACGACCCGCGGGGCGCGGTCGCCCGCCCCGGCTTCACCGGGTTCGGCCGCGTGCAGACCGTGCCCGACGGCGAGTACGCCGTCTGCACGCTCAAGCCCGGCCGGGTGCCCGACGGCGAGGGCGGGCTGCAGGCGCCGCACGTCGACGTCTCGGTGTTCGCCCGCGGCCTGCTCGACCGGGTGGTCACCCGCGTCTACTTCGCCGACGAGGAAGCGGCCAACGCCGAGGACGCCGTCCTGCGGTCACTGCCGGAGGACCGGCGGGCGACGCTGCTGGCCACCCCGACCGACGACGGGTACCGCTTCGACGTGCACCTGCAGGGGGACCGCGAGACGGTCTTCTTCGCCGTCTGAGCACGACGGCCGGTGGGGAGGACGTCGTGACGGGTCTGTTCGCCGGCACCTTTGCCCGCGGCGGTGCGGCGACGGCCGTCTCCGACGACGCCTGGATCCGCGCGCTGCTGGAGGTGGAGGCGGCGCTGGCCCGGGCCGCGGCGTCGGTGGGCCTGGTGCCGGCGACCGCGGCCGACGCGGTGGCCGCGGCCTGCGCCGACCCGTCGCGGCTCGACCTCGCCGGCGTCGTCGCCCGCGCGGCCGACGCCGGCAACCCGGTGCCGCCGCTGGTGCGCGCGCTGCAGGACGCGGTGGGCGAGCGCGACGCGGTCGCCGTGCACGTGGGCGCGACCAGCCAGGACGTCGTCGACACGGCCCTGGTGCTGCTGGCCCGGTCGGCGGTCGCGGCGGTCGACGCCGACCTCGCCGCCGCGGCCGGCCGGTGCGCCGAGCTGGCCCGCGCGCACCGCGACGACCCCGTCATGGGCCGGACGCTGATGCAGCAGGCGCTGCCGACCACCTTCGGGCTCAAGGCGGCGACGTGGCTGGCCGGGCTCGACGGCGCGCGGCTGCGGCTGGCCGAGGTGGTGGCCACGCTGCCGGTGCAGTACGGCGGCGCGGTGGGCACGCTCGCGGCGTCGTCGGGTGCCGGGGTGGTGCTGCGGGAGGCGCTGGCCGGCGCGCTCGGGCTGGTGGCGCCGGCGGTGCCGTGGTCGACCGTGCGGCTGCCGGTGGCCGACCTCGCCGGGGCGCTCGGCGCGACCGCGGGGGTGGTGGCCACCGTCGCCGTCGACGTGGTGCTGCTGGCCCAGTCGGAGGTCGCGGAGGTCACCGAGGCCGGCGAGGGGCGCGGCGGGTCCTCCGCCATGCCGCACAAGCGCAACCCGGTGGCGGCGATCTCGGCGCGGGCGTGCGCGCGGCGGGCGCCGGGGCTGGTGGCCACGCTGCTCGGCGCGATGGAGCAGGAGCACGAGCGGGCGGCCGGTGCCTGGCACAGCGAGTGGCCCACGCTCACCGACCTGCTGGTCACGGTCGGCTCGGCGGCGTCGTGGCTGGCGGAGGGCCTGCGCGGGCTGCGGCCCGACGTCGACCGGATGGCCGCGACCGTGGCCGCGGCGGGCGAGGGGCCGCTGGCCGGTGCGCTGGCCGAGGCCCTCGCGCCGGCGCTGGGACGCGGCGCGGCGCACGACGCGGCGGCCGCGGCGACCCGCGAGGCACACGCGTCGGGCCGGCCGCTGGCCGAGGTGGTGGCCGCGCGCGACGACGTCGACGCCGCCGCGGTGCTCGCCGCGGCCGCGCCGGACGCGGGGGAGGCCGGCGCCCAGGTGGACGCGGCGCTGGCCGAGCACGAGAGGCTGGTGGAGGGAGCGCCGTGAGCGCGGTCGAGGTCAGCTACACCGTGGACGGGCCGGCCGACGCGCCGGTCGTCGTCCTGTCCAACTCGCTGGGCGCCACCCGCGGGATGTGGGACCCGCAGGTGCCGGCGCTGGCCGAGCGCTACCGGGTGGTCACCTACGACGCCCGGGGGCACGGGGAGTCGCCGGCGCCGGCCGGGCCGTACACGGTCGACGACCTGGCCGACGACGTCGTCGCGCTGCTCGACCGGCTCGGCGTGCGGCGGGCGCACGTGGCCGGCCTGTCGCTGGGCGGGATGACGGCGATGCGGCTGGCCGCCCGCGAGCCGTCGCGGGTGGACCGGCTGGCGCTGCTGTGCACGTCGGCGGCGCCCGACCCGCAGGGGTTCCTCGACCGGGCGGTGCAGGCGCGCACGGGTGGCACCGCACCGCTGGCGCCGACGATCGTCGGCCGCTGGCTCACGCCCGGGTACGCCGCGCAGCACCCCGACCTGGTGGCGCGGCTGGAGGCGATGATCACCGGCGCCGACGACGAGGGGTACGCGGCCTGCTGCGAGGCGGTCGGCTCCTTCGACGGCCGGGAGGACCTCGCCCGGATCACCGCGCCGACGCTGGTCGTGTCGGGCGCGCAGGACCCCGCGCTGCCGCCGCCGCACCAGCAGGCGATCGCGGACGGGATCGCCGGGTCGGCCCTGCTGACGGTCGACCCCGGGGCGCACCTGCCCAACCTGGAGCAGCCGCTCGAGGTCACCGGCGCGCTGCTGGCCCACCTCGACGCCGCGGGGCGGCACGCGTGAGCGACGCGCCCCTCGACTCGGACGACGCCCGCCGCGAGGCGGGGATGCGCACCCGGCGCGAGGTGCTGGGGGACGCGTGGGTGGACCGCGCGGTGGCCGGCACGACGCCGTTCACCGCGGGGTTCCAGGACTTCATCACCCGGGTGGCCTGGGGCGACGTCTGGCAGCGGCCGGGGCTCGGGCGGCGGGAGCGGAGCGTCGCGACGCTGTCGATCTGCATCGCGCTGCGGCACTGGGACGAGTTCGCGCTGCACGTCCGCGCGGCGGTGCGCAACGGGCTGACCGAGGCCGAGATCGCCGAGGTGGTCCAGCACGCCGCCGTCTACGCGGGGGCGCCGGCGGCCAACCACGCGTTCAAGGTCGCCGGGACCGTGCTCGAGGAGATGCGCGCCGGCTGAGCCGGCTCAGGCCCGCCGCGCCCGCTCCTCCGGGGTGGGCACCAGGGCGACGCTGAGCAGCGTCACGACGCCGACCAGGACCACCGCGGTGAGGTCGTCGTCCAGCAGGAACAGCAGGCCGGCGGCGCCGAGGCCGACGAGGACCGCGACGAGCAGCCGCCCGCGGACGCCGTCCCAGTACGACCGTGGATCCCTCACGGCCTCCGACGGTAGGGACGGCCCGGGCCCCGATCGCGTGCTCCGGGTCGACCGGCGGCGCGTGTCCGGACCGCCCGGCGCGTCGTCACACCCCGGCAGTCCCCGGTCGCGCCCGGCCGTGGGCCGTGCGGCGCTGTCGGCACCGAGATCGGCGGTCTCGCGGCCATCAGCCGCTCATGGCCACGAGACCGCCGATCTCGCGGTCCGGGCGCCGGGTCGGCCCCTGCACAGCGGGCGCGCCGCACCTCGGTGAGGATCGGAGCAGGACCACCGACGAGAGGACCGACGTGGCACTCCTGGACGACGGCGCGTGGCAGGGCAGGGTCTGGACCGGGGCCTGGACCGACGGGTCCGGCGGCACCTACGACGCGGTGGAGCCGGCCACCGGTGACGTCATCGCGCCGGTCGGCCGGGCGACCCCGGAGGACGTCCACGCCGCGGCCGAGCGGGCGGCACGGGCCCAGCGGGGGTGGGCCGCCGTGCCGTTCGAGGAGCGGGCCCGCGTCCTGCGCCGCGCCGGGCAGGTGCTCGAGGACGCCGCCGAGGAGATCCGGGGCTGGCTGGCGCGGGAGTCCGGCGCGATCCCGCCGTTCGGCGACTTCCAGGTCCACACCAGCGCCCAGGAGTGCTACGAGGCCTCGGCGCTGCCCAGCCACCCCTACGGCGAGCTGCTGCGCACCGGCGCGCCGCGGCTGTCCTTCGCCCGCCGCCTGCCGGCCGGCGTCGTCGGGGTCATCGCGCCGTTCAACGTGCCGACCATCCTCGCCATCCGGGCCGTGGCCCCGGCGCTCGCGCTCGGCAACGCCGTCGTCCTCAAGCCCGACCCGCGCACCGCGATCTCCGGTGGCGTGCTGTTCGCCCGGGTCTTCGAGGAGGCCGGGCTGCCGGCCGGCGTGCTGCAGGTGCTGCCCGGCGGGGCCGACGTCGGCGAGGCGCTGGTGACCGCACCCCAGGTGCGGGTCATCGCCTTCACCGGCTCGACGAGCGCCGGCCGCGCCGTCGGCGCGCTGGCCGGGCAGCACCTCAAGCGCGCGCACCTCGAGCTCGGCGGCAACTCCGCGCTGATCGTGCTGCCCGACGTCGACGTCACCGCGGCGGCGGGCGTCGGCGCCTGGGGGACGTTCGCCCACCAGGGGCAGATCTGCATGGCCACCAGCCGGCACCTGGTGCACGAGTCGATCGCCGAGGAGTACACCGCCGTGCTCACCGAGAAGGTCGAGAAGCTGCCGGTCGGCGACCCGTACCGCGAGGAGGTGGCCCTCGGTCCGCTCATCGACGCCGGCCAGCGCGACCGCGTGCACGGGCTGGTCACCGCCAGCGTCGATCGCGGCGCCACCGTGCGCACCGGCGGCACCTACGAGGGGCTGTTCTACCGGCCGACCGTCCTCGGCGGCGTCGCGGTCGACCACCCGGCCTACGCGGAGGAGATCTTCGGCCCGGTCGCGCCGGTGACGCCGTTCGCCAGCCTCGACGAGGTCGTCGAGCTGGCCTCGGACACCGAGTACGGGCTGAGCCTCGGCATCCTCACCCGCGACGTCTCCGCCGGGCTCGAGCTCGCCGAGCGCATCCCCAGCGGGCTGGTGCACGTCAACGACCAGACGGTCAACGACGAGGCGGTGGCGCCCTTCGGCGGCGTCGGCGCCTCGGGCACCGGCTCCCGGCACGGCGGCCCGCAGGCCAACATCGAGGCGTTCACCGAGACCCAGTGGGTCACCGTGCGCGGGGACCTGCCGACGTACCCCTTCTGAGGTCCCGGGCACTTCCGCGGACGTGCCCGGACCCAGCCGGGCACGTCCGCGGACGTGCACGGGTCAGCGGCGCAGCCGGAGGGTCTGCCCGGGCCGCAGCTGCGCGCAGCGGTCGACGTCGTCGTCGGCGACGTAGCCGGCCACCGGGTAGCCGCCGGTGACCGGCGCGTCGGCGAGGAAGAGCACCGGCGTGCCCGCCGGCGGCACCTGCAGCGCGCCGCGGACCAGCCCCTCGCTGGGCAGCTCGCCGGGCACCCGGCGCGCCAGCGGGGGGCCGTCCAGCCGCAGGCCGATGCGGTTGCTCTCGGCGGTGACCGTCCACGCCGCGGTGCCCAGGGTGGCCAGCGCATCCTCGGTGAACCAGTCGCCGCGGGGGCCGGGCAGCAGCCGCACGGTCACCTCCCCGCCGGGCGGGTCGGGCACCGGCGCGACGTCGACCCCGGGCGGCGGGCCGGTGGGCTCCCCGACCGGCAGGCGGTCCCCGGCGCGCAGGGGTGCCGGTCCCAGGCCGGACAGCAGGTCGGTGGACCGCGAGCCGAGCACCGGCTCGACGGCGATCCCGCCGCGGACGGCGAGGTAGGTCCGCAGCCCGGTGGCCGGCGCGCCCAGCGTCAGCGTCCTCCCGGCGCGCAGCAGGGCCGGCGCGTCGTGCGCCGGGGACCCCGGGCAGCGGGCGCCGGTGGTGGCGACCAGCAGGTCGGCGTCGGCCCGCAGTGCCAGCCCGCCGAGCGTGGCCTCGAGGACGGCGGCCCCTGCGTCGTTGCCCACCAGCCGGTTGGCCAGCGCGGCCGCCGCCCGGTCGGCCGCGCCCGACCGGCCCACCCCGATGCCGGCCAGCCCCGGGCGCCCGCGGTCCTGCACCGTGGTGAGCGGCCCGGGGGCGAGGACGGTCAGCACGGCACGAACCGCACCCGCACGCCGGGCCGCAGCAGCGCGGCCGGGTCGCGGGCCAGGTCGAACACGGCGACGTCGGTGCGCCCGACCAGCTGCCACCCGCCCGGCGACTCGCGCGGGTAGACGCCGGTGAACCCGCCGGCCAGCGCCACCGACCCGGCCGGCACCCGGGTGCGCGGGGACGCGCGGCGCGGCAGGTCCCAGCCGCCGTCGGCCGGCGTCAGGTAGCCGAAGCCCGGTGCGAAGCCGGAGAAGGCGACGGTCCAGTCGGTGCCGGTGTGCCGCCGCACCACCTCGCCGGGGTCCACGCCCAGGTGCGCGGCGACGTCGCCGAGGTCCGCGCCGTCGTAGACGACCGGGAGTTCCACCAGCTCGCCGGCGGGTCCGCGCCCCGGCCGGGGACGGGTCCGCCGCACCGCCGCCTCGACGGCCTCGGGCGTGGTGACCGCGGGGTCGGTGACCACCAGCACCGTGCGCGCGGCCGGGACCAGGTCGACGACGCCGGCCGGGCGGTCCTCCTCCAGCGCCGCGTACAGGCCGAGCACCTCGTCGAGGCCGTCCAGCTCCACCAGCAGCGCGGTGGAGCCGCTGGGCAGCACCCGCATCACGGCGCGAAGGGGGCGAGCTCGACCCCGGCCCCGGCCAGCGCCGCCCGCACGCGGCGGGCGACCTCGACGGCGCCGGGGGTGTCGCCGTGCACGCAGATCGACTGCGGGGCCAGCCGCAGCGGGCCGCCCTCGACGTCGGTGATCGGTTCCCCGGTGGCCATGGCCACGCAGCGGCGGGCGATCTCGCCGGGGTCGTGCAGCACCGCCCCGAGCAGTCGCCGCGACACCAGCGTGCCCTCGGGCGTGTAGGCGCGGTCGGCGAACGCCTCGGCCACCACGGTCAGCCCGGCGTCGGCGGCCAGCCGCAGCCACGCCGACCCGGGCAGGCCCAGCACCGGCAGCGTCCGGTCGTACTCGACGACGGCGCGCACCACGGCCGCGGCCTGCTCCTCGTGGGCGACGATCGCGTTGTACAACGCGCCGTGCGGCTTGACGTAGCGGACCCGGGTGCCGGCCACCCGGGCGAAGGCCTCGAGCGCGCCCACCTGGTAGAGCACGTCCTGGGTGAGCGCGTCGGGCTCGACGTCGACGAACCTTCGGCCGAACCCGGCGAGGTCGCGGTAGCCGACCTGGGCGCCGATCGCGACGCCGATCGCCGCGGCCCGGTCGCACACCCGGCGCAGGATCACCGGGTCGCCGGCGTGGAAGCCGCAGGCGACGTTGGCGCTGGTGACCACGTCGAGCAGGGCGTCGTCGTCGCCGAGGGTCCACCGCCCGAAGCCCTCGCCGAGGTCGGAGTTGAGGTCCACGCCGGGGAGTCTGCTCGGGTGCGGCCGTCAGCCGCCGCGCTGGGCGAGGAGGACGCTGCCCAGCGCCAGGACCACACCGGCCAGCTGCAGCGGCCCGAGCGACTGCCCGAGCAGCACCCAGCCGACGGCCGCGGCCACGACCGGGGAGAGCAGGCCGAGGAAGCTCACCCGGTCGGCGGGCAGCAGGCCGATCCCGCGCAGCCACAGCACGTAGGCCAGCGCGGTGTTGACCACGGCCAGGTACAGGAAGCCGCCCACCTGGCCGGCGCTGACGGTCGCCGGCAGTCCCTCGACGGCGAGGGCCAGCGGCAGCAGCAGCGCCCCGCCGGCGGCCAGCTGCCAGCCGGTGAAGGCCAGCACCGGGACCGGCCGGCCCCACCGCTTGGTCAGCACCACCCCGGTCCCCATGCAGACGGTGGCCACCAGCCCGGCGACGACGCCGAGGGGGTCGAGCCTCGCTGCGTCGGTGAGCACGACGAGCGCGACCCCGGCCACGCCGGCCGCGCCGAGGGCGAACGTGCGGGCCCGCAGCGGCCGGCCCAGCAGCGGCAGGGCCAGCAGCGCCACCACGAGGGGCTGCACGGCGCCGAGCACCGCGGCCACCCCGCCGGGCAGGCGGTAGGCGGCGACGAACAGCAGCGCGAAGAACGCGCCGATGTTGAGCGTGCCCAGCACCGCCGCCTTCCACCACCAGGCGCCGCGGGGGAGCACGCGGCCGGCCGCGACGAGCAGCAGGCCGGCGGGCAGCGCCCGCACGGTCGCGGCGAGCAGCGGCCGGTCGGGCGGCAGCCACTCGGTGGTGACGACGTAGGTGGTCCCCCAGGTGACCGGCGCGACCGCGGTGAGCGCGGTCAGCGCCCAGACCGCGCGGACGCGGCGACGGGCCGGCGCGGCGGCGGCGACGGGGGGAGCGGCCGGTGGTGCGGAGACGGTGGTGACCACGACCAACTCCCTCGCTCCAATGAATCTCGATGCCAAGATACTCAGGACCGAGTATCCGTCAAGCGAGTGGGTGGCAGGATCGAGAGGTGACCGATCGGGACGGCGTCGACGAGATCGTGGCGCAGTGGGCGCGGGAGCGACCCGAGCTCGACACCACGGCGATGGCCGTGTTCGGCCGCGTCTACCGCACCGCCCGGCTGGTGGGGGACGCCCAGGAGCGCTGCTACGCGCGGTTCGGCATCACCCGGGCGGACTTCGACGTCCTGGCGACGCTGCGCCGGGCCGGCGGCCCCGAGGGACTCTCGCCCGGCCGGCTGACCGGGGCGCTCATGCTCAGCAGCGGCGGGATGACCAGCCGGCTGGACCGGCTGGAGAAGGCCGGCCACCTGGTGCGCACCCCGGACCCGGCCGACCGGCGGGCGCTGCTCGTGCGGCTCACCGACTCCGGCCGGGCGCTGGTCGACGAGGCGGTCGGCGCCGGGCTGGCCGAGCAGCAGCGCCTGCTGGAGGGGATGTCACCGGCCGCGGTGCGGCGGCTCGACGACCTGCTGCGCGAGCTGCTCGCCTCCGTCGAGGAGCGCGCCGGCGACTGACCCGACTCAGCGCACCCGCGACTGCACCCGCGCCTCCCGGCGGACGCGGGAGTGCCGGTAGCCGTACACGGCGTAGACCAGCCCGCCGAGCGCGAGCCAGGCCAGGAAGCGCAGCCACGTCTCGATGCTCAGCATGAACATCAGGTAGAGGCAGGCCGCCGCGGCCACCAGCGGCAGCGCGGGGGCCAGCGGCACGCGGAACGGGCGCTCGAGCTCGGGCCGGGTGCGCCGCAGCACCACCACCGCGAGCGACACCAGCAGGAACGCGAACAGGGTGCCGATGCTCACCAGGTCGGCCAGCGTGCCCAGCGGCACGAACGTGGCCAGCACCAGCACGAGCGCGGCGAACAGCAGCGTGATCCGCGCGGGGACGCCGGTGCGCGGGCTGACCCGGGCGACCGCCGGGGGCAGCAGGCCGTCGCGGCCCATGGCGAAGCCGATCCGGCCGATGGTGATCAGGTCGACCAGGATCACCGAGGTCAGGCCGGCGACCGCCGCGATCGCCACCAGGGACGCCGCCCAGCCCAGCCCGACCTGGTCGAAGGCGTCGGCGATCGGGGCGCCCTCGTCGATGCTGCCGTACTCGACCATCCCGACCAGGACGAACGCGACGCCGACGTAGAGCGCGGTGGCCAGCCCCAGCGTGCCCAGCAGGCCCAGCGGCACGTCGCGGGCCGGTCGCCGGGTCTCCTCGGAGAGGTTGGCCACCGCCTCGAAGCCGGTGTAGGCGAAGAACACCACCGCGGCGGCGGTGAGCACCCCGCCCATGCCGAAGGCGACCGGCTCCAGCCCGGCGACGACCTCGAGGAGCGGGCGGGACAGCCCGCTGCCGCCCTCGGCCGGCTCCGCGGGCGGGACGAAGGGCGTGAGGTTGTCCCCGCGGACGAACCACATGCCGGCCAGGGCGACGAACACGCACACGGCGACCTTGACCACCACCAGCGCGCCGGTGACCCGGGCCGACTCCCGGATGCCGAGCACCGCCACGGCGGTGAGCAGCAGGACGATCCCGGCCGCGCCCACGTTCACCGTCGAGGTCTCGCCGAACATCGACGGCGGCAGGTCGAGCAGGTTGCCCACGTAGCCCGACCAGCCGCGCGCGACGACGGCCGCGCCGAGCGCGAACTCCAGGAACAGGTCCCAGCCGATGATCCACGCCACCACCTCGCCGGCGGTCGCGTAGGCGTAGGTGTAGGCGCTGCCCGCCGTCGGCACCGACGACGCGAGCTCGGCGTAGCAGAGAGCGGCGAGCAGCGCGACCAGCCCGGCGATCGCGAAGGACACCACCACCGCCGGTCCCGCGTTGTTCTTCGCCGTCACGCCGGTCAGCGTGAAGATGCCGGTCCCGATGACGATCCCGATGCCGAAGCCGACCAGGTGACGGGCCGACAGCCGCTTGCGCAGCCGCCCGTGCCCCGCCCCGGCGTGCGTCCCGCCGTCGCCCGCGTCCGCGCGGACGGCCTCCACCGACTTCGTCCGGAACAGTTCCACCCGGACCATGCTGCGCGCCGGGGGCCGCCCCTGCTGACCGGGGCAGGAGGGCGCTTCGTCACACCTCGTCGACGGGGAAGCTCCGCGAGGGGGAGACGAACTCGTCCTGCGCCGCGACCAGCAGGATCTCCCGCGACCCGGCCTCCTCGGTGCGGCGCAGCAGGCCCCACACGCTGGCCGCGGCCCGCGACAGCGCCTCGCCGGCCGAGCGGGTGCCGAGCCAGTGCGCGAGGAACAGTGCGGCGATCGCGTCGCCGGCGCCGTTGACCGACACCGACAGGCGCGGGGTGCGCACGCGGAAGTGCCGGCCGCCCTCGGAGGCGAGCAGGTCGACGGCGTCGTCGGGGGTGTCCTCGGCGACCAGCGAGGTGGTCATGACCACCCGCGGCCCCAGCTCCTGCACCGCGGCGACGGCGTCCTTCACCGAGGCCAGCGACCGCGTCGTCATCTGGGAGAGCAGGTCGAGCTCGTAGTGGTTGGGCGTCACCAGGTCGGCGGCGGGGACGGCGACCTCGCGCATGAGCTCCTCGATGCCCGGCCGGACGAACACGCCCCGCCCGACGTCGCCGATCACCGGGTCGCAGCAGTAGACGGCGTCGGGGTTGGCCGCCCGCACCCGCCCCACGGTGCCGACGACGGCGTGGCCGATGTCGGCCGAGCCCAGGTAACCCGACAGGACGGCGTCGGCGGTGCCGAGCACGCCGCGGTCGGCGATCCCGTCGACGACCTCCTCGACGGCCTGCCCGTCGAAGACCCGCCCGGTCCAGGCCCCGTAGCCGGTGTGGTTGGAGAACTGGACGGTGTGCACCGGCCACACCTCGACGCCGAGGCGCTGCAGCGGGAAGACGGCCGAGGAGTTGCCCACGTGCCCGTAGGCGACGTGCGACTGGATCGAGAGGACGTTGACCATGGGGGCACAGGCTGCCATGCGCCCCCGCCCGGGTCAGCCCAGCGTGGCGACCAGGTCGCAGCAGGCCTGCTCGCAGCGCCGGCAGGCCTCGGCGCAGATCCGGCAGTGCTCGTGCACCTCCGCGTGGGCGGCGCACTCGTCGCCGCACGCCCGGCACGCCGCGGCGCAGGCCTCGAGCACCGCCCGGGTCAGGTCGGCGTCGTAGCCGGTGTGCCGGGACAGCACCCGGCCGGTGGCCTCGCAGACGTCGGCGCAGTCGAGGTCGGTGCGGATGCACGTCCGGAGGTCGGCGACCATCTCCTCGGACAGGCAGGCGTCGGCGCAGGCGGTGCAGGCCTGGGCGCACTCGACGCAGGCCTCGATGCAGGCGACGAGCCGCTCGCGGTCGATGCCGCCGAGGTCGGCGGGGTGGGCGGCGAGCATCCGGTCGGCGAGGGTCACGTCGGTCTCCGTTCGGTCGGTCGGACCGGGACGGCGGGTGCCGTCCCGGCGTACCCGGTCAGGAGGCGGCGTCGGCGGCGCGCCGCACGAGGTCCGCGTAGACGCCGGGGTCGTCGGTGTCGACCACCGGGTACCCGGCGTCGGCCCAGTGCAGCCCGATGCCCGGGTTGTGCACGTCGGAGCCGTCGGCCAGGAAGAAGTGCGGGCTGCCCTGGACCTCGTCGGCGTGCGCCCGGTAGTCGGCCATCATGGCGCCGCGGGCCCGCCCGTCCTCCAGCGCCGCGGCCACCGCGTCGGCGTCCACCCGGTCGCAGCCGCGGGCCACGCCGACCACCTCGTGGAGCATGCTGATGCACCGGCTGTCGCGGAAGAACGCCAGCCGCAGCGCCATGTCCAGTTGCTCGGCGGCCGCGGCGGACTGCTCCTCGGCCGCGTGCACGGCCTCGTCGGCCGGCAGCGCGGTCACCGGCCAGTCCGACGGCTCGCCCTGCCAGGGCGCGATGCCGAGGTCGGGCTCGAGCGGGCCGACGACGGGGATCTCCGCCTGCAGCATCCGCATGGGGATGGCGAAGGAGTTGACGTCCTCGAGCAGGTACAGCCGGTGGTCGACGCGCACGCGGTCGTCGAGGCCCAGCCGGGACCGCGCGGCGTAGAAGCGCTGCAGTGCGACGGTGGACCAGGCGCAGACGACGTCGGTGTAGACGACGACGGTGCCCGGGGCGACGTCGACGGTCACGGGTGCTCCTCTCCGCCGGCGCGGTCAGCGCTCGGTGCCCGGCCGGCTGCGCCGGGTCCCGGGACTCCCGTGCCCGTGGTGACGCGACGGGATCGCGGTACCCCGCCGGGCGCCGTCCGAACGCCGGGCCGTTTCGCGGGGCAACCGTCGGGTGATCACCCCAGGAGGACAGCGGCCGAGCAGGAGCCGGGGACCGACCCGACGAGGGGACCAGGCATGCCACGCACCGACCGGATCGCCGAGCCGTGGGGGACCCGCACGCCGTACGGGCCGGGGCAGACGTGGCCGGTGCGGGTCGACCAGCACCTGGCCGACGGGGTGACCGAGGACGACGTCGACCGCTGGGTGCAGGCGGCGTCGATCCTGCACTCGAATGGGGACGCCATGGACATCGCGGTCAAGGACGGTGCGATCGTCGGCGTCCGCGGCCGGGCCGTCGACCGGGTCAACCGCGGCCGGCTGGACCCCAAGGACCTCTTCGGCTGGCAGGCCAACACCTCCCGAGAGCGGCTCACCCGGCCGCTGGTCCGCAGGGACGGCCGGCTGGTGGAGACCGACTGGGACACCGCCATGGACCTCGTCGTCCGGCGGACCCGGGAGCTGCTCGACGAGCGGGGCCCCGGCAGCATCGGCTTCTACAACACCGGGCAGCTCTTCCTCGAGGACTACTACACGCTCGGGCTCATCGCGCACGGCGGCATCGGGACGATCCACGTCGACGGCAACACCCGGCTGTGCACCGCGACGGCGGCCGCGGCGCTCAAGGAGTCCTTCGCCTGCGACGGCCAGCCCGGCTCCTATGCCGACATCGACTCCGCCGACGTGATCGTCCTGTACGGGCACAACATGGCCGAGACGCAGGTCGTCACCTGGACCCGGGTCCTCGACCGGCTGGCCGGCCCGAACCCGCCCCAGGTGGTCTGCGTCGACCCCCGCACGACCCCGGTGGCGCGGGCGGCGGCCGTCCACCTGGCCCCGCGCCCGGGGACCAACGTCGCCCTCATGAACGGGCTGCTGCACGAGATCGTGACCAACGGCTGGATCGACCGGGACTACCTCGACGCCCACGTGGTCGGCTTTGACGAGCTGGCCGAGCGCGTCGCCGAGTACCCGCCCGACGTCGTCGCCGGGATCTGCGACGTCCCCGCCGACCGGATCCGCGAGGCCGCCCGGGTCATCGGGACCGCCGAGCGGCTGTTGTCCACGGTGCTGCAGGGCTTCTACCAGTCCCACCAGGCCACCGCGGCCGCCGTGCAGGTCAACAACGTGCACCTGGTCCGCGGCATGCTCGGCCGGCCGGGCTGCGGCATCCTGCAGATGAACGGCCAGCCCACGGCGGAGAACACCCGCGAGGCCGGGGCCGACGGCGACCTGCCCGCGTTCCGCAACTGGTCCAACGACGCCCACATCGAGGAACTGGCCCGCATCTGGAACGTCGACCCGGCCCACATCCCGCACTACGCGCCGCCGACGCACGTCATGCAGCAGCTGCGGTACCTCGAAGAGGGCTCGATCCGGATGTTCTGGGTCATCTGCACCAACCCGGCGGTGTCCCTGCCGGAGCTGGCCCGCATCCGGTCGATCCTGTCCCAGGACCGGCTGTTCCTCGTGGTGCAGGACATCTTCCTCACCGAGACCGCGCAGCTGGCCGACGTCGTCCTGCCCGCGGCCACCTGGGGGGAGAAGACCGGCACCTTCACCAACGCCGACCGCACCGTGCACCTGACGGAGAAGGCGGTCGACCCGCCCGGTGAGGCCCGGCCGGACATGGACGTCCTCATCGACTTCGCCCACCGGCTCGGGCTGCAGGACAGGGACGGTGCCCCGCTGGTGAAGTGGTCCGACCCCGAGGGCGCCTTCGAGGCGTGGAAGGAGTGCAGCCGGGGACGGCCGTGTGACTACACCGGCATCACCTACGACAAGCTGCGCGGCGGCAGCGGCATCCAGTGGCCGTGCACCGACGAGGCCCCCGACGGCACCGAGCGGCTCTACACCGGCGGGCGGTTCTACAGCGATCCCGAGTACTGCGAGAGCTACGGCCGGGACCTGCTCACCGGGGCCCCGCTCGACCCCGACCAGTACCGGTCGATGAACCCCTCGGGCAAGGCGGTGGTCAAGGCGGCGGAGTACGTCCCGCCGCACGAGCCGACCTCGGCCGACTTCCCGTTCGCGCTCATCACCGGCCGCACCCTCTACCAGTTCCACACCCGCACGAAGACCGGCCGGGCGCCGCAGCTGCAGGCCGCGGCCCCCGAGGTGTGGGTGGAGATGTCGGTGGGCGACGCCGGCCGGCTGCGCGCCCGGGAGGGCGACCTGCTCGAGATCGCCACGGCGCGCGGACGGGTGCGGGCCCGGTTGCGGATCAGCGGCATCCGCGACGGCGTCGTCTTCCTGCCCTTCCACTACGGCTACTGGGACGTCCCGGGACGCGGACGCCGGCGCCGGGCCGCCAACGAGCTCACGCTCACCGACTGGGACGCCGCCTCCAAGCAGCCGATCTTCAAGACCGCGGCCGCCCGGGTGCGCAGGGTCCGCTGGTCGCGGCGCGGGCGGTCCTCGGCACCCACCACCACCGGCTCGGCCCCGGCGCGCGGCTCCCTCCCGCCGACCCGGGGCGGGCGGGCCGCCGAGGTCCAGGAGACCCTGGCGGACGAGGGAGGCCGGCGGTGAACCTCGGCCTGGCACTCGAGGAGCTGCACCGCTCGGAGAACTCCCTGGCGCACCAGCTGCTGGCCGTCGCCGAGCGGCACAAGGTCGACCACGAGGTGTTCCACCTCGGCCGCGACCTGGCCCGCTGGTCGCAGGACCACGTGCGACGGCTGGCCCCCTTCGGGGCCCGGTACGGCGTGGAGCTCGACCCCGAGCCCGCCGGTGAGCCGCGGCTGGTCGCGCGGCTCTACGAGGCGGTCAGCGACAGGTTCGGCCGGCGTTCGGCACCCGCGCTGCTCCTGCTGCGCGACCTGCGCAGCCTCCACATCCACGCGGTGGGCGTCTCGGTCGACTGGGAGATGGTGGCGCAGGCGGCACAGGGGCTCGAGGACACCGACCTGCTCGGGCTCGCGCAGCGCTGCCACCCGCAGACCCTCCGCCAGGCCACGTGGGCCAACAGCCGGATCAAGGAGTCCGCGACGCAGATCCTGGTGACGGGATGACCCGGCCCGGGACCCACGTCGTCCTCCGGCCGGTCGCGACGCCGCTGCCCCTGGGCTTCCTCGCCCTGGCACTGGCGACCACCGTGTTCGCCGCCGTCCAGCTCGGCTGGATCCCGCCGACCGAGGGACGGGTCGCCGCTCTCACCGCGCTCGTCGCCACGGTCCCGCTGCAGCTGCTCGCCTCGGTCGTCGGGTTCACCGCCCGCGACCCGGTCGCCGCCACCGGGATGGGTGTGCTCGCCGGCACGTGGGCCGTCGTCGGCCTGACCACGTGGACGTCACCGCCGGGCGCGACCAGCGCCGGCCTGGGTGTCCTCCTGCTGGCGGCCGGCGTCGCCATGGAGGTCTCCGCCCTCTCCGCGACGGCGAAGCTGGTGCCGGCCGCGGTGATGGGACTGGCCGGGATCCGGTTCGCCGTCACCGGCGGGTACCACCTCACCGGCTCGCCGGCCTGGCAGACGGCCGCCGGCTGGGTGGGGCTCGCGCTCGGCGTCCTGGCGGTCTACGCGGCGCTGGCCCTCGAGCTCGAGGGGTCCCACGGCCGCACCGTGCTGCCGCTGGGGCGCCGGGGTCCCGGGCGGGCCGCCGTCGAGCCGTCGGGCGTGGCCGGCGAGCCGGGCGTCCGCCCGCAGCTGTGAGGTCGGCGGCGCGCCGCGGTGGCGGCTCCCGGCTGGCAGGGTGGCCCGGGTGGGCGAGGTCCTCGGCTGGTCGGTCACCGCGGTGGGGGCGCTCCTCGTCCTCGTCGCCCTGCGCGACATCTTCCACACGATCTGGCACCCGAGCGGCCGGGGCTGGCTGAGCCGGCGGCTGCTGCGGGGCGTCTGGTGGGCCGGGCGCGGGCGGGTCGGACCGGTGACCGGGCCGCTGGCGATGACCGCGGTCATCCTGACCTGGCTGCTGCTCATCGCCGGCGGCTGGGCGCTGGTCTACTGGCCGCACCTGCCGGACGGGTTCGCCTTCGCCACCGGGCTCGACCCCTCGGCGCGGGCCGGGCTGCTCGACGCGCTGTACCTCTCGGCGGTCACCCTGACCACCCTGGGGTTCGGCGACATCTCCCCGGAGGCCGCCTGGCTGCGCCTGGTCGTGCCCGTCGAGGCGCTCGTCGGCCTCACCCTCGTCACCGCCGCGGTGTCGTGGGTCCTGCAGGTCTACCCGGCGCTGAGCCGGCGGCGTGCGCTCGCGATCCGCCTGACGCTGCTGCAGCGGTCGGGCGCCGGGGACCGCGTGGCCGCTGGGGACTCGGCGCTGGCGCCGGCCCTCCTGGCGCAGGTGGCGGCCGACGTGGTGCAGCAGCGCGTCGACCTCTTCCAGCACCCGGAGACGCACTGGTTCACCGAGAGCCGCCCCGATGCCGCGCTCGCGCCGGCCCTGGACGTCGCGCTGGACCTGGCCGCGGCCGCCATGGCCGCAGCGGACCCCGACACCCGGTTCGCCGGCCGGCTGCTCGAGGCCGCCGTGCACGACTTCCTCGTGGTCGTCGACGACGAGTTCCTGCACACCCGGGCCTCCCCGCGGGACGTGCTGGACCGCTACGCCGACGCCCGCGGTGTCCGGCGGCTGCCGGCCGGCTGACCGGTCGGGGCGGGTCCCTCAGCTGCTCGGGTCCAGCGCGACCTTGGTCCAGCCGCTCTCCCGGCGGTCGAAGGTCTCGTACGCCTCGAGCACCGACGGCATGTCGCCGACCTGGGTGAGCACCGTCGTCGGGTCGATGGCGCCGGTGCGGACGAGGGTGAGCAGCTCGGGGACGTAGCGCCGGTGGTTGCAGTTGCCCATCTTCACGGTCAGGTTCTTGTTCATGGCCGCGCCGGTCGGGAAGCTGGTCATGTCCGGCGGGAAGACGCCGATGACCCCGATGCTCCCGGCCTTGGCCACGCACTCGACCGCCCACTGCAGCGACTGGCTCGGCGCGTCACCGGCCACCCAGGTGTCGCCCTGCGCGTTCCGCTCCGGAGCCACCTGATGCCGCTCCTGCTCGAACTGCTCGGCCTGCTCCTGCGCCGCCTCGGCGGCCGGGCCGCTCTTCGGCCGCTGCGCGTCGACGCCGACCGCCTCGACGACGCGGTCCACGCCGACGCCGCCGGTGAGCTCCTGGACGACGGCGACCGGGTCCTCGGCGTTGAAGTCGACGACCTCCGCCCCGCGGGCCCGGGCCTGGTCCAGCCGGCTCGCCACGCCGTCGACGACCAGCACCCGCCCGGCGCCCTGCTGGAAGGCGCTGGTGACGGCGAACTGACCGACCGGGCCGGCGCCGAGGACGAGCACGGTGTCGCCCTTGCCCACCTCGGCCAGCCGGGCGCCGAACCAGGCGGTGGGGTAGATGTCGGACAGCAGGATGGCGGCGTCGTCGCCCACCTCGTCGGGCAGCCACACCGGACCGGCGTTGGCGAAGGGCACGCGGGCGTACTGGGCCTGCAACCCGTCGACCGGGCCGGTGGTCTGCGGCCCGCCGAAGAAGCAGGTGCCCGCCGCCGGGCCGTTGGGGTTGGCGTTGTCGCACTGCGCGTAGTAGCCGGCGCGGCAGTACGAGCAGTACCCGCAGGCGATGGTGGAGGGGATGACCACCCGGTCGCCGGGGCGCAGGTTGCGCACGCCCGGACCGGTCTCGCGGACCACGCCGACGGCCTCGTGGCCGAGCACGGTGCCCTCGACCATGCCGGTCATCGTGCCGCGCACGAAGTGCAGGTCGGTGCCGCAGATCGCGCTGGCGGTGATCTCGACGATGGCGTCGGTCGGGTCCTGGATGGTCGGGTCGGGGACGTCGTCGAGCCGGATGTCGCCGACGCCGTGCCACACCACTGCTTTCATGCCGGATCTCCCTGGGAAGCGGGACGGGGCCGCTGCTCGACCCGGCGGCGGCCTACCCGGTGGGTGCGACCCGAACCGGTACCGGGCGGTTGCGCAGCCCCGACCGGGGGCAGGACGCGCCGGTGAGCACGCGCATCGGAGTGGTGGGGGCCGGGTTCATCGCCGGCCGGCACGTGGAGTCCCTGACCGCGCTGGACGGCGTCACCGTCGCCGGGGTCGCCGACCCGCAGGCCGACCGCGCGGGGCGGCTGGCCGAGCGGGCCGGCGCGACGGCGTACCGGTCGTGGGAGGACCTGCTCGACGCCGAGGCGCTCGACGCGCTCTACGTGTGCGTCCCGCCCGCCCAGCACGGTGCCGTGGAGGACGCCGCGATCGACGCCGGCCTGCCGCTGTTCGTCGAGAAGCCGCCGGCCGCCGACCTGGCCACCGCCGAGCGGCTGGCCGCGCGCATCGAGGCCGCCGGGCTGCTGACCGCGGTCGGCTACCACTGGCGCTACCTCGACACCCTGGAACGGGCCCGCGGACTGCTCGCCGACCGGCCGCCCCGGCTGCTGCTGGGCGCCTGGCTGGACAAGGCGCCGAACGTGCCCTGGTGGGCGCGGCAGGACCAGTCCGGCGGGCAGACCGTCGAGCAGGCGACCCACCTGCTCGACGTCGGCCGGGTGCTGGCCGGCGAGGTGGAGTCCGGCTGGGCCACCGGCGGGCGCTCGCCGGACGGGCCCGGCGACATCCTGGACGTCTGCACCGCGTCCCTGCGCTACGCGGGCGGCGCGGTCGGCACGTTCTCCAACAGCTGCCTGGCCCCGCGCGGCTACCGGATCGGCGTGCAGGTGGTGGCCCCCGGCCTCGGCCTGGAGCTCACCGAGCACGACCTGCGCATCACCGACGCCGACGGCGAGCGGACCGTGGTGCGCGCGGCCGACCCGATCACCGTCGAGGACGCGGCGTTCGTCGCCGCCGTGCGCGGGGAGGGCGACGACGTCCGCGCGCCCTACGCCGAGGCGCTGCGCACCCACCGGCTCGCGGTGGCCGTGGCGCGGGCGGCGGCCGACGGCGGGACGGTGGCGCTGTGAGGGCGGTGCGGACCATCGGCGTCGTCCGGCCCGGCGAGCCGGCGCTGCTCGACGACACCGAGCCCGAGCCCGCGGCCGGCCAGGCGTGGGTGACCACGGAGTACAGCGGGATCAGCGCCGGCACCGAGGTCGCGCTGGTCCGCGGCACCGATCCGCACCACGTCGTGCACTGGGACCCCGACCTGCGCTCCTTCTCCGCAGGCGAGCCGGTCGTCGGCTATCCGGTGCACACGCTGGGCTACATGGAGGTCGGCGTGGTCACCGAGAGCCGCACCCCCGACCTCGCCGAGGGCACCCGGGTGGCGATGGCGTACGGGCACCGCACCGGCCGCTGCGCCGACCCGGCGACGATGCACGTGATCCCCGTCCCCGACGACCTCGACCCGCTGCTCGGCGTCTACCTCGCGCAGATGGGGCCGATCTGCGTCAACGGCCTGCTGCACGCCACCGCGCAGTTCACCGGCCCCGGCGGCGCGATCGGCGACGGCGTCCGCGACCGGCACGTGCTGGTCACCGGCGCCGGTGTCATCGGACTGCTGTCAGCGCTGCTCGCACAGCATCACGGCGCCGCCGACGTCGTCGTCGCGGAGGACTCGCCCGGCCGCCGCGCCGTGGCCGGGGCACTGGGGCTGGACACCGTGGACGGCGACGCCTGGCGCGAGGTCAAGCAGCGCTGGCGGCACGCGCCGGGGGACGCCGGCGCCGACCTGGTGCTGCAGTGCCGCGGCCACGACGCGGCGCTCGCCACCGGGCTCAAGGCGCTGCGGCCGCAGGGCGTCGTGGTCGACCTCGGCTTCTACCAGGCCGGCGCCGAGCAGGTGCGGCTCGGCGAGGAGTTCCACCACAACGGCCTGGCGGTGGTGTGCGCCCAGATCAGCCGGGTGCCGCGCGGGATGGCCACCGCCTGGCCGCGGCGGGCCCTGGCCGACGTCGTCCTGGACCTGCTGCGCGAGCGCGGTGACGACGTCCGCCGGCACCTGGTCACCGACGTGCTGCCCTTCGACGACGGCCCCCGGCTGCTGGCCGACCTCGCCGGGCGGCGGCTGCCCGCGCCGCCGCTGCAGGCCGTGCTGCGGTTCTGACGGCGCCCGCTCCGCACGGCCCGGCGCGTCGCGCGGTGCGCCGCGGAGACCGACTTGTCCCGGAACCGGGACGGCGGGATCCTGCGGTCATCGCCGCGGCCGCCGGGTCGCCGGGCTGCGCGGCGCGGTCCAGGGGAGGGCCGCCATGGAGTGGGCAGTCGTCAGCGTCGTCGGCTTCCTGGTGCTGACCGGGCTGGTCACCGCCATGGCACGGAGCAACACCGCCCGGTGGGAACGCGACCACCGCGCGGCACAGACCGCCGCGCGGGCGCAGGCGGCGCGGGGACGCAGCGTCTGGTCGGCCGCGCTGGGCCGCCGGCACGCCGAGCCGCGGGAGCACCCGCGCCGGGCGCACCTGCACCTGCCGCACGTGCACCTGCCGGCCGGGCTGGTGGCCCGGCTCCCGCACCCGCACGTGCCGCACCCCCACCTGCCCCCGCACCTCCGCCTGCCGCACCTGCACCTGCCGCGGCGGGTGGGGACCCGCCGGCCGCCGGAGTCCCCGCGGGCCGGCGCCGAGGACGACACGACCGGCGTGCCGTCCTAACCCCCGGCCGGGAACGGCAGCGTGCCGGTGCGGACGTCCCACGGCACCGCGCCGGACCGCTGCGACCACCGCGCGCCCTGCCGGGCCACCCGGCGCGCCGCCTCCTGCCGCGCCTCCGCCTGCCGGGCGTGCGCGGCCCGCGCCTCCGCCAGCCCGGGCGCGGTCACCCCGTCGGCGGTCAGCCGGCACGCGGCCAGGCGCACCCAGCGCACCCGGTCGCCGGCGTCCCGGACCCCCACGAGCAGGCCCCGGTCGTGGCGCCGCAGCGACAGCGCCGCGCCGCGCACCCCGGCCTCGGTGGCCGCGGCGGTGTCGGCGTCGGGGCCGTAGAGCCAGGTGACCGACCGCACCGTGCGACGGACCCGGTCGTCCCGCGCCCGCCAGGCGGTGTCGGTCAACGGCATGAGCTGGACCTCGAGGGCGGCGCCGAGCGCGTCGACGACGACGTGCAGGCCGGCGTGCCCGTCCCGTCCGGACACCGTCTCGACCCGCGGCCGGTGTCCCTGCCCGGTGAGCCACGCGGTCAGCGCGGGCCGGTAGCGGAGGGGGTCGTAGGCGCGGGCCGCCGTCGCGCCGCGCCCGACGAACCGGCACGGCTCCTCGCCGGTGTGCCGGAACACCGGCCGCGCACCGCCGTCGGCCACCACCAGGGACCCGCCGCAGCCGCCGGCCGCGAGCGCGCACCAGAACCCGCCGGCCTGCTCGGCCAGCCGGCCCGCCGACCCGGCGTCCTCCGGCAGCTCGACCGCGGCCGTGCCGCGCGGCCCGTCGGTCACCGCCCACCGCAGCTCGTCCACGTCCCGGACGGTAGGAGCAGGGTCCGACAGTCCCGCCCGTGGAAGGGGCCTTTGTCGCGATAAAGGCACCTCTGGGGAGGTGCCTTCATCGCGATAAAGGCTGATCTTCAGCGGGCGATCGTGCGGAACAGGTCGACCAGCCGGTCGGCGTGCGCGTCGAAGACGTGCCGCTCCCGCGCGGCCAGCGCCGCCCGGTGTCCCGCCCGGGTCGCGACCTCCTCGTGCAGCACCGCGGCGACGTCGTCGGCCGAGCGGTAGAACAGCCCCGTCCCGTCCTCGCGCAGCACCCGCTCCACCGATACCCGCGAGCCCGGGTTGGCCTGCTGCAGCAGCGGCAGGCCCGCGGCCAGGCACACCGGCAGCCGGGCGGGGGAGTTGAGGTCGTCCCAGGTGGCCCGGCGCAGGTCGCCGCCGTTGCGACTGTCGAAGCGGTGCAGCCAGCCGGCGTCGTGCCGCGAGAGCTCGCGCACCCAGTCCTCCGGGCCCACCGCCGGGTGCACGTGCACGAAGCCCGGTGCGCGGGCCAGCGCCTCGTCCAGCCAGCCGGTCCAGGACCCCTTGGGCCCCGGCGCGCGCACCTGGCCGTAGAGGTGGGTGTGCACGCCGCGGTCGGCCAGCGCCAGCACCCACTCCAGGTCCAGCCCGGAGGGCCGGCCGACGACGGCGGCGTGCGGCTGCCCGTCGGCGTCGGAGAGCCTCGGCGAGAGCGGGGCGTCCAGCCAGTCGCGCGTGGGCAGGTCGCCGTCGAGGACGCCCAGGCGGGCGGGGTCGACCCGGCCGGACAGCGCCAGGGCGAACCAGTCGCGCTCCTCCTCGGTGGCCAGCAGCACCGCGTCCGCGCCGCAGACGAGGTCGGCCAGCAGCGGCCACTCGCCGCGGACGACACTGCGCTGCGGCGCCTCCTTGAAGTGCCACACGAACGGCAGGTCGGGGAAGGCCCGCCGCACCGCGTGCGCGAACGGCACCGCCCGCCAGTTCAGCTGCGCCCAGACGACGTCGGGGGCGAGGTCGCGCACGCCCTCGCGCCACGCGTCGCGGTCGAGGTCGGGCACGTGCCCGAACGGCAGCGGCCCGACGGTGGCGTCGCCCAGCGCGTCGGCGGTCCACAGCCCGGTGAGCCGGTGGCCGCGCTCGGCCAGCGCCAGCACCCGCTCGGGGTTGAACGCCAGCTCCCCGACGACGAGCACCGACAGCCCGTCGGGGCGGGCCTCGTACGCCCGTGACCGGAACCGCGCGTACCGGGCGACCTCGTCGACCTCCCCGCCGTCGGTCGAGGCGAACCGCAGCGGCCCGGCCACCCGGTAGCGGGTGCGGAACACGTTGAGGCCGCCGTCGAAGGCCTCCCGGATCGCCCGCGACCGCTGCCCGGGGTGCTGCGTCCACGCGCAGGTGACCCGGCCGGTGCCCGTCGTCGTCCCGCGGGCGGCGACCCGGGTCCACATCAGCCGGTCGAGGTCGTCGGTCTCCAGCTCGGCGCGCTCGGTCCACCGGTCGCCGGTGCGGCGGTGGGCCACCTGCACCAGCTGCGCGTACGGGGTGCCGGCCGGCTCGGCGAGCCCGGCGCGGACCAGCCCCACCGCCGGGTCGGCCAGCCGGTCGAGCGCGGTGCCCAGGTGGTCGGGGAACCACACGTCGTCGGCGGGGAGGTAGGCCACGACCGGCGCGGTGGTGGCGTCCAGCGCCGTGTTCAGGGCCGCGCCCAGGCCGCGGTTGTCCTCGGTGCGCACCAGCCGCAGCCGCGGGTCGGGCGGCACGGCGACCGGCTCCCGCGAGCCGTCGTCGACGACCACCGCCTCCCACGCGGTCTCCTCCTGCGCGAGCAGCGACTCCAGCGCCCGGGGGAGGAAGGCCGCCTGGTCGTGCACCGGCACGAGGACGGCGACCTGCGGTCTCACGCGGCCGGCTCGAGGTCGGCGGCCGCTCCCAGCACCCGGTCGTAGACCTCGGCGACCCGCCCGGCGAGCGCCGGCCAGGCGTAGTCGGCCGCGCGGGCCCGGGCGCCCGCGGCCAGCCGGGACCGCAGCGCCGGCTCGGCGGTCACCCGGTCCAGCGCGGCGGCGAGCGCGTCGACGTCGCCCGGTGACACCAGCAGCCCGGTGACCCCGTGCCGCACCACCTCGGGGATCCCGCCGACGTCGCTGGCCACCACCGGCAGCCCCGCGGCCATCGCCTCGGTGAGCACCGAGCCCATCTCCTCGTAGGCCGAGGGCAGCACCAGCACGTCGACCGAGGACAGCAGCGCCGGCACGCGGGCGTGCTCGACGAAGCCGGCGAGGGTGATCCGGTCGGCCGCGGGGCTCTCCGCGGCCAGCCGCTCGACCAGCGGCCGGTCCGGGCCGTCGCCGACGACGACCAGCGACGCCGTCTCCCGCATCCGGCCGAACGCGCGGACCAGCGTGCCCGGGCTCTTCTGCGGCGCCAGCCGGCCCACGTAGCCGATCCGCGGCCGGGCCACCCCGGGGAAGGCGTCGGCGGGGTGCCCGGCGAACAGCGCCGGGTCGAACCCCGACGGGATGGTCGAGATCCGGTCGGCGGGCACGTCGTCGTCGCGCAGGGCCGCCGCGGTCCGCCCGGTGAGGACGACGACGGCGTCGGCGCGCCGCAGCGTGCTGCGCTCGATCCAGCCGCCCACCGCGCGCAGCAGCCGCACCCTCGGCCCGCGGCCGGTGAGGGTGTGCCCGACGCTGCAGTGCACGGTGACCACCAGCGGGGCCCGGTGCACCCGGGCGGCCAGCCGGGCCAGCGGCAGGGTGGCGAGGTCCTCGCCCTGGTGGGCGTGCACGACGTCGACCGGTGCCCGCCGCCCGGCGCGCAGGACCGTGGACAGCCCGCTCAGCGCCCACAGCTGGCGCAGCTGCGGCACGGGCAGTCCGGTGCGGTGCACCCGTCCGCCGCGGCCCAGCGGGGTGGTGCCCGCCGGGCCGGCCAGCCGCGCGGTGACCACCGTCTGCCGCACGCCCCGGGCGTCCAGGCAGCGGGTCAGCGTCGCCGTGTGGTTCTGCATGCCGCCGATCGGGTCGAAGCGGGCCGACCGGGAGTCGAGCTCGCCGGGGAGCGTCCCGGGATGGACCGGCCCCGGGGCCGCCGGTGGCTCGAAGACGCTGCACAGCCGCAGCACGTGCAGGGGACCGGCGGGGACGGCGGGGCGGGACACGCAGGGGACCTCCGGCTGTCGGGACGGGATGTGTAGTGCACCACGCGTTAGCGCACGGCACAGCCGGGGCAGAGGGCGCAGGTGATCACGCCGCTCGCCGACCCGGCCGTGCGCCGCCTGGCGCTGGTCCGGCTCCGGGTGGGCCTGGGCGACCTGCTGTGCACGGTCCCGGCGCTGCGCCGGCTGCGCGCCGCCCGTCCCGACGTCGAGGTGACGCTGGTGACCTTCGGCCGGATGGCGCCGGTGGTCGACCGCCTCGGCGGCACCGTCGACGACCTCCTGGCCTTCCCCGGCGCGCCCGGCATCCCCGACGGACCGGTCGACGCGGCGGGGTGGCAGCCGTTCACCGCGGCCGCCCGCGCCCGCCGCTTCGACCTCGCGCTGCAGGCCTACGGCGACCGGCCCGCCGCCAACCGGGTCACCGCCGCGCTCGGCGCCCGGCTCACCGGGGGCTTCGCGCCGACCGGCTGGGACCCGCCGGCCGCCGCCGCGGCGCTGCACCTGCGCTACCCCCGGCACCTGCACGAGGCCGCGCGCCACGTCGCGCTGCTCGAGCACCTGGGCCTGCCGCCGGGCGGGGACGCGGCGATGGGCTTCCCGGTCACCGCCGACGACGAGGCCGAGCACGCCGCCACGCTCGCCGCGCACGGGCTCGAGCCGGGCCGGTACGCCGTCCTGCACCCCGGTGCCTCGGCGCCCACCCGCCGCTGGCCGGTGGACCGCTACGCCGCGGTCGGTGACGCGCTGGCAGCCGACGGGCTGGCCGTCGTCGTCACCGGGGTGCCCGGCGAGCGGGAGATCTCGGCGCGGGTGGGAGCCGCGATGCGCGCCCCGGCCGTCGACCTCACCGGCGCCACCAGCCTGGGCGGGCTGGCCGCGCTGCTGCGCGACAGCGCGGTGCTGGTCGGCAACGACACCGGCTCGGCACACCTGGCCGCCGCCGTCGGCGCGCGCAGCGTGACCGTCTTCCTGCCCGGCGACCCGGTGCGCTGGGCGCACCCCGGCCCCCGGCACCGGGCGCTGACGCCGGCCGTCGCCTGCGCGCCCTGCCCGCACCTGGCCTGCCCGATCGAGTTCCGCTGCGCGCTCACGGTCCGGCCGGACGCCGTCGCCCGGGCCGCGCGCGAGCTGGCGGCCTCGTGAGGGTCTCGTTCGTCGCCGACTCCGACGCGTGGGGCGGCGCGGAGGTGTGGCTGACCCACCACCTGCGCCGGGCCGCCGACCACGGCGCCACCGCGTCGCTGGTGTGCGCCGAGCCGGTGGCCGCGGGGTTCGCCGGCCTGGACGTGCCGGCCGCCGTCGTCCCGCTCACCCGGCGCGCCGCCGCCGCGCCGGGGACCCGGGCGGCGCTGGCCGCGCAGCGCCCCGACGTCGTGGTGGTCAACCTGGTCGACCCCGCGTCCAACGCCGCCGCCGTCGCCGCCGCGCAGGAGGTGGCGCCCACCGCCGGGGTGCTGCACCTGGTCGGCGACACGCGCACGGGGGAGGAGCGGGCCGCGCTGGCCGCCCTCTACCGGCGGATGGCCGCGGTGCTCAGCCCCTCGGCGCAGGGCCGCGCGCAGGTGGTGGCCGACCTCGGCGTCGACCCGGCGCGGGCGCACCTGGTCCCCAACGGCGTCGACGTCCCGCCCGACCCCGCCGGGCCGGCGGGCCGCCCGGTGCCGCGGGTCGGCGCGTTCGGCCGCCTCACCGCGCAGAAGGGCTTCGACGTGCTGCTCGCCGCGCTGCGCCGGCTCGACGTCCCGTACGAGGCCGTCGTCGGCGGGGCCGGGCGCGACGGGGAGGCGCTGCGCGCCGCGGCCGCCGGGCTGCCGGTGACCTTCCCGGGCTGGGTCTCCGACGTCCGCGGCTTCCTCGCCGGGCTGGACCTGTTCGTGCTGTCCTCGCGGGTCGAGGCGCTGCCGCTGGCGCTGCTGGAGGCGATGGCCGAGGGCCTGCCGTGCGTGGCCACCGACGTCGGCGACGTGCGCCGGGCGGTGGGGGAGGACGCCGTCGTGGTGCCGGTGGACGACGCCGGAGCGCTCGCCGACGCGATCGGCGGCCTGCTCGCCGACCCGGACCGGCGGGCGGACCTCGGGACGCGGGCCCAGGCGCGGGCGGTGCGGGACCTCGGCGCGGACCTCATGGCCGCCCGGACGTTCCGGGTGCTGTCCGGCGTGGCGGGCGGCCGCCGGGGTACCCGCCCGGCATGAGCAAGAACAACGACGCCGACGCCCAGCGCGCGGCCGCCCGCGAGGCGAAGAAGGAGGGCGTGGCGCCCAGCGCGGCCGGCGCCACCACCGGCGCCTCGAAGCAGACCCACCACGTCCGGAAGGGCGACGACCGGCACGAGCACTCCGGCGCGCAGGGCAAGAGCAAGACCTGAGGGGGGTCCGGGGCGGCGGCGTCCCTCCGTCAGGCGCCGCCGTCCCCGGACGGTCTCAGCCCGCCGGGCCGCTGGTCGTGGGCAGCCCGGCGGCCACCCACGCGCGGTGCCCGCCGATGACGTCGCTCGCGCTGGCCAGGCCCAGCGAGCGCAGTGCGTCGGCGGCCAGGCTGGAGGTGTAGCCCTCCTGGCACAGCACGACGACCTCGACGTCGTACCCGGTGGCCTGCGGGACCCGTGCGTCGCTCTCGGGGTCGAACCGCCACTCGAGGTGGTTGCGCTCGACCACCAGCGCGCCGGGCACCTCGCCCTCGGCCTCGCGCTGCGACTGCGGCCGGATGTCGACCAGCACCGCTCCGGCCGCCACCCGCGCAGCGGCCTCGGCCGGCGTCACGCGGGTGATCCGCGACCGGGCCTCCGCGAGCAGCTGGTCGACGCTCCTGGCGCCGGGCGGGCGGGCGCTCACCAGTCGACGCCGGCGCGCTCGGTGCCGGTGTGCAGCAGTACCCCGCCCTCGAGGGCGTAGGTGCTCATCTGGCGGAGGGCGGGGGTGTAGGCGTGCACGCTCACGGCGGCTCCGGTGCCCCGGTTGGTGACCCGGTGCACGTGGTGCGGTCCGAACGGGCGCACCCGCCCGGCCGTCAGCTCGGTGGACACCTCCCGGACCGCGCCGGCGCGGCCGCCGACGGTCTCCTCGGTCAGCGAGCCCCGGACGACGGCGAAGGCACCGGCCGAGCCGCCGTGGTCGTGCAGCGGGGTGCCCTGACCGGGCAGCCAGGTCAGCAGCCAGACCTGCGTGGCGGCGAGGTCGGCGGCGAGCGAGGGGTCGAGCAGGTCGACGGCGTCGTCGAGGGGGAGCAGGCCGGTCCAGCGGCTGGCGGCGCGGTACTCGACCCGCGGCAGCCAGGCGTCGGCGACGGCGGCCAGCGCGGCCGCGACCGCGGCGGTGGACGTGGTGCGGGCGCTGGTGGTGTCGGCCGTGAGCTCGTCGCGGGCGGCGTCGGACAGCAGGGCGGTGCGGGGGGTCATCGGGACTCCGGGTCCAGGGCGCGCCGGGCCCCTGCCGGGGGCGGGCGCGAGAGGTGGCGGTGGGCCGGGCGCTCAGGCGGCCGGACACAGCGCGCTGGCCACCCGCAGCAGGTCCACGGCGGACCGGCGGGTGAGCGTCAGGGCGGGTGCCACGTCCCCATCCGACCCGCCGCTCCAATGTGTGTCAAGTCGATCGACGTGGTGCACTTTGGCGTGTCGCTCGTCGGAGTCGGGTGGACGGCGTCAGGCCGGGAGCAGGACGGTGCGCAGCTCGTGGGCGCCGTCGGCGCGGGTCGCCTCGTAGTACCAGCGGGCACCCCCGCCGGGCAGCGCCACGACGTCGGCGTAGCGCAGCCCGTGCGGCGGGTGCGGGCTCTGCAGGTGCGGCCCGCCGGGGGCGGCGCGGAACCCCCCGCCGTCGAGCCGGGCCAGCCCGGTGCGCTCCTCCCAGTTCTCCGCCGCGGTGGCCCGGCCGTCGTAGAGCGCCCAGGTGCGGTCGCCGTCGAGGACGACGGTGGCGAACCGGACGCCGCGGGCGTCCCAGCTGCCCGGCGTGCCGGCCAGCGCGGTGCCCCGCCACGTCCACGTGACGCCGTCCGGGCTGGTCGCGTGCTCGGTGGTCATCCGGTCGGTGGCGTCGGGGTCGTCGAGCGGGTGCACCGAGGCCCACAGGTGCCACTGGCCGCCGTCCCACCGCACGACCGGGTCCTTGGGCGCGTCGGCGGCGCTGCCGGGCAGCACGGTGCGCGGCTCGGCGACGGCCAGCCCCTCGACGGTGTCGGCCTCGAGCAGGTCCACCCGCCAGTGCCGGGTGCCGGGTGTCGCGCAGCTGACGTAGAGCCGCCAGCGGCCCTCGGGCGTGTGCACCAGCGCCGGCCGCTCGAGCGACTCGGCGCCGAAGCGGTCCTTGCCGAGGGCGACGACCGGCTCGAGGCGCACCCCGTCGTCGGACCGGGCCACCACGTTGCCGAAGCCGCGGCCCTCGCCGACCGGGCGGCGCAGCCGGTGGGCCAGCCACCAGGTGCCGTCGACCAGCTGCGCCGACGGGGCGCCGGCCCACGAGCCCGGGCGCGGGTCCTCCGGTTCGACGACGACCTCGGCGTCGCTCCAGAAGCGGTCGGGCGCCGGGGGGCGGGGCGCGGTCACTCGACGGCTCCTCTCCGTGGGGGTGGCAGGTCTCCCGTGTGTACACCGCGGGTCGGGGGTGGGTCGGGTGACCGCTGACGCCGGCCGGCTCCCGCAGTTCGTCGTCGCCGGTGCGCCCAAGGCCGGGACGACGGCGCTGCACGCGGCGCTGGCCACCCACCCCGGCCTGTACCTGTCCCCGGTCAAGGAGCCGAAGTACTACCTGACCGACGGCCGTCCGCCGCCGCGCAGCGGCCAGCGCGGACCCGGGGACGCGCACAGCGCGCGGGAGTGGGTCTGGCGGCGCGAGGACTACCTGCGGCTGTTCGACGGCGCCCCGCCCGGGACGGTGCGCGGGGAGAGCACGCCGTTCTACCTCCACGACCGCGCCGCGCAGCGCCGCCTGGCCGCCGACGTCCCGGGGGTCCGCGTGGTCGTGGTGGTGCGCGACCCGGTGGACCGGGCCTGGTCGAACTGGGTGCACCTGCGCGCCGACGGCCTGGAGCCCGAGGCGGACTTCCGCACCGCCGTCGCGCTGGAGGACGCGCGGGTGGCCGCGGGCTACGCGCCGTTCTGGCACTACCGCGGTCTCGGTCGCTACGGCGAGCAACTGCGCGACCTGTACGCCGTCCTGCCGCGGTCGCAGGTGCTGCTCCTGCGCTACCGGCAGCTGGTCGACACCCCGCGGGAGACGCTCGACCGGGTCAGCGACTTCCTCGGCGTCGAGCGGGGGGTGGCGCACACCGTGCCCCCGGAGAACGTGAAGCCCTACGTCTCCGACACGCCCCGGTACCGGGCGCTGTCCCAGGTGGTGCGGGCCGGGGCGGCGCTGGGTGCCCACGCCCCGCCGCAGGTTTGGCGGCAGGTCTCGCGGCCGCTGGTGGCCGCGCTGCACGCCGGGCGGGCGCCCCGGCCGCCGCTGCCGGTGGAGGTGCGGCGCGACGTCCTGGCGCCGCTGCTGCCCGACATCGCGCTCCTGGAGGAGCTGACCGGGGAGTCCTTCGACGACTGGCGGCGCGACACCGGCCGCGGCGACTTCCGCTCGCGCCGGTCCTGAGTCAGCGGCGCACCCGGTAGGTGACGTGGGTGCACACCGCGCCAGCCTCGACCGACGTCTGCTCGAGACGGTGCCGCCCGACGCCGGCGAACAACGGTGTGCCCGCGCCCAGGACCTCCGGCGCCACGTGCAGGCGCAGCTCGTCGAGCAGCCCGTCCCGCAGGCACGAGCCGACCATCGCGCCGCCGCCCATGACGAAGACGTCGCGGTCGCCGGCTGCTGCCCGGGCACTGTGGATGGCTGCGGCCGGGCCGTCGGTGACGAACGCGAAGTCGTGGGTGGCCGCGAGCCGGTGCTCCGCGGGCGGGCTGCCGGTGACGACGAAGAACGGCGGCCGGGCGTCCAGCGTCGCGCCGTAGCCGATGCCGTCGCCCCACCCGCGGTCGACCTCGTCGAAGGTGCGCCGGCCCATGACGACGGCACCGGACGCCGCCGCGTGCCGCTCCAGGACGCCGCGGTCGACGGGGTCGTCGCTGCGGAGTGCCCAGGCGTGGATGGCCTCGACGCCGTCGTCCGAGCCGGACACGTAGCCGTCGAGGGACACCGTGATGTCGCCGATGACGAGGGTCATGTGGTGTGGACGCCGCCGGGGTGGCGCACTCATCGCTGAGGTCGCGCTGGGCGTGGTGTCAAGGCGCGCTGCGGATCTGTGGACAGGGCTCTGACCTGGGAGTTCGGGTGGTGCGCGTGGTCTTGATCGGCTATTCTTCGATCATGCGTTCGAGCGAGTGGGAGACCGGTGACGTCCTGGATGACGTCGCCGCGCTGGTCGCCGAGCGCAACCGGATCGATGCCGCCCTGGCCCGCCGGGTCCGCGCCGCGGAACTGTCCCAGGCCCCCGAGCGCGACGGGCAGAAGAGCATGGCGTCGTGGCTGCGCGGGCACTGCCGGCTCTCCTCGGCGGCGGCGTCCCGGCTGGTCGGCAACGGTCGGGCGCTGGAGCACCTGCCGGCGCTGGCCGAGGCGCACGAGGCCGGGCTGGTGTCGGCCGAGCAGGTGGCCGAGGCCGCGCGGGTGGTCACGCCGCAGCGGCGGGCCGCGGCCGCCGCCCGGGACGTCGACCTGGCCGCGATGGACGCCGCGCTGACCCAGGTCGCCCTCGACTGTCCCCACGCCGACCTGGTGCAGATCGTGCAGCGCTACCTCGACGCGCTCGACCCCGACGGGCCCGAACCCGACCCCACCGCCAGCCGGTCGTTGACGGTGTCCAAGCACGCCGACGGATCCCTCAGCGGACGCTTCCACCTCGACGCGGTGGCCGGAGAGCGGTTCCAGGCGGCGCTGGAGCCGTTCGTGCAGCGCGACCGCCCGGCCGGGGACGAGCGCACCCGGGCTCAGCGGCAGGGCGACGCGCTGGTGCAGCTGGCCGACACCAGCCTGGCGTCCGGTCAGCTGCCGGTGCTGCGGACGGTCAAGCCGCACGTCGCGGTGCGGGTCGACCTGGACGACCTGGCCGACCCGGCCACCGGGCCCGGCAGCGCCACCATGGGGTTCGGGGCGACGATCTCCGCGGCCCGGGCGCGCTGGCTGGCCTGCGACGGGGCGATCTCCCGGGTGGTGTTCGGGCCCGACGGGGTGCCGCTGGACCTGGGCCGCAGCCGGCGGCTGGTCAGCCGGCAGCTGCGCCGCGCGGTCGAACTCCGGGACGGCGGGTGCGTGTTCGCCGGTTGCGACGCCCCGAGTCACTGGGCCGACGTGCACCACCTGGTGCACTGGATCGACGGCGGCGAGACCAGCCTGGCCAACAGCGGGCTGCTGTGCGAACGGCACCACACCCAGGTCCACCACGGCTTCCGCGTCGAGCGACAACCGGACGGGCGATGGCGCACCTGGCGCCCCGACGGCACCGAGATCACCGTCCCCCCACCTCTCGCCCCTGCCGCCTGACCGACCCGCGCACGCCGGCACGGCCGCCCGCACCCCCCGCGGACGGCCGTACCGGCATGCCCGCCCGGCGATCGACGACCGACGCAGCCGTGTGCGAGGCCCCGTCCTGCGTACCCGTGCGCCGCGACTGCTCTGGTGCCCCACAGCGGGCACTCACGCATCGCGGCTCAGTCGGTGCGGGTGATGCACCAAGCGCGGTCGAAGCGTCGCGCGGCCAGGTCGCTGTCCCGCATCCACACCTCGAGCGACGCGGCATCGCCGAACCAGCCGCTCAGGTGGGTCCACGACTCGATGTCCAGCACGAGCCGGTGGTCGTCGCCGTCCTGGACGGGCAGGGCCTCGCGCAGGATCCGCAGAGCCGGTGCGGTCGAGTTCTGGCTGTGCCCGTAGACATGCGTCACGGGGGTGGGCGGTGCACTCCGTGACCGGGTCCGCTGGTACGCCCAGGCTCGCTGGAACTCCTCGGCGACCAGCGTCGCTGCCGCGTTCTGCCCCCGGTCTGCGCGGAAGTCCCCCGACGGTCGACTGCTCCAGCCGGGTAGCAGCATCCCCGCCTGGCAGGCGTCCGTCGGTGTGTCGAGGTCGGCGGGCGGCTCGGCGAAGCCCGGCCGCTGTGGCTGGGGCACCCAGCGCACCAGCCAGCCACCCGCGTCCCGGTCGCCTGGTTCCCAGCCGTAGGTGTCGACCAGGTCGTGGAACACCTCCAGGTAGCCCTCGGTCGGCAGTCCCTCGCGATGTCCCGGCCAGGCCGCCTTGCCCTCCTCCTCGGCAGCGGCCCAGGCGTCGTGCAGCGACAGGGAGGTGACGTGCGCCAGCGGCCTGCCGTCCGGTCGGCGCGGCCACTCGTCCAGCGGCAGCAGAGCCGGCCCGCCGAGCCAGGAGACCCACCCGCCCCACCGCCACTCCCGGTCCAGCCCGGCCCGGCCCGGCCGGAAGCCCTGCTCGGTGAACACCGGGGACCAGGTGATGTCCCGGGCCAGGGGCGACATGTCGAAGGGCAGGCCCGCCAGCCACTCGTCGACCGCGAGCCACGACGTGGTGATCGGGGCGAGGTCGTCGTCCGGAGGGTGCCATCGGCGGGCCATGCGCCCATCATCGTGGCGCCTCGCGGTGACGCGGGCCGGGTCGACAGGGCCGGCGCAACCGTGGTTGCATCGCGCTGTGACCGCGGTGGGGGAGTGGGTGCTGCTGTCCTACCGCCTGCCGAGGGAGCCGTCGGGCCCGCGGACGACGCTGTGGCGCCGGCTGCGCCGGCTCGGCGTGGCCCAGCTCGGCGACGGCGTGGTGGCCCTGCCCGCCGACGCCCGCACCCGGGAGTCGCTCGAGTGGCTCGCCGACGACGTGCTCGCCGCCGGCGGCTCCGCCGGGGTGTGGATCGCCCGGCCCGCCGCGGCCGCCCAGGAGCGCGAGCTCGCCGCCGTCATGGCCGCCGCGCGGGCGGCGGAGTACCGCGAGCTGACCGTGGAGTGCACCGCGGCGCTCGAGGCCCCCGAGGCCGACCGGGCGCGCGCCCTGCGGCGGTTGCGCGGCGAGTGGCGGGCCATCGGCCGGCGGGACTTCTTCCCGCCGGCGGAGCGGGATGCGGCCGGCGCAGCGCTCCTGGCGCTGGCCGACGCCGTGGGCGAGCCGCTGGCGGCCGGACGGGGGAGCCGGTCGTGAGGTGGGCGACCCGCGCCGGGGTGCACGTCGACCGTGCCGCCTGCGCCTGGCTGATCCGCCGGTTCGTCGACCCGGACGCCGAGTTCGTCTTCGTCTCCGACCCCGCCGACGTCCCGGCCGACGCCACGCCCTTCGACATGCGCGGCGCCGCCCTCGGCCACGTCGGCGGCGACTGCTCCTTCGAGACGATCCTGCGCGTCCACGGCCTCACCGACCCCGCGCTGGAGCGGATCGGCCAGATCGTCCACGAGGCCGACCTCGACGACGGCCGGTTCGACGCGCCCGAGGCGCCGGGACTCGACGTCCTGCTGCGCGGCCTGTCCATGACCGGCGAGGACGAGCGCACCCTCGCCGTCTCCGGACCGCTCTTCGACGGCCTCTACGAGTACGTCCGACGCCGCCTGCTGCTCGGCCGTGAGCCGGCCTGACCCTCGACGGAGACCCGTGACGCCCGAGCCGCGCCCCACCCCGGCCGTGCCGCCTGCCACCCCTCCCGTGGCCGCCGCCGTGCCGCCGTTCCGCACCGCCGTCCGCACCTGGTTCCAGGTGTCCCTGCAGACCTTCGGCGGCCCCGCCGGGCAGATCGCGGTCATGCAGCGGGAGCTGGTCGACGAGCGGCGCTGGATCGGCCAGCGCCGGTTCCTGCACGCCATGAACTACTGCATGCTGCTGCCCGGCCCCGAGGCCCAGCAGCTGGCCACCTACGTGGGCTGGCTGCTGCACGGGACCCGCGGCGGCCTGGTCGCCGGCGGCCTGTTCGTCCTCCCGGGCGTGCTGGCGCTGCTGGTCCTGTCCGCGGTCTACGTCGCCTTCGGGGACACCACCGCCGTCCTCGCGCTGTTCGCCGGGCTCGCGCCGGCGGTGGTGGCGATCGTCGCCCAGGCGGTGCAGCGGGTGGCCAAGCGGGCGCTCACCAGCCCGCCGCTGGTCGCCATCGCCGTTGCCGCGTTCCTCGCGCTGGCGCTGTTCGCCGTCCCGTTCCCGCTCGTGGTGCTGGCCGCCGGCCTGGCCGGGTGGGTGCTGGGCCGCCGGCGGCCGGCGGCGGTCGCCGAGGCACCCGCCGACGGCGGCCCGGCGCCGGTGATCGCCGACGACGCCCTGCACTCCGAGCGCCCGAGCACGCGCCGCACGCTCACCGTGCTCGCCGTCGGGCTGCTCGCGTGGGGCGTCCCGCTGGCCGCCGTCGTGCTGCTCACCGGCGCCGGCAGCACGCTCACCGAGCAGGGGCTGTTCTTCTCCGGCGCCGCGGTGGTCACCTTCGGCGGCGCCTACGCGGTGCTGGCCTACGTCGCCCAGGCCGCCGTCGGCACCTACGGGTGGCTCGCGCCGGGGGAGATGGTGCGCGGGCTGGCACTGGCCGAGACCACGCCCGGGCCGCTCATCATGGTGGTGCAGTTCGTCGCCTTCCTCGGCGCCTTCCGCGCGCCCGGCGCACTCGACCCCTGGGCCGCGGCCGTGCTCGCCTCGCTGCTGGTCACCTGGGTGACCTTCGTGCCGAGCTTCCTGTTCGTGCTGCTCGGCGCGCCCTACATCGAGCGGTTGCGCGGCAACCGGTCGCTGTCGGCGGCGCTCACCGGCATCACCGCGGCGGTGGTCGGCGTCATCGCCAGCCTCGGCCTCTACTTCGCCGTCCACACGCTGTTCTCGGAGACCGTGCGGCTCGGCCCGCTGGCGCTGGAGGTGCCCGACCCCACCAGCGCCCAGCCGGTGGCCTGGGCGGTCGCCGCGGTCGCCGCCGTCCTGCTGTTCCGGCTCAGGTGGTCGGTGCTGCGGACGCTCGGCGTCTGCGCGGTGCTCGGGCTGGCCGCGGGCCTCGCCGGGCTGCCGGTGGCGTGAGCGCGGGTGACCGGCGGCCGACCGGGTAGGGCCCCCGGCTGAGGGTGCGGGCAGCCCGGCCCGCCCCGGACGGGAGGCAGAGATGGCGATCGCGACGATCAACCCGGCCACCGGTGAGACGCTGAAGACCTACGAACCCCTGTCGGACGACGCCGTCGACGAGAAGATCGGCCGGGCCGCGGCCGCGTACCGCTCCTACCGGCTGACCAGCCCCGAGGAGCGCGTGGGCTGGCTGCGCGCGGCCGCCGACGTGCTCGACGCCGACACCGACACCGTCGCCGCGCTCATGGTCACCGAGATGGGCAAGACGCTGGCCGCGGCGAAGGCGGAGGCCGCCAAGTGCGCCAAGGCGCTGCGGTACTACGCGGAGCACGGCCCAGCGATGCTCGAGCCGAAGCCCGCCGACGCCGACGCCGTCGGCGCCGCTCAGGCGTTCGTCGTCCACCGGCCGATCGGCGTGGTGCTGGCGATCATGCCGTGGAACTTCCCGCTCTGGCAGGCGATGCGGTTCGCCGCCCCGGCACTCACGGCCGGCAACGTCGCGCTGCTCAAGCACGCCAGCAACGTGCCGCAGACGGCGCTGTACCTGGAGGAGCTGTTCCGGAAGGCCGGCTTCCCCGCCGACGTCTTCCAGACCCTGCTCATCGGCTCCTCGGCCATCGAGCGGGTGCTCCGCGACGACCGGGTCGCCGCCGCCACGCTCACCGGGAGCGCCCCGGCGGGGCAGTCGGTGGCCGCGATCGCCGGTGACGTCCTGAAGAAGACGGTCCTCGAGCTCGGTGGCAGCGACCCGTTCATCGTCATGCCCTCGGCCGACCTCGACCGCGCCGCCGAGGTGGCGGTCACCGCGCGCTGCCAGAACAACGGGCAGAGCTGCATCGCGGCCAAGCGGTTCTTCGTGCACGCCGACGTCGCCGAGGAGTTCACCCGGCTGTTCGCCGAGAAGCTCGGCGCGCTCACCGTCGGCGACCCGATGGAGGAGGGCACCCAGGTCGGGCCGCTGGCCACCGAGTCCGGCCGCGAGGACGTCGAGCGGTACGTGCAGGACGCCGTCGACAAGGGCGCGACCGTCGTCGTCGGCGGGAAGCGGCCCGACCGGCCCGGCTGGTACTACGAGCCGACACTGCTCACCGGGATCACGCCGGAGATGGACCTGTTCGACGAGGAGGTCTTCGGGCCGGTGGCCGCGCTGTGGACGGTGCAGTCCCTCGAGGAGGCCCTGGAGATCGCCAACAGCCACCCCTACGGCCTCGGCGCCAACCTGTGGAGCGAGGACGAGGCGGAGCGGGCCACGTTCGTCCGCGACGTCGAGAGCGGGATGGCGTTCGTCAACGGCATGGTCACCAGCTACCCGGAACTGCCCTTCGGCGGGGTCAAGCAGAGCGGCTACGGCCGTGAGCTCACCGAACTCGGCATGTACGAGTTCATGAACGCCACCACCGTGTGGATCGGCCCGCCCAGCAGCCGGCAGGGGGAGGGGAACACCGCCACCGCCTCGGAGTGAGCGCGCCGTGGCACGGGTAGCCGGACCGGACCGGCCCTCAGCAGCGGGGACGCCGGGGACGTTCGACGGGTGCGACCGCGCACCCGGGCAGGAGCACTCGTGACGAAGACGACGGACAACCATTTCGTGGCCCAGGCGGTGCACGACCTCGGCACGGCGCTGTGGTTCGGCGGCGCGGTGATGGGGATCGCCGGCGTGAACAAGTCCGGCAGCGACCTGACCACCGGGATCGACAAGGTCCGGGTGGCCAGCTCGGCCTGGAGCCGGTTCTCCCCGGCGCAGTGGGGCGGCATCGCGGCCACGCTGGGGTCCGGGCTGCAGCTGACCCGCGTCGGCGGCCGGCGGCTGGCGCTGCAGAAGGGCTTCGGGTCGGTCGGCGCGCTCAAGGCCGCGCTCACCGTCGCCGGGGCCGGCGCGACGGCCTACGCCGCGTACACGGGCAAGAAGATCGGCGAGCTGGCCGAGAAGGCGAACCGCGACGGCGGCGGGCTCGACGTGAAGGACGCGACCCTGCCCTCGGCGGGCACCCCGCCGGAGATCGCGAGGTGGCAGGGGCGGCAGCGGGTCGCGCAGGCCGCCGTCCCGACGCTGGCCGGCGCGGTCATCGTCTGCAACGCCTGGCTGGTGCAGTCCTACCGGCTCGGGTCGACCGCGAAGGGCGTGCTGGGCCGGCTGCTGCCCTCGTAGCCGCCGCCGGCCGGGCCCCGCGACCAGCGGGCGCCCGGCCGGTCACCGGCCGGTCAGCCGTCCCCGGCCGGCGGCGGCGTCTCGCCGGTCTCGGTGACCAGCGCGGCGACGTCGCGGACCTTGCGCTGGGTGTCCCGTGAGGCGCGCACGAGGATGCCGAACGCGATGTCGGCCGTGATCCGGTGGCGCTCCATCAGCACGCCCTTCGCCTGCCCGATGAGGTCGCGGCTCTCCAGGGCCACGGCCAGGTTGGCGGTGCGCCGGACCGCGGACAGCGCCAGCGCGGCCTGCCCGGCGACCGGGACGAGCACCGCCCGGTCGGCGACCGGGCCGGTCGCGTACACCGACAGTGCGCCGAGGACCTCGGTGCCGGTGTCGAGGGGCAGGCAGGTCGCCGTGCGCACGCCGGCGGCGGCGGCCGGTGCCGCGAGCGCCGGCCACCGCAGGTCGCGGCCGAGGTCGCCGCTGCGGGCCGCGGTGCCGGCCAGGGCGTCCAGCAGCGGCCCCTGCCCGCTGCCGACCTGGGCGGTGTCCAGGGCAGCGGCCGGCCCGGCGTCGCCCTCCGGCGCGAGCGGCCGCCGGCCGGGGCCGAGCAGCGTGAGCGACGCGGACGCGCCGGCCGGCAGCAGGGCCGCCACGTCCTCCAGCACGGCCCGGACGGCGGTGGCCGGGTCGTCGGCGGCGTGCCACCGACGGGCCGCGCCGAGCAGCCAGGCGGCGAGGTCGGGACGGGGTCGGGGGACGGGGACGGCGGTGGTCACAGCGTGCACCGCGGCACCTCCAGCCGGAGCGGGCTCCGGGTCCGAGAGACTGAGGGCGCCCCGGTCGTTCGATGCGCCGGTCTGCGGGGTGGGCCGATCGTGCCACCCGGAGGCGCGACACGCCCGCATCTCGACACGTGAGAGTGATGCCGCGCACACGCAGCGCTCGGACAGGGCTCGGCGTGCGGCTAGCGTCGGGGAAGTGACCGGCACTGTCCGTGACGCGACCCCCGCCGACGCCGCCGCCTGCCGCGACGTCTACGCCCCCTACGTCACCGGCACCGCCGTCTCCTTCGAGACCGAGCCGCCGACCGCGGCGGAGATGGCCGCGCGCATCGCCGCGGCGCAGGAGCACCACGCCTGGCTGGTGCTCGAGGCCGACGGCGCGGTGCGCGGCTTCGCGCACGGCGGGCCGTTCACGAGCCGCGCGGCCTACCGCTGGTCGTGCACGGTGAGCGTGTACCTCGAGCCGGGCCGCCGGCGCACCGGTGCCGGCCGGGCCCTCTACGGCGCGCTGCTCGAGCGGCTCACCGCGCGCGGCTACCGTCGGGCGCTGGCCGGCGTCGCCCTCCCCAACGAGGCGAGCCTGGGCCTGCACCGCGCCCTCGGCTTCGAGCCGGTGGGCACCTACCGTCGGGTCGGCTGGAAGGCCGGTGCCTGGCACGACGTCACCTGGCTGCAGCGGGACCTCGGCCCCGGTCCCGCCGACGGTGCGCCGGCCGCCGAGCCGCGCTGACCGCGGGCCGGCCCTACGCTCCCCGCCGACCCGGACCGGCCAGGGAGGACCCCCGTGCGCACGCTGCTGACCAACTTCCGCAACTTCGCCTTCTCCGGCAGCCTCGTCGACCTCGCGGTCGGCCTGGCGATCGGAGCGGCCTTCGCCACGGTGGTCGAGTCGCTGGTCGGGGACGTGATCCTGCCGCTGGTCGCCGCGGTCTTCGGCCAGCCCGACTTCGACGCCCTGGTGCTCACCGTCAACGGCGCGCAGATCCGCTACGGGTCGTTCCTCACCGCGTTCGTCTCGTTCCTGCTGCTCGCGGTGACGATCATGTTCCTGGTCCAGGCGATCCGCCGGGCCACCGGCCGGGAGACCGCCGGCGCCCAGGGCAACCGGGAGTGCGACCACTGCAAGAGCTTCATCCCGGTCGACGCCTCGGTCTGCATGTTCTGCACGCGGGACGTGGAGCCGGTCGTCCCCTGACCGGGAGCCGGGTCCGGCCGGCGACCGGCTACGGTCTGGCGCCGGTACGACCGGACCGGGAGGACGCGTGACGACAGCGGTGAGGCACGGGCAGGGCAGCCTGCCGTCGGGGCAGTACTGGCAGGGCTGGACGGTGCCCGACCCCGTCGGCGTCGTGGTGCTGGTGCACGGCGCGCACGAGCACGGCGGTCGCTACGCGCACGTGGCCGAGCGCCTCGGCGCCGCCGGGTACGCCTCCTACGCGCCCGACCACCTCGGCCACGGCCGCTCCCCGGGCCGCCGCGGCGACATCCGCAGCCTGGCCGCGGCCGTCGAGGGCGTCGCGCAGACCGCCCGCGCGGCCGCCGACCGGCACCCCGGCGTCCCGCTGTTCGTCTACGGCCACAGCCTCGGCGGCCTGGTCGCGCTGCAGTACCTGACCGGCACGCCGCACGAGCGGGTCGCCGGCGCCGTCGTGTCCGCCCCGGCCCTCGACACCAGCAGCGCCACCCCGGTGCAGCGCGCGGTCGCGCCGCTGCTGTCCCGGCTGGCCCCGGGCCTGGGCGTGCTCACCCTCGACGCCGAGACGGTCAGCCGCGACCCCGAGGTCGTCGCCGCCTACCGGGCCGACCCGCTGAACCACAACCGGAGGATGGTGGCGCGCACCGGCACCGCGATCATGCTCGGCGCCGCCGGGATGCCCGACCGGCTGCGCGGGCTGCGCCTGCCCCTGCTGGTCATCCACGGCGGGGACGACCGGCTGATGCCGCCGGCGGCCAGCGAGGTCGTCCGCGAGCACGCCGGCTCGCCGGACCTGACGGTGCGCGTCTACGACGGGCTCTACCACGAGCCGCACAACGAGCCGGAGAAGGACGAGGTCCTGGCCGACGTCGTCGCCTGGCTCGACGCGCACCGGGCGGACGGTGCTCGGGCGGCGACGGCCACCGGTCCGTGACAGGGTCCGGGCAGCGGCGCGGACGGCGCGGCGGACGGGAGTGACGGTGACCCACGCCCTCGGTGACGGACTGCGCCTGCTGCGCGCGTTCGCGAGCAACCCGCGCCAGATCGGCGCCGTGCTGCCCACGTCCCGGACCGCGGTCCGGGCCATGCTCGACCTCGCCGACGTCCCGGCGGCCCGGCTGGTGGTCGAACTCGGGGCCGGTACCGGGGTGGCCACCCGCGAGATCCTCGCCCGGCTCGGCCCGGACGCCCGGCTGGTCGCCGTCGAGATCGACCCGCGGCTGGCCCGCCTGCTCACCGAGCGCTCGGTCGACCCGCGGCTGCAGGTCGTCTGCGGCTCGGCGGAGGACCTCGGCGCCCACCTCGACGGGGAGCGCGCCGACGTGGTCGTCTCGATGCTGCCGTTCACCTCGCTGGAGGCCGGGTTGCGCCACCGGCTGCTCGACGAGCTCCCGCTGGCGCTGCGCCCCGGCGGGACGGCGCTGGTGATCCAGTACTCGCCGCTGGTCCTCGGTCAGCTGCGCCGCCGGTTCGCCGAGGTGCGCACCCGCGTCACGCCGTGGAACGTGCCGCCGGCGTTCCTGTTCGCCTGCACCGGCACCCCGGAGGGCTGACCCGGCGCGGGCGATGAGTCGCCGCGCCGGGACCGGTCACAACCGACATGACGACCGGCGAGATCGACCCCCGCTACGGCGACGCGTCGGCCACGGCGCCGCCGTGGGCCGACGTCGAACGGCTGCTCGCGGACGCCCAGCTCTACTGGGTGGTCACCGTCCGGGCCGACGGGCGCCCGCACGCGGTGCCGCTGGTGGGCGTCTGGCAGGACGGCTTCGCGTTCTGCACCGGCGCCGGGGAGCAGAAGAAGCGCAACCTCGACGGCAACCCGCACGTGGCGGTGACCACCGGCAGCACCGGCGCGCACGGCTGGGACAGCGGTCTCGACGTCGTGGTCGAGGGCACCGCGACGCGCGTGACCGACCCGCAGGAGCTGCAGGCGCTCGCGGGCGCCTGGTACGCCAAGTACGGCGACGACTGGCACTTCGAGGTGCACGGCGAGGAGTTCGTCGAGGTCAGCGACTCCGGCGGCGCAACCGAGGGCGGTGCGCTGGTCTACCGGGTCACGCCGGCCAAGGTCCTGCTCTTCGGCGGACCGCACGGCCAGACCCGGTACCTCCCCTGAGGGAGGACGTCTCAGGCGGCGACGGCGTCCATCGCCTCGGCGACCAGGGTCACCGAGCGCAGCCGGCCCTCGGCGGTGGGGACCTGGTGGGCGACGATCAGCTCGTCGGCGTCGGCCTGCCGCGCGAACGCGGTCAGCTGCTCGCGGACCTCCGCCGGGGTGCCGGCCGCGGTGTGGGTGAGCATGGTGTCCACCTGCCGGCCCGCGCCCGACTCCAGCAGCAGGTCGGCGGCGGCGTCGTCGAGGTCGCGGCCCTGGCCGAACAGGCCGACGGCCAGCCGGCGGCGGGTGGCGGCGAGCGCGGCCCGCGCGGCCTCGGTGCTGTCGGCGGCGATCGCGTTGACCCCGGCGATGACGTACGGCGCGTCGAGCTGCTCGGACGGGCGGAAGTCGCGCCGGTAGGCGGCCACCGCGGGCTCGAGCAGCTGCGGGGCGAAGTGCGAGGCGAACGCGTAGGGCAGGCCGAGCGCGGCGGCCAGGCCGGCGCCGAACATCGACGAGCCGAGCACGTACAGCGGCACGTCGGTCCCGCGACCGGGGACGGCCTCCACGCCGGGCACCCGCGACCGGCCGGTCAGGTAGCCCTGCAGCTCCAGCACGTCCTGCGGGAAGCGGTCGGCGGCCGCGGGGTCGCGGCGCAGCGCCCAGGCGGTGTTCTGGTCCGAGCCCGGCGCGCGGCCCAGGCCGAGGTCGATCCGGCCCGGGTGGATCGAGGCCAGCGTGCCGAACTGCTCGGCGATGGTCAGCGGTGAGTGGTTGGGCAGCATGACGCCGCCCGCGCCCAGCCGGATGGTGCGCGTGTGGGCGGCCACGTGGGCGACGAGCACGCTGGTGGCCGACGAGGCGATGGCCGGCATGTTGTGGTGCTCGGCGTACCAGACCCGGCGGTAGCCGGCCTCCTCCGCCCGCTGCGCGAGGGCCACGCTGGCGGCGATGCTCTCCCCGACGGTCTCCCCGCGGGCGACGGGGGCGAGGTCGAGCACGGACAGCGGGATGCGCATGGGGGAGCTCCTGGGACGACGGCGATCGTTGCCCGGTGCAACTCCCGGGGGTGCCCGGCTCTTCCGGCGCCGGCGGTAGTCGGTCGCAAGTCACCGGCAACCGGGCCGCGGGACGGTCGTCCGGTGACCGCGACCGCGCCGCTGCCGTTCCCCGTCACCCCCCGCCGGCCCGGCGAGCCCGAGGCCGACGTCTCCCGGCTGGCGCTGGCGCACCGCGCGCTGCGGGCCGGCTGCCGGCTGCTGGCCGACGCCGCCGCCGGGGCCACCGAGCAGACCGGGGGCGACGGCTGGCCGCCGGAGCGGCGGCGGGCGCTGGTCGCCTTCGGGCGGGGCGTGCTGCGCGAGGTGCGGGCGCACACCGAGCGGGAGGACGCCGTGCTGTGGCCGGTGGTCGCGGCCTGCGCCGGCACGCACGCCGCCGACCTGGAGCCGCTGACCGAGGACCACACCGCCCTGCGGGCGCTGCTCGGGCGGGCGGCGACCGTGCTGCCGGCGCTCGCCGCCGCGGGCCCGGACGCCGGCCACGCGGCGGCCGTCCTCCGCGAGCTGGCCGATGCGCTCGACGAGCACGTCGCCGAGGAGGAGCGCGAGGTGTTCCCGGCGGTGCGCCGGTGCGTGTCGGCCCGCGACCTGGCCCGCTACGAGGCGCTCTGCGCACGCGGCGCCGGCCTCCGGCAGGCGGCGTTCACGCTGCCCTGGCTCGCCGACGCCTGCGGCACGCCCGGCGAGCGCGCCGGGCTGCTCGCCGCGACCCCGCTGCCGCTGCGGCTGCTGCTGCGGCTTGCCGGGCCCGGCTGGCGGCGCCGCCGCGACCTGGTCGCAGGCTCCTAGCCCGGCACCCCCGGCGCGGCGTGGGCGGCCGCGATCCAGCCCGGGTGCCCGGTCCGCTCGGCGACGGCGACGGCGACCTCGCGGTGGGCCGCGGCGGCCTCGGTGTCACCCCGCGCGGCGGCCAGCCGGGCGAGCAGGGTCGCCGTCGGGCCGAAGGCCAGCTGGGCGGTGTGCGTCCCGCACACGGTGTCCCGGTAGGGGAGCAGCTCGGCCTCGGCCTCGGCCATCCGGTCGGCGTCGCCCAGGGCCAGCCCGACGACGCCGCGGCAGTACTGGAGGAACGGCGTGAACAGGTCCCGCGTGACCCGGTGGCGCGACGGGCCCAGCGTCCGCGCCTCCTCCACCCGCCCGGCCAGGACCAGCGCCAGGGCCTGGAACTCGGTCGCGAGCTCCGGCGAGATCGGCGCCAGGGTGGCCAGCTCCTCGGGGGCGACCGGCCGGGCCGCGGGGTCGGCGAGCTGCAGGGACAGCTGCGTGGTCAGCCGGAGGGCCCGCGCCACCTGGGGGTAGTAGCCGGCGTCGAGCAGGGCCTGCTCGGCCACGCGGTACGCCGCCTCGGCCTCGGCCACCCGCCCGGCGACGGCGGCGCGCAGGCCGGCGTAGCAGCGGGCGATGCCGTGCAGCAGCGGCAGCCCGTAGGCGGCGGACAGCCGCTCGGCCTCCCCGGCGTGCCGGTCGGCGGCCTCGAGGTCGAGCACCGCGCAGGTGTCCTGCAGCAGCACCAGCCGCGCCACCGCCTCGAACAGGCCGAAGCCCTCGCGCTGCGCCAGGGCGAGCAGCTCGCTGCCCAGCGCGGTGGCCTCGCTGCGGTCGGACCCGCGGACGGCGTGGAACTGCCGGACGGTCAGGGCGTGGGCCAGCGCCAGCCGGTCCCCGCCGAGGCGGGCCTCGGCCAGCGCCTGGGCCGACACCTCGACGGCCCGCTCCTCGTGCCGCTCCTCGAGCTCGACGGCGAGCATCGCCAGCAGCCGGGCCCGCTGCGGGTCCCCGGCCGGCAGCCCGGCGACGGCGCGCTCGGTGCGCGCGACGAACCGGTCGTCGACGGGGTCGACCCAGGCGTTCCAGAAGGTCGGCACGTCCGAGGACAGCAGGACCGACGCGGTCAGCGCGGCCGGCGCGTCCTCGGGCAGCACCGCCAGCGCCCGGGTGCGCAGGGCGCGGGCCTCGCCGACGGCGCCGGCCATCGCGTCGGCGTGCGCCTGCGCGGCCAGCAGCCGGGCGAGCCCCGCCGCGTCGCCCGGCCGGGCCGTCGCGGTGGCCTCGGCCGCCCGGCCCCACATGACCGCGGCGTCGGCGTGGGCGAAACGCCGCTCGGCGAGCTCGGCGGCGGCCTGCGCCCAGCGCGCCGCCGCCGCGGCCGAGCCCGGCCCGGCCGCGGCGGTGTGGTGGGCGAGCGCCGTGACGTCGTCGGGCCGCAGCCGCTCCAGGACGGCGGCCACCCGCCCGTGCAGCCGGGTGCGGCGCAGCGAGGACAGGTCCTCGTAGAGCGTGTCGCGGACCAGCGCGTGCACGAACCGCAGCCGGCCCGGGCCGGGCTCCACGAGCAGGCCGCTGACCAGCGCGGTCTCCAGCGCCTCGACCAGCGCGTCCTCGTCGTCGTCCGCGCCGCCGGCGGGGGCGGCCGCGGCCAGCAGCACCTCGGCGTCGACGTCGCGCCCGACGACCGCGGCCAGCCGCAGCAGGGTGCCGGTGCGGGCGGGCAGCGAGGCCAGCCGGTGCCGCACCACGTCGCGTACGGTGCCGGGGACGGCGTCGACGTCGGCGCCGGCGTCGACCAGCCGCAGCAGCTCGCGCACGTAGAAGGGGTTGCCGTCGGCGCGGGCGGCGATCGCGGCACGGGTGCGGCCGTCGACCGGCGTGAGCGCCCAGTCCTCGACCAGCGCGTCGACGGCGCGACGCTCGAGGCCGCGCAACCGCAGGCCGAGGGGGGAGCGGCGGGCGAGGGCGGCCAGGACGTCGGCCAGCCCGGAGCTCTCCTCGGGCCGGTGCCCGGCGACCACCAGCACCGGGCACCCGGCCAGGGCCGGCAGCAGGTCCAGCAGGAGCGCGGTGCTCTCGCGGTCGGCGCGGTGCAGGTCGTCGACGGTGACCAGCAGCGGGGTCGCCGCGGCGACGGCGGCCAGCCAGCCGGCCACCGCGCGGTGCAGCCGGAACCGGTTGCCGGTCGGGTCACCGCCGGTCTCGGCGGGCACGTCGTCGGTCAGCAGCGGGGTCAGCGGCGCGGGGTCCTCCGGCGGGGCGGTGGCGGCCAGCGCGCGCAGCGCCGCGGCCCACGGCCAGGCGGGCGGGGCGCCGTCGGTCTCGGGGCAGGACACCGCGAGCGTGGTCCAGCCGCGGCCGGCGTACTCGGCGCGCAGGTGCTCGAGCACCGTGGTCTTGCCGCTGCCGGCCTCCCCGGCGAGCACGGCGACCTCGAGCCGGCCCTCCGCGGCGCGGCCGGCGGCCGCCTCGAGCGCGGCGAGCTCGGCGTCCCGGCCGACCGGCCGCGGCGCCGGCGGCACGGGCGCCGCGGCCGCGGCGGCCGCCGGCGGGCGAGCCGGGGCGACGGCGGCGGGCCGGCCGACGGCGGGCGCGGGCGGGCGGGCCGGGAGCAGGGAGGGCGCCTGGGCCAGCACGGCCTCCTCGAGCGCCCGGAGCTCCGGACCGGGGTCGACGCCGAGCTCGTCGGCGAGCCGGGTGCGGACCTCGCGCAGCGCGGCCAGGGCCTCGCCCTGCCGGCCCGCGCGGTAGAGGCCGAGGGCCAGCAGCCGCCAGCCCTCCTCCCGCAGCGGGTGCTCGGCCACGTGCGCGCGCAGCAGCGGCAGGGGGTCGCGTCCGCCGGGGGCGTCGAGGGCCACCGCGGCGCGCCGCTCGACCGCGGTCAGCCGCAGCTCGTCGAGGCGGGCGGCCTCCGGGGCGGCCCACGGCTCGTCGGCGTACTCGGCGTAGGCCGGGCCGCGCCAGAGGTCGATGGCGGCGGTGTAGCGCTCCCGGGCCGCGGCCGGGTCGGTCGCGGCCAGCCGGTCGCCCTCGTCGAGCAGCCGCAGCGCCTGGAGCACGTCGACGGCGTCCTCGGCCGGCCGCAGCGCGTACCCCGGGGGGACGGTGACCAGCAGCGCGGCCGGCGTCCGGGGTGCGCGGCCGGGCTCGAGGATGCGGCGCAGGTGGCTGACGTGGGCCTGCAGCGAACCCATCGCGTCGGCGGGGGAGGAGGCCCGCCACAGGTCGGCGACCAACACGTCGGCGGGGACCATCCGGCCGCCGGCGACCAGCAGCCGGGCGACCACCGACCGCTGCCGGCGACCACCGAGGTCGAGGGGCACGCCGTCCCGGACGGCGCCGACCTCGCCCAACACCCGGAACCCGACCGTTCCGGCACTCCCCGTGCCCATGACGGCGCGAGCATAGGTCGGCCGGCGCCCGCGATCAGCCTCCTGTGGCCGACACCACCCCGATCTGGGCACCGGGCGCCCCAGGCGCCCCGCCCGGCATGGCCGTCGCTACGAGGCGGTGCGGGGCCGCCGCGCGCGCTTGGGCGCCGACGCCACCGGCGCCGCCTCGACCGGCGCCGCCTCGACCGGGGCCGCCTCGACCGGGGCATCGGGTCCGGCCACGCCGAGGCGCCGCTCGAAGCCGGGCGGGACGACGACGTCCTCGCGGGTCAGCTCGGCCGTGGACTCCCGGGCCAGGCCGGTCAGCGCGGAGCCCAGCCCGTCGCGCAGCAGGTCGAGCACGTTCTCCACCCCGGCCTGGCCGTTGGCCGCCAGCCCCCACAGGTAGGCGCGGCCGATCATGACCGCCTTCGCGCCCAGGGCCAGGGACTTGGCGACGTCGGAGCCGCGCCGGATGCCGCCGTCGAGCAGCACCTCCACCTGGTCGCCGACGGCCTCGGCGATCGCCGGCAGCGCGCGGATCGAGGCGGGGGTGCCGTCGAGGTTGTTGCCGCCGTGGTTGGACACCGAGATGGCGGTGACGCCGGCGTCCACGGCGCGCTTCGCGTCGTCGACGCGCATGACGCCCTTGAGCATGAAGGGCCGGTCGGCGCCCCACAGCTCGCGCAGCCAGGCGACGTCCTCCCAGGTCGGCATGGGCGACTGCATCCAGGCGCCGTAGGCACCGAAGAAGGTCGGCGGGGTCTCGGCGGGGTCGCCGACCATGTTGGGCACGGACAGGTCGGGCAACTTCCTCGTGCGGGCGAACTGCAGCAGCCAGCGCGGCCGGAGCACGACCTGCGGGGCGTAGCGGCGGACCGCCTCGAGGTCGATCCTCTCCGGGATGAACGGGGAGCCCCAGTCGCGGCCGTAGGCGAACGACCAGTCCAGCGTGGCGATCAGCCCGGCGGCACCGGCCCGCCGGGCCCGCTCCACCTTGGCGGCCATGGCGTCGCGGTCGCCCACCCAGTACAGCTGGAAGAAGGTCTTCGGGTTGGCCGCGATGACCTCCTCCATCGGCTTGCTGGCCATCGACGACAGGCCCATCGCCACGTTCCGGGCGGCCGCGGCCCGGGCGACGGCGACCTCGCCGTCGGGGTGCACCGCCTGCACGCCGGTGGGGCTGATCAGCACCGGCATGGACACGTCCTGGCCCATCACGGTGGTGGCCATCCCGCGCGTGTTCGACAGGCCCGCGGTGTGCGGCGCGAAGCCCAGCTCGTCGAACGCCCGCAGGTTGTCGTCGACGGTCAGGCCCTTCTCCGACCCCGCGACCAGCGCGCCATAGACGCCCTTGGGCAGCCGCCGCTCCGCCCGCCGCTGCGCCTCGGCCACCGTCTCGAACCACGCGCCCGCCATGTCGTCTCCCGCTGTCGTCGGACCGGGGGTCCGGTGCTGGCACCGGGTGCCACCGTAACGGCGGGGTGTTGCCCGGACCACACGTGTCCGGGAACGGGGCCGGCCCCGGAGCCGAGGGGCTCCGGGGCCGGGAGGAGGGCCGGGACGGCTCAGCGGCGGGCGGCCAGCGCGGCGATCTCGTGCGCCGACTCCTGGGTGGGCGCGGTGGCGAGGGCGCGCTGCAACTCGCGCTCGTCGCGGCGGCGGGCGCGGGTGGCCCGGGCGGAGGTGAGGGCGGAGCGCAGGCGGGTCATGGTGGTTCCTCTCGAGCGACGGTCGGCGGCGACGGTCGCTCCCGGCCGTCACCGGCGGGCCCACCACGTGCGGTGTCGGTCACAGGACAACGGCTCCGACCTGCTGGGTCTGCAATTCCAACTGTCCGCCTCCGGAGTCCCGGGTGCCACCTCCGCGGCCGTGATCCGCACTGCACCCGGCCCGGTGAGACGGGCGCCACACCAGCGGGCTAGCGTCGGGCGCGCCGCACCGCTCCACACCGCCGTCCGAGACCCCGGAGGCCGTCCTGCCCAGCACCGTCGTCCCCGGTGGCGTGAGCACGCCGCAGCTGTCCGCCCACCTCGCCGTCCCGCCGGTGGGGGAGGGGCCCTGGCCCGGCGTGGTCGTCGTGCACGAGGCCTTCGGGCTGACCGAGGACGTCCGCGACCACGCCGACCGGCTCGCGGCGGCGGGCTACCTCGCCGTCGCGCCCGACCTGTTCAGCGCGGGCGGGATCCGGCGCTGCCTGCGCTCGACCTTCCGGTCGCTGTCCCGCGGCGAGGGCCCGGCGTTCGGCGACCTCGAGGCCGCCCGCCGCTTCCTCGCCGACCGCGACGACTGCACCGGCCGGATCGGCGTCCTCGGGTTCTGCCTGGGCGGCGGGTTCGCGCTCGTCGCCGCCACCCGGGGGTTCGACGTCGCCGCGCCCAACTACGGCTTCCTGCCCCGGGACGCCGAGCGGGTGCTGGCGGGGGCGTGCCCGGTCGTGGCGAGCTACGGCGGCCGCGACCCGGCGCTGCGCGGTGCCGCCGACCGGCTGGACCGGGTGCTCACCGACCTCGACGTCGAGCACGACGTGCGGGAGTACCCCGGCGCCGGGCACTCCTTCCTCAACCGGCACCCCGGCCCGGTCACGGCGCTGGAGCGGGTGCTCGGCGGCGGCTACCACCGGCCCTCGGCCGAGGACGCCTGGGCGCGCATCCTCCGCTTCCTCGACCGGCACCTGCGGGCCGCGGCGTGACCGGGCCGCTCGCCGGGCTGCGGGTGGTCGAGCTCGGCGGCATCGGCCCCGGCCCGCACGCGGCGATGGTGCTGGCCGACCTCGGCGCCGACGTCGTCCGGGTGGAGCGGCCCGCCGGCGCGCTGCGGGTGGGTGGCACCGGGCGCGACGTCGTGCTGCGCGGCCGGCGCCCGGTCGCCGCCGACGTCAAGACCGCCGGGGGCCGCGAGCTCGTGCTCGACCTCGTCGCACGCGCCGACGTGCTGCTCGACGTGTTCCGGCCCGGTGTCGCCGAGCGGCTGGGTCTGGGGCCCGACGTCTGCCTGGAGCGGGCGCCCGGGCTGGTCTACGCGCGGATGACCGGCTGGGGCCAGGACGGGCCGTGGGCCGACCGCGCCGGCCACGACGTCAACTACCTCTCGGTCACCGGGACGCTGGCGGCGCTCGGCCACCCTGGGGAGCGGCCGCGGGCGCCGATGAACCTGGTCGCCGACTACGCCGGCGGCTCGATGCTGGTGCTCGTCGGGATCCTCGCCGCGCTGCACGAGCGGTCGCGGTCCGGGCGCGGGCAGGTCGTCGACGCCGCGATGGTCGACGGCGTCGCGCTGGTCTCGCAGCTGATGTGGTCGATGCGGGGGATGGGCGTCTGGTCGGACCGGCCCGGCACCAACCTGCTCGACGGCGGCGCGCCGTTCTACGACGTCTACCCCTGCGCCGACGGCCGGCACGTCGCCGTGGGGGCGCTGGAGCCGCAGTTCTACGCCGAGCTGCTCGCCGGCCTCGGGCTCGCCGACGCCGGCCTGCCCCCGCAGTCGGACCCGGCCGGCTGGCCGCGGCTGCGGGAGGCGTTCACCGCGGCGTTCGCCGCCCACTCGCGTGAGCACTGGGAGCGGGTGTTCGAGGGCACCGACGCCTGCGTCACGCCGGTGCTGGAGCCGCGCGAGGCGCCGGCGCACCCGCACCTGGCCGCGCGCGGCACGTTCGCCGAGGTCGACGGGGTGGTGCAGGCGGCGCCGGCGCCGCGGTTCTCCCGGACCCCGGCCGGCCCCGCCGCGTCCGTCCCGCCGGGCCCGGCCGACGCCGCCGCCGTGCTCGAGGAGTGGTCCCGCCCCCGCTGACCGGGGCGCCGAGAAGAGGAGGTCGACGGGTGCCCGATCCCGTGCTGGTGGAGCGCCGCGGCGCCGTGCAGGTCATCACGATCAACCGGCCGGAGGCGAAGAACGCCCTCGACGCCGCCGTGGCGCGGGGGGTGGCCGCCGCCGTCGACGAGCTCGACGCCGACGGCGACCTGCGGGCCGGAGTGCTCACCGGCGCCGGGGGCACCTTCTCGGCCGGCATGGACCTCAAGGCGTTCCTGCGCGGCGAGCGCCCGGCGATCGAGGGCCGCGGGCTGTGCGGCATCACGCAGACCCCGCCGCGCAAGCCGCTGGTCGCCGCCGTCGAGGGGTGGGCCCTGGCCGGCGGGTTCGAGCTGGTGCTCGCCTGCGACCTGGTCGTCGCCGCGCGGACGGCGCGCTTCGGCGTCCCCGAGGTCAGCCGCTCGCTGGTGGCCGCGGCCGGCGCCGCGCTGTTCCTGCCGCGGCGGATCCCGCGGGCCGTGGCGATGGAGATGCTGCTGACCGGGCAGCCGGTCGACGCCGAGCGGGCCGCCGCGGTCGGGCTGGTCAACCGGGTGGTCGACGAGGGCGGCGCGCTCGAGGCGGCCGTCGAGCTGGCCGGCGTCGTCGCCGCCAACGGCCCGCTGGCCGTCGCGGCCACCAAGGAGATCGCCACCGGCACCGCCGACTGGACCGCCGAGGAGGGCTGGACCCGGCAGCAGCAGCTCATCGAGCCGGTGTTCGCCTCCGAGGACGCCCGCGAGGGCGCCACCGCATTCGCCGAGCGCCGCCCGCCGGTCTGGCGCGGCCGTTAGTCCCGCGGCGCCGGGCCGGTCGAGGTCCGCACCACCAGCTCGGTCGGCAGCACCCGCGGCGGCGGCGCCGGCCGGCCGGCGATGCGCTCGAGCAGGCCCCGCGCCGCGGTGCTGCCCTTCTCCCGGGTCGGCTGGCGCACCGTCGTGAGACCCAGCGCGGCCGCGGTGGCCGCGTCGTCGAAGCCGGTGACCGACAGGTCGTCGGGCACGCGCAGGCCGCGGCGGGCGGCGACCGCGAGCGCACCCTCGGCGAGCCGGTCGCTCAGGCAGACCAGGGCCGTGGGGCGGGGATCGGTGTCCAGCACGGCCGCCGCGCCGGCCGCGCCGACCGCGGGCGTGCTGTCCTCGCCGTGGGACACCGGGACGGCCGACCAGTCCAGCCCGGCGCGCTCGACGGCGTCGCGGTAGCCGGCGAGCCGGTCGCGGGTGACGGCGTAGGTGGCCGCGGCCTGCAGCTCCAGGTCGGCGAGCCCGCGCCGGATCGGCTCCTGGTGCATCCCGAACGACACGACGGCCAGCCGCCGGTGCCCGAGGTCCAGCAGGTGTTCGGCGACTGCCGCCGCGGCCGAGCGGTCGTCGACGCCCACCCACGGGGTCCCGGGCGCGCCGAGCGCGGCCAGCCGCTCCGGGCGGGGCTGGTCGACGACGGCGAGCGGCAGCCCGCGGGCGACGGCGGCGGCCAGCAGCGGGTCGTCGTCGCCGAGCGAGCAGACGACCAGCCCGTCGACGACGGCGTCGTTGACCGCGGCCAGCCGGCGGTGCATGTCGGTCGACCCGGGCACCAGCAGCAGCCCGGCGCCGGCGGGCTCGGCCACCGTGGAGGCGCCGGCCAGGAGCGCCACGGCCACCGGGTCGTCGAAGGCGTAGGACAGCCCGTTGTCGTAGGCGACGCCGATCGCGCCGACCCGGCCGCGGCGCAGCCCGGCGGCGAGCGGGTTGGGGCCGGGGTAGCCCAGCCGCCGGGCGGTGGCCAGGACCTGCTCGCGCAGGCCCGCGGAGAGCTGGTCGGGGCGGGAGAACGCGTTGGACACCGTCTTGGCCGAGACGCCGAGCTCGGCGGCGACGTCCCGCAGTGTCTTCGGCCGGTCGTCGGGCACGGACCCATCCTGCGTGCTTCATCGATGAAGAAGCGGGGTGCCCGCCGATCCGTGACCCCGGTGAGCAGCGCCGCTGCCGTCCGGACCGCACGCGGCGCGGTGCCGGTGCTGTGCGCGGTCCAGTTCGTCGACGTCCTCGGCACCACGCTGGTGGTCGCGGCGCTCCCGGCGATGCTGGCCGACCTGGGCGCGCCGGCGTCGGCGGCGGCCCCGGTGGTGACCGTCTACGCGGTCCTCTTCGGCGCGCTGCTGGTGCTCGGCGCACGGCTGGGCGACCGGTACGGGCACGCGCGCGTCCTGCAGGCCGGGCTGGTGGCCTTCGGCGCCGCGTCGCTGGCGGCGGCCACCGCGCCGTCGGTGGGCGTGCTGGTGGCTGCCCGCGGCGCCCTGGGTGCGGCGGCCGCGCTGTCGGTGCCGACCGCGCTGCGCCTGCTCACCGCCGCGTCCGCGGACGAGGCCGGACGCCGCCGCGCGCTGGCCGCCTGGGGCGCGGCCGGCGCCGCGGCGGGGGCCACCGGCCTGGTCCTCGGCGGCGTGCTCACCGACCTGGCCGGCTGGCGGGTGCTGTTCTGGCTCACCGTGCCGCTGTCGGCCGTGCTGCTCGCCGCGGTGCGCCGCACGGCGCCGCCGGTCCCGCGCCGGGCCGAGGGCGCGCTCGACCTGGCCGGCGCGGCGCTGCTCGCCGCCGCGGTGGCCGCCGTCGTCAGCGGCGCCTCGACGCTGGAGGACGGCGGGCACCGTCTCCTCGGGGTCCTGCTGGTCGCGGCCGGCCTGGCCGGTGCCGCGGCGCTCCCGGCGGTGGAGCGCCGCGCCGCCGACCCACTGCTGCCGGCGGCCGCCGTGCGGGACCCCGGGCTGCGCGCCGGCGTGCTCGCCTCGGCGGCCAACACCGCCGGCACCAGCTCCGCGGTCACCCTCGCCACCCTGCACCTGCAGGAGGCCGAGGGCCTCGGCGCCGCGGCCGCGGGCCTCGCGCTGGTGCCCTTCAGCCTGTGCGTGGTGGGCGGCGCCGCCCTCGCCGCGCGCGTCCTGCGCCGGGTGCCGGCGCGCACCGCCGCGGCGGCGGGCCTGGCCGTCATCGCCGCCGGTGACCTCGCGCTGCTCGCCTCGGCCGCCGGGGTGTGGGTGGTCCCGGCCGCCGTCGCCGTCTCGGGCCTGGGCATCGGCGTGTCCTCGGTGGCGGCGACGGCGCTGGGCACCGCCGTCGCGCCCGGGCTGCAGGGGACCGCCGCCGGCGTGCTGAACACCGCGGCACAGCTGGGCACCGCGCTGGGGGTGGCGGTCGTGCTGCTCGTCGCCGGCGTCACCGGGGGGACGGCCCTGCCGCTGGCCGGCGCGCCGCTGGGGTGGCTGATGGCGGCCGCGCTCGCCGCCGCCGCGGCGGCGGCGCTCCTGCGACGTCGGGGCCGGGTCCCCGGCGGCGCGGGTTAGTGTGCCGGTGACCACACCTGTCGAGGGGAGCGACCATGCGTGACGCGGTGATCGTGGAGGCGGTGCGCACGCCGGTGGGCAAGCGCAACGGCGGGCTGTCGGGGGTGCACCCGGTCGACCTGTCGGCGCACGTGCTCACCTCGCTGGCCGAGCGGGCCGGCGTCGACCCGGCGCAGATCGAGGACGTCATCTGGGGCTGCGTCTCCCAGGTCGGCGAGCAGACCTTCGACATCGCCCGCACGGCGGCGCTCGCGGCCGGCTGGCCCGAGACGGTGACCGGCGTGACCGTCGACCGGCAGTGCGGGTCCTCGCAGCAGTCGGTGCACTTCGCCGCCGCCGGGCTGGTGGCCGGGCACTACGACGTCGTCGTCGCCGGCGGCGTGGAGTCGATGTCGCGGGTGCCGATGGGCAGCGCGCGGCAGGACGCGAACCCGTTCGGCACCCGGTTCCTCGAGCGCTACGCCGGCGCGAAGATCAACCAGGGGCTGGGCGCCGAGACGATCGCGCAGCGGTGGGGACTCTCCCGGCAGCAGTGCGACGAGTTCTCCGTCGCCTCGCACGAGAAGGCCGCCGCCGCCCGCGCCGAGGGCCGCTTCGACGCCCAGATCGCGCCGGTGACCACGCCCGACGGCGCCGTCGTCAGCCAGGACGAGGGCATCCGCGAGTCGACGGTGGAGAAGCTCGGCACCCTCAAGACCGCGTTCCGCGAGGACGGCGTCATCACCGCCGGGAACTCCTCGCAGATCTCCGACGGCGCCGCGGCCCTGCTCATGACGACGTCGGAGAAGGCCGCCGAGCTCGGCCTGCGCCCGGTCGCGCGGGTGCACACCGCGGTGCTCGCCGGCGCCGACCCGGTGGTCATGCTGACCGCGCCGATCCCGGCGACGCAGAAGGCGCTGGCCAAGTCGGGGCTGTCGGTCGACGAGATCGGCGCGTTCGAGGTCAACGAGGCCTTCGCGCCGGTGCCGCTGGCCTGGCTGGCCGACATCGGCGCCGACGCCAAGGCGCTCAACCCCAACGGCGGCGCCATCGCCCTGGGGCACCCGCTGGGCGGGTCGGGTGCGCGGATCATGACCACGCTGGTGCACCACATGCGCGACAACGGCATCCGCTACGGCCTGCAGACGATGTGCGAGGGCGGCGGCCAGGCCAACGCGACCATCCTCGAGCTGCTGTGACACCCGGCGCCGGGGCCGCCCCGCGAGGCGGCCCCGGCGCCCGGTTACGGTCGGCGGCCGTGAGCGCGACCGCCACGGAGCCCACGCTGCTCGACGTCCTGCGGCTCGAGGAGATCGACCGCGACCTCTACCGCAGCACGCTGCTGTTCACCGACCCGCTGCCGCTCTACGGCGGCCAGGTCGCCGCACAGGCGCTGCTGGCGGCCGGCCGCACCGTGGCGCCCGAGCGGCTGCCGCACTCCCTGCACGGCTACTTCCTCCGCAGCGGCGACGCCGCCCGCCCGACCGTCTTCCGGGTCGACCGCGACCGTGACGGTGGCTCGTTCTCCGCCCGCCGGGTGGTCGCCGTGCAGGGCGGTGAGGTGGTGCTGTCGATGTCGGCGTCCTTCCAGGCGCCGACCGCCGGCCCCGACCTCCAGGTGGCGGCGGCGCCGGCGGCCGAGCCACCGCAGGACAGCGAGCCGTTCACCCTGCCGCGGCTGTTCACGATGGAGAGCCGGCGTCCCGCCCAGCCGCACCCCGGCGCGTCGATGCCCACCCGGTTCTGGGCCCGGGCCACCGTGCCGCTGCCGGGCGACCCGCTGCTGCAGGCCTGCGCGCTGACCTACCTCTCCGACATCGGCACCGGCCTGTCGGCGCTGCCGGAGGACGAGGCGGCGCCGGGGCCGACGCTCGACCACGCCGTCTGGTTCCACCGCCCGGCCCGGCTCGACGACTGGGTGCTGGTCGACCTCGTCCCGCACACCGTCTCCGGCGGGCGCGGCTGGTACACCGGCTCGGTCACCACCGGCGACGGCGTCCTGGCCGCCAGCCTCGCGCAGGAGACGCTGTTCCGGCCCGGGCGCAACCCCTTCCGCCCCGGCCGCTGAGCCGCCTCCGGAGCCCGGCGGTGTCATCGGCGGGCGCATCGGAGAGGATGGGCCCGCTGACTGGGGGAAGGACGGACACGTGGCCAAGCACCGGGCACCCGAGGGTGACCCCATCGACTTCGACGCGGCGACGGCTGCGCTGGCCGACGTCTCGGGCGACTACACGATCGACGTCGCGCACACCCGGATCGGCATCCGGGCGCGGCACGCCATGGTGACCACGGTCCGCGGCGCGTTCACCGACTTCGAGGGGGAGGCGCACCTCGACGTCGCCAAGCCCGGGGCGAGCACGGTGGGCATCCGCATCCGGACGGCGAGCATCGACACCGGCCAGGCCGACCGCGACGCCCACCTGCGCTCCCCGGACTTCCTCGACGTCGAGCGGTACCCGGAGATCGTGTTCACCTCCACCGACGTCGAGCAGGTCGACGAGCAGGCCTACGAGGTGTCCGGCGACCTCACCATCCGCGACGTCACCCGGCCGGTGACCGTGGAGTTCGCGCTCACCGGCTCGGCGCAGGACCCCTTCGGCAACACCCGGGTCGGCTTCGAGGGCGCGCTGGCCATCAAGCGCAGCGACTGGGGCCTGACCTGGAACACGCCGCTGGACACCGGGGGCGTGCTGGTCAGCGACCGGATCCAGATCGAGTTCGACGTCTCGGTGATCCGCGCCGCCTGACGAGGACCTAGCGGACGACGTCGTAGCGGACGCACACGAACTCGCCGTTCTGCGCGACCTCCCGGGTCACCAGCTCCACCCGGGCCGGCAGCAGCGGCGCCCCGCCGCCCAGGGTGACCGGCGCGATCGCGACGACGACCTCGTCGAGCAGCCCCACCTCGGCCAGCTGCGCGGCCACCGGCCCGCCACCGACCACCCAGAGGTCGAGGTCCCCGGCCGCCGCGACCATCTCCGCGTGCAGCGCGCGCAGCTCCTCCGGCGTGCCCGGGGCGGCGAACCGGATGTCGGCGCCGGGGAAGGGCTCGAGCTCACTGTGGGTCAGCACCCACGCCGGCTGGGTGTAGGACCAGGGGTCCGGGCCGCCGTTGTCCCGGATCCACCGGTAGCTGGTGGCGCCCATGACCAGGGCGCCGAGCGACTTCTCGAACGTGGAGAAGCCCATCGGCCCCTCCTGGTCGACCTGGCGGGAGAGCAGCCAGGACAGCGAGTTGTCGGCGTCGGCGATGAAGCCGTCCAGCGACGTGGCGGTGTAGTAGACGGTGCGGGTCATCGGTTCCTCCGGGAGAGCCACTCGATGGGGTCGCCGGCGTCGACCTCGACGCCGGCCGCGCGCAGCCAGTGCCGGGCCAGCAGCCGGCGGTGCGCGGAGAAGGTGAGGACGTGCGCGACGACGCTGCCGAGGACGAAGCTCTCCGGCGGCTCGCACAGCGCGTCGACGAGCCGGTCGTTCCAGGCGCCGCGCCGCGAGATGTCGCGCACCGCGGCCAGCCACCGGGGGGCGACGGCGTCGTGCCGGTCCAGCAGCGCCGCGGCGTCGTCGGGACCGCGCGCGGGGGTGTCCCCGCCCTCGATCGACGCCACCCACACCTCGAGGGCCCACACGACGTGGTCGAGGACGGCGGCCAGCGTCTCCTCGGGCCCGTCCCAGGACAGCACCGACAGACCGGCCGAGCGCACCCGCCGGTACTCCTCCTCGGGCAGGCCCTTGGCCAGCTCCAGCAGCACCCGGGTGTCCTCGACGCCGTGGTGCACCAGCAGCGCGGTCACCTCGTCGCCGCCGCGGCGCACCGGCTCGTCGGACACCCACAGCGACGACGGCGGGTGGAAGTGCAGCCCGTTGGGCGCCGGCAGCCAGTGCTCGTCGCGGGTCCGCGGCGGCGTCCCGTCGGTGGCCAGGCTGCCCGGCGTGCGGCCGTAGGCGCGGGCGAAGGCCCGGCTGAACCCCTCCACCGACTCGTAGCCCGCCGCGAGGGCCACCTCGGTCACGCTGGCGCCCTGCCGCAGCTGCCAGGCCGCGCGCTCGAGGACCACCCGGCGGCGCAGCGCCACCGGTGACTCGCCGACGCCGACCGACACCTGCCGGCTGAAGTGGAACGGGGAGGCGTAGGCGTCGCCGGCCATGTCGGAGAGGGTGCGGTTGTCCTCGTCGAGGACGGCGTCGAGCAGCTCACGCAGCCGGTCGCGTGCGGGTGGCGTCACCTGCCCAGTCTGGCGAGCCGGCCGTCCGCGGCGCCCGACCGTTCTTGCGCTGTCCCAGCCGTCGGCAGGGGCCGGCGGGTGTCGGTCGCGCACCACCGGGTAGGGCACCCCGTCGTGCCACCCCGCTCCCCGGCCGAGGCCGCCTCCCGTCCCGCGGCCGGTGCGGACGAGGGGTACCGGCCCGACCCGAGGCGCTGGCAGGCGCTGTCGGTCACCCTCGTCGTCGGCTTCATGAGCCTGCTCGACGTCAGCATCGTCTCGGTGGCGCTGCCCTCGCTGCAGGCCGACCTGGGCGCCACCCCGGCCACGGTGCAGTGGGTGGTGTCGGGCTACGCGCTCACCTTCGGGCTGGCGCTGGTCCCCGCCGGCCGGCTCGGGGACGCCCTCGGCCGGCGGCGGCTGTTCCTCGCGGGCCTGGCCGGCTTCGTGCTGGCCAGCGCGGCCGCGGGTGCGGCGCCGTCGGTCGGCTGGCTGGTCGCCGCGCGCCTGGTGCAGGGGCTCGCTGCCGGCTGCCTCGCGCCGCAGAACTCCGCCTTCATCCAGCAGCTGTTCCGCGGCGCCGAGCGCGGGCGGGCCTTCGGCCTGTTCGGTGCCACGGTCGGCGTCTCCACCGCCGTCGGGCCCGTCGTCGGCGGGGCGATCCTGGGCCTGGCGTCGGGGCCGGACGGCTGGCGGTGGCTCTTCTACGTCAACGTGCCGATCGGCGTCGTCGCGTTCCTGCTGGCTATGCGGCTGCTGCCGCGCGGGACGTCCGGCGGGCGCGGCCGGATCGACGTCGTCGGCGTGCTGCTGCTCGGCGCCGGTGCGCTGGCGGTGCTCTTCCCGCTGGTGCAGGCCGAGGCCGGCGGGCTGTCGCGGCTGTGGTGGCTGTTCCTCGCCGGCGCGGCGCTGCTGGCGGCGTTCGCGGCCTGGGAGCGGCGGGTGGTGGCCCGCGGCGGCCAGCCGGTGTTCGACCCCCGCCTGGTGACGCAGACCCGGGGCTACGGCATCGGGGCGGCGCTGGGGACGGTCTACTTCGTCGGGTTCAGCGGCATCTGGCTGGTGCTGGCGCTGTTCTTCCAGACCGGCCTGGGCTACACGCCGCTGCAGTCGGGCCTGGCGGTGACCCCGTTCGCGCTCGGGTCGGCGACGTCGGCGGTGGTCGCCGGGCGGCTGGTCGAGCGGTACGGGCGGGTCCTCACCGTGGTCGGGCTCATCGGGGTGATCACCGGACTGGCCGCGGCCGCGGTGGTGCTGCTGGTGGCCCCGCCGTCGGCGGCCGGGTGGGCGATCGCCCCGGCGCTGCTGCTGGGCGGCCTCGGCGGCGGCCTGGTCATCTCGCCCAACATCACGATGACGCTGCGCGACGTGCCGGTGGCCATGGCCGGCTCGGCCGGGGGCGGCCTGCAGACCGCGCAGCGCTTCGGCGCCGCCGTCGGCACCGCGGCCCTGCCGGGCCTGTTCTACCTGGTCCTCGGCGCGACCGGCGACCACCCGACGGCCGCGGCGGCGGGGCTGGCCGTGTCGGTGCTCGGCGCCGTCGCGGCGCTCGTGCTGGGCGTGGTCGACCTCCGGCGGAGCCGCACCGAGGACCGCGGGAACGCCGGCAGCGCGGACGTCGACGGTGCGGACGACCGCGACCACGCCTGGCACGGCTGACCCGGGGGGACCGGGCGGCGCGACCCGACGGCTACCGGGCGCGGTCGAGCAGCCGGCGCAGTCGGACCACGGTGCCGGTGGCCAGCCGCGCCGGGCGGGCGGCCAGCCGGGCCCAGACGTCGTCGAGCGCGGCGTTCCACGGCCCGTCGGCGTGCGTCGGGTAGGGGTGGATCGTGGCCGCGAGGTCGGTGGTGCGCAGCCCGGTGCGGACGGCGAGGGTGAGCTCGGCCAGCGCCTCGCCGGCCCGCGGCCCCACGACGGTGGCGCCCTCGATCCGCGACCGCGGTCCGAGCGCCAGGCGGGTGAACCCGGCGGTGTCCCCCTCGGCGACGGCGCGGTCCACCCGGTCGGCGCGGCGGGTCACCGTGCGCGGGGCCCGGGCGCCGTCGCGGGCCCACGTCGGCGCCCCGACCGCGGCCACCTCGGGATCGGTGAAGGTCACCCGGGGGACGGCGCGGGTGTCGATCGCGCGGCGCAGGCCGAGGACGGCGTGGACGGCGGCGGTGGCACCGTGCACGCCGGCGGTGTGCGTCCACCGGGAGACCGCGGTCAGGTCGCCGGCGGCCCAGATCCGCGGGTTGGTCGTGCGCAGGGTCGCGTCGACCCGGACGAACCCGTCGTCGTCGAGCGCGACGCCGGCCGCCGCGGGGTCGAGCGCCGCGGTGTCGGGGCGGCGGCCCACGGCGACCAGCAGCCGGTCGACGGGGAGGCCGCGCTCCCCGCCGGGGCCCCGCACGTGCAGCTCGCCGGCCCTGCCCGGGGTGCCGGCGACGGCGGTCACCCGGGTGCCGGTCAGCAGGCGCACGCCGTCGGCCTCGAGGGCCGCGGCCACCAGCGCCGAGGCGTCGGGGTCCTCGTCCGGCAGCACCCGGGGCTGCTCCTCGACCAGCGTGACCTCGGCGCCGAGCCGGGCGAAGGCCTGGCCCAGCTCGCAGCCGATGCCCCCGCCGCCCAGGACGGCCAGCCGGCGGGGGAGCACCTCGAGGTCCCACACCGTCTCGCTGGTCAGCGGGACCGCCTCGCGCAGCCCGGGCACCGGCGGCAGCGCCGGCACCGCGCCGGTGGCCAGCAGCGCCGCCCGGAAGGACGTCGACCTCCCGTCGACGTCGAGGGTCCGGGCGCCGGTCAGCCGGGCGGTGCCGGGCAGCACGGTCACCCCGTCGGCCTCCAGCGACTCCCGGGAGTCCTCGGGCTCGATCGCCGCGACCGCCCCGTGCACGTGCCGCATCACGGCGGCGAGGTCGACCGCGACCTCGCCGACCCGCACGCCGAGGTCACCGGCGGTGCGGGCCCCGGCCGCCCGGGCGGCGGCCGCGAGCAGGGCCTTGCTCGGCACGCAGCCGGTCCACAGGCAGTCACCGCCGGGCCGGTCCCGCTCGACCAGCGCGACGCGGGCCCCGAGCGCCGCCGCCGTCCGGGCGCCGACCAGCCCGGCGGTGCCGCCGCCGACCACCAGCAGGTCCCAGGCCCGGTCGAACGGCACGGCACTCCTCCCGTCGGCGCGCCGGCGCGGGGTGCACCGGCGCGGGTCCGGGGCGAACGTCCCACGGAGCGGCCGGCCGCGCGACGCGGCCCCCGGTCAGCGCCCCTGTCGCGCCCGGCGGCGCGCCTCGCGCAGCGGCTCGGGGGTGCGGACGCCGGCGGTCGTCGCGAGGACGAGAGCGGCCGCGGTGGCCGGGTCGGTGCGCCACCCGGCCGAGGCCACCAGCGGCCGAACGCCGGGCACCGTCCGCACCGCCCGGGCCACCTCCTCGCCGCCGGCGAGCAGCGCCGCGGTGTCCCCGCGGGCGGGCCCCGGCGCCGGGCCGCCGGCGACCAGCGGCCGGTCGGTGACCCCGGCGCTGGGCAGGTCCAGCACCGCCCCGAGCTGCAGCGCGAGCCCGGCCCGGCGCGGGTGGTCCCGTCCGGCGGCGGGCACCAGCAGGACGTCGGGACGAGGCCCGAGCGCGGTCACGGCGGCGGCCAGCAGCGGGCCCTCCCGCAGCGCGAGCAGCGCCGGTTCGTACGGACCCGGCGCCGGGCCGGTCACCGTCGTCCCGGCGAGGACCCGCGGCCCGCGGGCGAGGACGGCGGCGGCCACCAGCCCGGCGCCGCCACCGACGGCCGCGACCGCGGCGACCAGCGGTTCCCCGGCCGGTCGCCACGGCGGCGGGCGGAGCGCGGCCAGCCGCTCCTGCAGGACCTCGAGCGCGGCGGCGTCGCCCGGCCAGCCGGGTCCGGTGGTCATGGCGTCCCAGGTTCCGCCCGGCTCAGCGCGGCGGGAACTCCCCGGTGTCCACCAGGCGGGCCGCGACGTCGCGGAGCTTGGTGTTGGTCTTGTTGGAGACGCGGGCCAGCGCGTCGAAGGCCTGGGCCGGGGTGAACCGGAAGCGCTCCACGAGGATGCCCTTGGCCTGGTCGATGACGGCCCGCGACGCCAGCGCCGTCTGCAGGTGGTGCACCTGCTGCACGGTGCGGGCGTGCAGGTGGGTGTTGGCCACGGGGACCGCGGCGTGCCGGGCGAACCGCTCGGCGCGCTCGCGGAGGCCGTCGTCGGCGGCGAGGCTCGACTGGAGGTAGAGGTTGAGGCCCGCCGGTACGGGCCGGGGAGCCGGGAAGGGCATCGACACCACGCTCCGCAGCCCGGCCGCGGCGGCGGCCGCGGTCAGCCCGGGCCAGCGCCGGTCGCCCTCGGTGTCGGCGACGACCCGCGGCTCCCCGGTGGTCGCGGCCTCCAGACAGGGGCCCTCGCCCGCGCGGTACTGCTCCTCGTCCAGGGAGGCCGCCACCTGGGAGCTGGTCCCGACCGTGGTGCCACCCTCGGGGCCGACGACCGTGACCGAGAACGCCGGCTGCCCGCCGAGCACCTCGGCGGCGAGGCCGGCGGCCTGGTCGAGCAGCACCGGCAGCGGCCGGTCGAGGGGCACCAGGCCGAGGTCGAGGAGCGCGGCCGCGAAGCGGTCGTCGGGGCGGGTCACGAGTGGAACTCCGGAGGCCGGGGTGGCCGGCGGTCGCGTGCCGGCTGCAGGAACGGGGCCCCGGTTGTTCCAGGGACCCGTGTCGGTGAGGGGAGACCCCTCCGGCACGCCGGCTGTGTGACGCGCGTCAGCAGGATACCGGGGCCGGAACGAACCGGGTCAGCAACCCGGACCCGGCGCCCGGGACGGCGCAGCGCCGTCGCCGGGGGAGTCGCGGTAGCGGGCGGCGAACACGCCCGGCGTCATGCCGGTGACCCGGGCGAAGTCGCGGGTCAGGTGCGGCTGGTCGGCGTAGCCGAGCTCGGCGGCGACCTCGGCGAGGGTCACCGTCCGCTCCCGCAGCCGGCCGGCCGCCTCCTGCAGCCGGCGCCGCTGCACCAGCCACCGGGGGGTGAGCCCCAGCCGGCGGTGCACCAGCCGCTGCAGCGCCCGCTCCGACAGCCCGGTCTCGGCGCACAGCCGGTCCACCCGGGTGGTGTCCGGGCGCGACTCCACCAGCCCCACCACCCGGTCGACCAGCCGCCCCTCCTCGTCCAGCGGCAGGAACCGGGACAGCACCTCGCCGTAGGCGGCGGTCACGGCGGCGTGCGCGGCGGGGGAGGAGGGGTCGGCGGCCATCTCCTGCCGCACCCGGGCCGCCAGGCGGTCGCCGTCGTCACCGAGCACCTCGGCGAGGTCGACGTGCCGGTCGGTGTAGGGGGCCACCGGCCCGCCGGCCACCAGCGCCCCCGCGCCCGGGGTGAGCATCACGCCGGCCGCCCAGCCCTCCCCGGTGAGCGTCGTCGTCGACAGGCCGGTGACCACGCCGTGGAACCGGGCGGAGTCCGCGGAGACGACCAGCAGGCAGGCCGGGTGCTGCAGCACCCGCTGCACCGACGCGCGCCCGGGCGGCACCGACCACACCGGGATCCAGAACCGCTGCACCAGCGCGGCCACCGGCCCCTCGGCCGCGTAGCGGTGCACGACGGCGGTGGCGTCGCGCGGGTCGCGCAGGTGGGCGGGTTCGTCGACGTCGAGCCGGCGGAGGGCGCTGTCGGGGTCCATCGAGGGCCAGGCTGCCGCACGCCCGCCCCGGCCGGGGTGCCTGACCCGCCGGGCAGCCGGGTAGCCCGGGGACGTGCACACCCCCAGCGACCCCGCCGACGGGCCCCGCGAGGGCCGCCTGCAGCTGCGCGACGGGCGCACCATGGCCTACGCCGAGTGGGGCGACCCCGAGGGCCGGCCGGTGCTCGGCTGCCACGGCTCCCCGAGCTCGCGCCTCGAGCGGCACGTCGACGACCCCGGCGCCTACCGCCGCTGGGGCGTGCGGCTGGTCGTCCCCGACCGGCCCGGCTTCGGCCGCTCCGACCCGCAGCCGGGCCGGCGGGTCACCGACTGGCCCGGCGACGTCGTCCAGCTGGCCGACGCCCTGGGCATCGACCGGTTCGCGACGCTGAGCCTGTCCGGCGGCGCGGCCTACGCGCTGGCCTGTGCGCACGCGCTGCCCGACCGGGTGTCCGCGGTGGGCGTCCTCGGCGGCGCGCCGCCCCCGGACGTGCCCTGGCCCTGGCCGGGCTGGCTGCCGCCGACGGTGCGCGCCGCCGTCCACCGGCCGTCCCCGGCGACGTCGGCGTTGCTGCGGCCGGTGTTCGCGCCGCTGACCGTGCGGCCGGCGTTGCTGCCGCGGTACCTGCAGCTGCGGCTCAACCCGGCCGACCGCCGGGTGATCGGCCGGCCGGCCGTCCGCCGGGTCCTGGCCGCGACGTTCACCGAGGGGCTGCGCCAGGGCGCCGGGTCGCTGGCGGAGGACCGCGCCCTGCTGTTCCGGCCGTGGGGCTTCCCGGTCGGCGAGGTGCGCCAGCAGGTGCACGTCTGGCACGGCACCCAGGACTGGCAGGTCCCCGTCGGGCTGGGCCGGGTGCTGGCGGCGATGCTGCCCCGCTGCTCGGCCCACTGGTACGCCGGGGAGGGGCACTTCCTCGTCTTCGACCACGCGCGGGACGTCTACCGCGCGCTGGTGGGGTGACCGCGAGGCGGACGGGGTAGCCGCGCGGCATGCTCCCCGACCAGCGCGGCAGCCGCGCCGTGCCGCCGACCTACGTGAACGCGAACCGGCTGTGGGTCGACTCCCGCCTCCGGTACGAGATCGGGTACCGGGTGGAGGGCGCGGTCCTGCGCCGGCTCGGCGCGCGCGGCGCCCGCGCGGTGGAGATCGGCACCGGCCGCCGCGGCCTGGGCGCCCGGGTCGCCGTCGAGCGGCTCGGCGCGACCGAGGTGACGGCGTTCGACCTGTACCCGGCCAGCGTCGGCCGCGCCCGGCTGCGCTGCGCCGACCTCGCCGACCGGGTGACCTTCCGGCTGGGCGACGCCACCGCACTGCCGGTCGACGACGCGAGCGTCGACCTCGTCGTCGACTTCCACGCGCTGCACCACATCCCCGACTGGCGGGCCGCCGTGGCCGAGGCCGCTCGGGTGCTGCGCCCCGGCGGGCAGCTGGCGCTCACCGAGATGACCGCCCGCTTCGTCGACGCGCCCGCGCTGCGCGCGGTCTCCCGGCACCCGGCCGACCGGTTCTCCACCGACCAGCTCCTGGCGGAGCTGCGGGCGCGTGGTCTCGAGGTGCCGCCCGCCCGGTTGCGGCGTGCGGCCGGCGACCGCTGGATCCAGGCCGTCGCGACGAAGGCGTGAGCGTCGGCGGCACCGTCCGGGAGGCCCTGGCGCTGCTGCGCCGGCACGCGGGCCCGGTCTACGCGCTGTCCCTGGCGGTCACGCTGGTCAACACCGTGCCCGACGTGCTCCGTCAGTTGCTGGTGTACCGCGACCCGAGCGCCGGGCACGCGCTGCTGGTCGACGTCGTCGGCTTCGGCACCGGGCTGCTCGCCCAGCTGTGGCTGACCGGCGCGCTGACCGGGCTGCCCGCCGACGGCCGGGTGCGCCCGCGCGGGGCGCTGGGCCGGGGGACGGCGACGGCGGTGCGGGCGGTGCGCAGCTCGCCGGCCACGGTGCTCGCGGGCGTCGTCCTCGGCGGCGCGGTCTCGGCGCTGCTCACCGTGCCGGCGTCGGTGGCGGCACTGGGGGCCGACGGTGTGCTCGGCCCGCTCGACGCGCCGTCGGCGGCGGCGTTCACCGTGGCGACGGTCAGCGACGTCGTGGCCAGCTGGGCCACGCTGCCCTTCCTCGCCCTCGTGCTGGTGCTCGTCGCCGGTTCGGCCAGGCGGTTCGCGGGCAAGGGCCCGGCGTGAGCGGTCGGGACTGGGACGTCACCCGCACGACGGTCGGGTCGCTGTCGATCTGGGTCGGGACGGCGGCGCTGTTCGCGCCACGGTGGATCGCCGGCACCCTCGGCGTACGGCCCGACGCCGCCCGCGGGGACGTCGCGCTGCCCCTGCTGGTGCGGCTGGGCGCGGCCCGCAACATCGCGATGGGCGCCGCGCTGCTCGCGACCCCGGCTCCGCAGGCGCGGCGGACCACAGAGGTCGCGTTGCTGCTGACCGCCCTGGACGCCGCGGTGGTGTGGACCTCGCGGGCCACCGGCGACGTGCGCCCGCGCAGCGCCGTCCTGTCGGGGCTCGTGCTGGGGCTGTCCTCCTACGGCGCCGCCCGCTGGCACCGCCGCTGAGGTCCCTCCCGGGCACTTCCGCGGCAGTGCCCGCCCCATCGGCTCACCGCCAGGCGAACGGCGGGGCCTCCAGGTGGGCGACGCGGGTGTGCCGGCCCCGGCAGGCGACCTGGCAGAACTGGTGCACCACCGCGGCGGTGGGGGCGTGCAGCCACCCGCCCAGCAGCGGCAGCCGGATCACCGGCGCGTCGGACTCGGGGATGGCCACCAGCACCGGGTCGACGTCGAGGTCGGCCAGCGGCACCTGGTGCACCGCGGCGACCTCGGCCTCGGCGGGGGACAGCTCGCCCACCTCGCCGGCCCAGACGACCACCGGCGTCATCACGTAACCCGAGCGGGTCACGTAGTCGTCGAGCAGGCCCAGAACGTCACCCGGGCCGCGGTGCAGGCCGACCTCCTCGGCCAGCTCGCGCAGCGCGCCCTCGACGGGGGTCTCGCCGCCGTCGAGCCGGCCGCCGGGCAGCGCCCACTGCCCGGCGTGCGCGCGCAGGCCGGCCGCGCGGCGGGTCAGCAGCAGCGCCGGCCGCTCCGGCGGCCCGGTGACGCAGACGGCGACCGCGGCCTGGCGCAGCTCGGGACGGCCGGCCGCGCGGCGGGGGAACCCCTGCAGCCGCGCGGCCGCCGTCCCGCGGTCGAGCGTCAGAACCAGCCGCGCCGGCCGCCGAGCTGGCGCACCGCGGCGTCGAGCTGCGCGGCCACCGCGGAGACGTCGGTGTCGTGGTGGCCGAAGTGCAGCCGGCCGCCGACGTCGCGGCCCTCGGTGAGCAGCCCGCCGCGGCGGTCGACCTCGAGGACGACCTCGACGCCGTGCGGCGAGGCCAGGAAGGTCACCTCGAGCTCGTTGACCCGGCCGCGCAGCGACGACGGCGGGGCGAACTCGACCTCCTGGTAGAAGGGCAGGTCGCTGCCGGCGAGGCGGCCCTTCTCGACGTCGGCGCCGCGGAAGGTGAAGCCGAGACCGGCGAGGGCCTGGATCACGGTGCGCTGGACCGGCAGCGGCTCGACGGTGACCGCGTCGAGGTCACCGGGGTCGACCCCGCCGGGGACGTCGACCTTGGTGCGCAGGCCGATCTTCACCCCGCGCAGCGTCCAGCCGTCGAGCGTGGTGAACGGGCACTGCCAGGGCACCGGGAAGCTGAACGGGATCGCGGCCCTGGCGCCCGCCTCGATCCGGCCGGCGCCGGCGATCACCGCCGTGCCGAAGGTGACGTTCTCCCGCCACTCGTTGTCGCCGCTCTCCACCTCCACGGTGGCCTGCAGCGACACCCGGAGCTCGTTGATCTCCTGGGCGATCTGGCCGCCGGTGAGGTGCACGGTGCCGGTGACGGTGCCGCCGGGGGTGGTGACCGGGGTGTCGAGGACGGCGTCGACGGTGGCGTTGCCGGCGCCGAGCTTCGCCATCAGGTTGCGGAAGGCCATGGGGGGAGTGCTCCGTTCGGTTCGGGGACGGCGGGCACTCTGACACCACGCCCGGGTGCTGGCGAGGGGTTCCCGCGCGGCGCGTCCCCGGCGACGCGCGGCGGGCTACCGACGAGTAGTTGGACGTCCTACTAAATCGCGCCTACCGTTCGGGCATGGCGTCCGCGGAGCTGCACGTGCCCGTCCACCCCGTCCGGTTCGTCACGGCGGCCAGCCTCTTCGACGGCCACGACGCGGCGATCAACGTCATGCGCCGGCTGCTGCAGAGCCAGGGCGCCGAGGTGGTGCACCTCGGCCACGACCGCGGGGTCGACGAGGTGGTGCGGGCCGCCGTCGAGGAGGACGTGCAGGGCGTCGCCATCTCCAGCTACCAGGGCGGGCACGTCGAGTACTTCACCTACCTCAGGGAGCGGCTGGCCGAGGTCGGCGCGGGGCACGTGCAGGTGTTCGGCGGCGGCGGGGGCGTGATCGTGCCCGAGGAGATCGCGCTGCTCGCCGAGCGCGGCGTGCGGGTGTTCAGCCCCGAGGACGGCGCCCGGCTGGGCCTGCCCGGGATGGTCAACGAGCTGATCCGCGCCTGCGACGTCGACCTCACCGCGCAGCGGCCCGACGTCGACGCGCTGCTCACCGGCGACCCCCGCGCACTGGCCCGCACGATCAGCGTGCTGGAGGCCGGTGCCGACGCCGACCTCGCCGCCCGCGTCCGCGAGGCCGCCGCGGGCAGCACCGTGCCGGTCCTGGGCATCACCGGCACCGGCGGGTCGGGCAAGTCCTCGCTCACCGACGAGCTGCTGCGCCGGCTGCGCCGCGACCAGGAGGACAAGCTGCGGGTCGCGGTCATCGCGATCGACCCCACCCGCCGCCGCGGCGGGGGAGCGCTGCTCGGCGACCGGATCCGGATGAACGCGCTGGAGTCCGGCGAGGGCTCGCACACCTTCTTCCGCTCGATGGCCACCCGCAGCGCCGGCGCGCAGGTCCCCGAGCACCTCGACGACGTCGTCGCCGCGGTCCGGGCCGCCGCGTTCGACCTGGTGGTCGTGGAGACGCCGGGCATCGGGCAGGGCGACGCGGCGATCGTGCCGTTCAGCGACGTCTCGCTCTACGTCATGACGCCGGAGTTCGGCGCCGCGTCCCAGCTCGAGAAGATCGACATGCTCGACCTCGCCGACGTCGTGGCGATCAACAAGTACGAGCGGCGCGGTGCCGAGGACGCCCGCCGCGACGTCGCCCGGCAGATGGTGCGCAACCGCGAGGCGTTCGGCACCCCGTGGGAGCAGATGCCGGTGTTCGGCACCAGCGCCGCCCGGTTCGACGACGACGGCGTCACCGCCCTCTACCAGCACCTGCTCGGGCTGCTCGTGGAGAAGGGGCTGCCCGCGGGCGCCGGCGTGCTGCCGCGGGTCGACGTGCGGGCCTCGACCGGGCTGTCCAGCGTCGTCCCGTCGTCGCGGGCGCGGTACCTGGCCGAGGTCGCCGACGCCGTCCGCGCGCACCACCGGGTCACCGAGGAGCAGGCCGCGCTCGTGCGGCGCCGGCAGCACCTGACCACCGCCGCGGAGGTGCTGGAGGGGGACGCCGCCGAGGCCGCGCGCGAGGCGGCGGCCGCCGCCGACCGGGACCTGCTGCCCGAGGTGCGCACGCTGCTGGAGGAGTGGCCGGCGCGGGTCGAGCAGTACTCCGGCGACGAGTACGTCTACACGGTGCGCGGCAAGGAGATCCGCACGCCGCTGACCCGCGAGACGCTGAGCGGGACGAAGGTGCCGCGGGTGGCGCTGCCGCGCACCACCGACCACGGTGACCTGCTGCGCTTCCTGCGGCGGGAGAACCTGCCCGGTGCCTTCCCGTACACGGCCGGCGTCTTCCCGTTCAAGCGGTCGGGGGAGGCCCCGGCGCGGATGTTCGCCGGCGAGGGCGACGCGTTCCGCACCAACCGGCGGTTCCGGGTGCTGTCGGCCGGCAACGAGGCCACCCGGCTGTCCACGGCGTTCGACTCGGTCACCCTCTACGGCCGCGACCCCGACCCGCGGCCCGACGTCTACGGCAAGGTCGGCACGTCGGGGGTCTCGATCGCCACGCTCGACGACATGCGGGTGCTCTACGGCGGGTTCGACCTGTGCGCCCCGACGACGTCGGTGTCGATGACGATCAACGGCCCGGCGCCGGCGGTGCTGGCGATGTTCCTCAACACCGCGATCGAGCAGCGGCTGGACGCCTTCCGCGAGGAGGAGGGCCGCGAGCCCGACGCCGCCGAGGCCGAGGAGATCCGCGCCTGGGTGCTGTCGACCGTCCGCGGCACGGTGCAGGCCGACATCCTCAAGGAGGACCAGGGCCAGAACACCTGCATCTTCTCGACCGAGTTCGCGCTGCGCTGCATGGCCGACATCCAGGAGTGGTTCATCGCCCACCAGGTGCGCAACTTCTACTCGGTGTCGATCTCGGGCTACCACATCGCCGAGGCCGGGGCGAACCCCATCAGCCAGCTGGCGTTCACGCTGGCCAACGGGTTCACCTACGTCGAGGCCTACCTGGCCCGCGGGATGTCGATCGACGACTTCGCGCCGAACCTGAGCTTCTTCTTCTCCAACGGCATGGACGCCGAGTACACGGTGATCGGCCGGGTGGCGCGGCGGATCTGGGCCGTGGCCATGCGCGACCGCTACGGCGCCAACGCCCGCTCGCAGCAGCTGAAGTACCACGTGCAGACGTCGGGCCGGTCGCTGCACGCGCAGGAGATGGACTTCAACGACATCCGCACCACCCTGCAGGCGCTGTGCGCGATCTACGACAACGCCAACAGCCTGCACACCAACGCCTACGACGAGGCCGTGACGACGCCGTCGGAGCACTCGGCGCGCCGGGCGCTGGCGATCCAGATGATCATCGACAGGGAGTGGGGCCTCGCCGGCAACGAGAACCCGCTGCAGGGCTCGGCGGTCGTCGAGGAGCTCACCGACCTGGTCGAGGAGGCGGTGCTGGCCGAGTTCGACCGGATCGCCGAGCGCGGCGGCGTGCTGGGCGCGATGGAGACCGGCTACCAGCGCGGCCGCATCCAGGACGAGTCGATGCTCTACGAGCACCGCAAGCACGACGGGTCGCTGCCGATCGTCGGGGTCAACACCTTCCTCGACCCCAACCGCGACGAGGCCCCGCCGAAGCCGCTGGAGCTGGCCCGGGCCACCGAGGAGGAGAAGCGGTCGCAGCTGCGCCGGCTGGCCGACTTCCAGGCCCGGCACGCCGACGAGGCACCCGCCGCGCTGGCCGCGCTGCAGGAGGCGGCCACCTCGGGCGGCAACGTGTTCGCCGCGCTGATGGACGCCGTCCGGGTGTGCTCGCTCGGCCAGATCAGCGATGCCTTCTTCGAGGTGGGCGGGCAGTACCGGCGCAACGTCTAGTGCTCAGCGACGACCTGGGGGAGCCGGTCCCGCTGACCGGGACCGCCCGGCGGGTGGTGTCGCTGGTGCCCTCGCTGACCGAGGCGCTCGCGGTGACCGTGCCCGACCGGCTGGTCGGCGCCACCGACTGGTGCACCCACCCGGCCGGGCTGGACGTCGCCCGCGTCCGGGGTACCAAGAACCCGGACCGGGCGGCGATCGCCGCGTTGGCACCCGACCTGGTCGTCTGCAACCGGGAGGAGAACCGGCGGCTCGACGTCGACCGGCTGCGGGCGGCCGGGATCCCGGTGTGGGTGACGGTGATCGAGTCGGTGGACGAGGCGCTGGCGTCGATGCGCCGGCTGTTCGCCGAGGCGCTCGGGGTCCCCGAGCCCGCCTGGCTGGTGGAGGCGGCCCGGAAGTGGTCCCGTCCAGTGCCCGAGCCGCCGCTGCGGTGCGCCGTCCCGGTCTGGCGGGACCCGTGGATGGTCGTCGGCCCGCGCACCTTCACCGGGGACGTGCTGGCGCGGCTCGGGCTGGTCAACGTCTTCGGCGCTGGGGAGGACCGCTACCCGCACGTGGACGTCGCCGACGTCCTGGCCGCCCGACCCGACGTCGTCCTGCTGCCCGACGAGCCCTACCTGTTCACCGTCGACGACGGCCCCGAGGCGTTCCCCGGCGTGCGGTCGGTGCTGGTGTCCGGGCGGGCGCTGACCTGGTACGGTCCCTCGCTGGCCACCGCCCGCGCCGAGATGCTCGCTGCTGTGCGCGGCTGACCACTCCCCTGTCCGGGTGTCCGTCGATACTCTCCGGTTCCTCAGTGTGGCCCTCCCGATCCCCCGGATGCCCAGCAAGGAGCAGCCGTGAAGACACGCAGTGCCCTACTCCACACGCAGCCCGGCCGGTACGAGGTCGGTGAGGTCGACCTCGACGAACCCCGCGAGGGCGAGCTGCTGATCAGGATGGCCGCCGTCGGGCTGTGCCACACCGACGACCACGACGTCCCGCCCGGGAGCGCCCCGCCCATGCGGCTGCCCCTCGCCGGCGGTCACGAGGGCGCCGGCGTCGTCGTCGGCGTCGGCCCCAACACCCGCGGCTGGGCCGAGGGTGACCACGTGGTGCTCACCTTCATCGCGGTCTGCGGGCAGTGCCGGATGTGCTCCACCGGCCACCAGAACCTCTGCGACCTCGGCGGGCGGCTGTTCTCCGGCGCGCGGATCGAGGACCCCGGCAGCTTCCGGATGTCCTACCAGGGCAGGCCGGTGGCCCAGGCATACGGCCTCGCCGCGCTGAGCGAGCACACCGTCGTCGACGCCCGGTCGGTGGTGAAGATCGACCCCGACCTGCCCCTGGACAAGGCCGCGCTCGTCGCCTGCGGCGTCCCCACCGGGTGGGGGTCGGTCACCAACATGTCCGACGCCCGCAACGGCGACGTGGTCATCGTCATGGGTGTCGGCGGGGTCGGGATCAACAGCGTGCAGGCCGCCCGGGCCATCGGTGCCCGCGCGGTGATCGCCGTCGACCCGGTCGAGTTCAAGCTCGAGACCGCCAAGCAGCTGGGCGCGACCCACACGGCCGCGACCATGGCCGAGGCCACCGAGCTCGCCCGGTCCCTGACCAACGGCCAGGGGGCCGACGCCACGGTCGTGGCGGTCGGCGTGACCACCGGCGACCACATCGCCGAGGCCGCGATGTCCATCCGGAAGGCCGGCACGGTCGTCCTCACCGGCACCGGGAGCATGCGCAACTCGGGCATCCCGATCAGCCCCACGATGTTCACGGTGTTCCAGAAGCGGATGCAGGGCGCCCTCTTCGGCGGGTGCAACCCGCGGTGGGACATCCCCAACCTGCTGTCCCAGTACGTGGCGGGCACCCTCAAGCTCGACGAGCTCGTCACGCGGACCTACACGCTGGACCAGGTCGCCGAGGGCTACGACGACATGAAGGCCGGCAAGAACATCCGCGGGGTCGTCGTCTTCGACTGAGCCCCGGTGCCGCGCCGCCATCGCGGCGTCCGGGGACAGCTGCCGGTCCCGGACGCCGTGGTGGCGGGTCCGCGGCGAGCTCGGTCCCTGTCGACCCGCCCGATCGGTGGGGGCCCTCGACCGCACCGCCGGACGGGCGGTCAGCCCGCCGGCGGCTGCCGCAGCGCCGCGAGGACCGGCGCGTACAGGCGGGACTTGATCGTGCCGAGGACGGGACCGGCCTTCCCGGCGTGCGCGGCGGCGAGCTCCACGGCGGAGGAGCGGACGGCGTCCTCGGCGACGGCGCCGTCGACGATCGCCGCGGCGAGGGCGTCGGTGCCGCCGTAGCGGCGGCCGGTGGTCATCGCCACGTGCGCCGTCTGCGGGGTCAGCCGGGCCTGGACCAGCGCCGACATGCCGGGGCTGAACGGGAGGTCGATGTCGATCTCCGGCAGGCACCAGAAGCCGCGGTCGGCCCGCATGACCCGCTGGTCGTGCGCCAGGGACAGCATCGCCCCGGCGGCGAAGGCGTGGCCCTGGATCGCCGCGACGCCGAACACGGGCAGGACCAGCACCCGGGCGAACAGCCGCTGCACCCTGGCCACGTAGGCGTCGCGCTGGTCGGCGTGCTCGGCCAGCCAGGCGAGGTCGAGGCCGTTGGAGAAGAACTTGCCCGTGGCGGCGGTGACCAGCGCGCGGGGCCTCTCGGCGCCCTCGACCTCGTCGAGGACCGCGTCGAGCTCGTCGAGCCAGCCGGGCGAGAAGCGGTTCTCGTCGTCGCCGAGGTCGAGCACGAAGACGTCGTCGTGGCGGTCGAGCGTGGGCACCGGGGGCTCCTCGGGTCGGGGTCAGGCGGGCGGGCCGCAGTCGACGACGGCGGCGACGGCGGCGGCGAGCTGTGCGCGGGTGTGCGGGCGCACCCGGCCGGCGCGGATCTCGGGGAGCAGCAGGGCGGTCGGCAGCCGCACGACGCAGGTGGTGACGACGCCGACCGCGGCGCCGTCGTCGCGGTCCCACACGCCGCGGGCCAGCAGGCGCAGGGTGTCGAGCAGCGCGGCGTCGAGCGAGCGCAGGGCGTCGGCGACCTCCGGCGCGACCGCGTCGGTGAGCAGGTCGTCGCGCTGCAGGCGGAACAGCAGCTGTGCCGCCCGCAGGTCCAGCCCGGCGAGGCGGGCCGGGGCGTCGGCGGCGGCCTGCACCGCCCGCCGGCCGTCGCCGCCGGCCTCGGCCACCGCCGTCCGCTGCAGCTCGAGGAACTGCTGCGCGCGGCGCAGCCAGGCCGCGGCGACGACCGTCTCGAGCGAGCCGAAGGCGTGGTAGATGCTGCCGTTCGACGCTCCCGACCGGGCGGCCAGACCGCGGACGGTGAGCTGCGCGCGGCCCTCCGCCACGAGCAGCTCCTCGGCGGCGTCGAGCACCGCCTCGGGCGCGTGGACGCGGGGCCGGGGCACCCCGGCAGCATAGTAGAGCGCCCGCTCCACAAGCGCTCGCAGGGTCCACGGGCGGCGCGACGGCAACGCCGCCGCGGGCGGCACGGGCGCACTACCGTTCGCGGATGGACGTCGTCGTCCGGGGACTCAGGCAGGCACTGGTGGTGCTGCTGGCCACCACCGGGATGGCGCTGGCGGTCGCGGGGCTGTGGTCGGCGCTCCAGGGGAGCGGGTTCCTGCGGACGTTGGCCGTCACGCTGATGGTCGCCGCCGGCGCCCTCGGCCTGTCCAGCGGTGCGGTGTTCACCCGGGCCCACGGTTACGAGCACGGCCACGGGCCCATCCTCGACGACCACGGCTCCGAGGGCGGGGTGCTGACCGGGGTGGGGGTCTTCCTCTTCGTGTCGCTGCCGCTGTTCGCCGCCGGCGCGCTGCTGTTCGGCGTCGCCTGAGACGCCGACCGTCATGACCATCCGTGGTCATGAGGTCACGGATTGATAACATCGGGACACCGCCGTTCCCCAACGCATGTGCTCTCCGTCACGATCCGATCACGGAGGAGCATCCCGGAGGAGCCGGGAGAGCTCGCCTCCGCGGAGGAGCGCCATGCCCGGTCAGGTGTCCCGACGACAGGTGCTCCTCGGGGCGCTCGGCACCGGAGCGGCCGCGGTCGCGCTCCCGCGGACCGCCGCCGCGGCGCCCGCCGGGGTCCCCGGTCCTGGTGGCGCGACGGTCGCCGGGCACGCGGCCGACGAGGCGCTGAGCTGGCTGCAGACCACCTACGACCTGGTGCTCGCCGAGAACCTCAGCCCGCCGGCCGCTGCCCGCACCTACGCGCACACGGCGATCGCCATGTACGAGGCCGGGGTCCGGGGGATGCCCGCCCACCGGTCCCTGGGTGGTCAGCTGCGGGACCTGCCGGTCCCCGCACCCCGCCCCCTGGCCGCGCCGGTCGACTGGCCGGCCGCCGTGGTGACGTCGGCCGCGGCCGTGCTCCGTCAGGTGCTGCCCTTCGCCGGCGCCGGAACCCGGGAGCGGCTGAACGCGGCCGAGGCGGACGCACTGGCCCGGCGGCGCGCCGCCGGGGTGTCCGAGCGGGCGCTCGACGCGTCCACGGCGCACGGGCGGGCGGTCGCGGGGGACCTGGCGCCGTGGATCGCGGCCGACGGCCACGCCGGGATCCTCGGCCGGCTCTACACGCCGCCCGCCACCGAGCCCTGGCACTGGGTCTCGACGCCGCCCAACTTCCGTCCGGCGGTCGAGCCGTACTGGTCCGAGGTCCGCCCGATGGTCCTCACCAGCGCCGACGAGGTCGAGCCCGAGCCGCCCCTGCCCTTCTCGACCGAGCCGGGATCGGTGTTCCACGCCCAGGCGACGACGGTGCACCGTCAGTCGGCCGCGAACACCGACGAGCACCGGGCCATCGCCCGGTTCTGGACCGACAACCCCGGCTCGTTCACCCCGCCCCACGGCACGCCGACCGGTCTGCCCTCCGGCCACTGGATGCTCATCGCCACGCAGGCCCTCGCGCTGCGCGGCGCGCGGCTCGACGTCGCCCTGGACACGTTCGCGATGACCGGCATCGCGCTGCACGAGGCGTTCCTCAACTGCTGGACGTGGAAGTACCGGTACCAGCTGCTCCGGCCGGTCACCTACGTGAACCGGTACATCGACCCGGGCTGGAGCACGTACGTCAACAGCCCGCAGTTCCCGGAGCACACGTCGGGGCACAGCGTCGCGTCCCCGGCGGCGGCCGCCGTGCTCACCGACCGGCTGGGCACCTTCCCGTTCACGGACCGGTCGCACGACGCCCGTGGGCACGCCCCGCGCACCTTCGCGTCCTTCGGCGACGCCGCCCGCGAGGCCGCGGACTCCCGGCTCTACGGCGGCATCCACCTCCCGCACGCCATCGAGGCGGGCCTCGTCCAGGGCGAGCAGGTCGGCGCCCTGGTCCTGCGGCGGATCCGCACCCGCCGCTGACTCCCCCTCGTCCCGATCCGGGGCGCCCGCCGGGCGTCCCGCCCTCCCCGCACGGCCCGGCCGTGCGCTACCGAGAGAAGGTCTGCGTGTCCGCCTCCACCCTGCGCCGTCTGGGGACGGTCGCCGTCTCCGCAGCGGCCCTCGCCGTCGTCGTCACTCCGTCGCCCGCGCTGGCCGGTGACCTGTTCTTCTCCAAGACCTCGGGCACCACGGCCTGGGTCACGTGGCTCGAGGTGGGGGAGCTCCCGCCGGCCGCCGGCGCCCCGGGCAACGCCCACTTCGGCGACCTGTTCGTCGACGACCTGGGCAACGGCCGGGCGTCGGTGTTCGGCTCCGTGTCCGACGTCGAGTGCGACGACGGTGTGACCCCCTACCTGCCCGGTGGCGGGCACGGCGAGCCGGCGCCCGAGGACGGCCCCTGCCGGCTCCTCGGCGTCCGCTTCGTCGAGGGCGGCCAGGTGACCTTCACCATGGACCGGAAGTACACGACGGCGACCCTCACCGGGACGCTCGCGGTGGGCAGCGGGCACGGGGAGACCCCGACCTCGGCACCGCCGGTGTCGATCACGTGGACCGGCGTGGGGGACACCTACAGCGAGCGTCGGAGCGGCACGATCGTCGACGAGTTCGGGACCTGGACGTACCGGTACGACTTCACCGGCCGGGAGGCCGTCGTGGCCCCCGGCAGCCGGATCGGGCCGATGGTCTTCGACGACGAGGCCGGCGAGTACTCCGAGTCGCAGCTCGGCAGGTACCGCTCGTCGGACCGCCAGCGCTCCTGAGCCGGCCGGCCTGCCGGGCCGTTCGCGGGCGGCCCGGCAGGACGGCACGGTCCTCCTGACGCCGTCGGCGTCAGCCGGCTGTCGGGGCACTCCCCGCCGGCTCGGTCGTGGACGTGGGCACCGCCCCGCAGATGGCCGCCCGGAGGTCCGCGTCACGGGTGACCAGCAGCTGCCCGAGCCGCATGAACGACGACGGGGAGAGGCGCATCAGGCGCCACGCGACCCGGGCGTACCGGGGCGCGACGATGATCGCCCGGTCGCGGTCGACCCCGCGCAGGACGTGGACGGCCAGGGCGTCCGCGTCGTACAGGCGGCCTCCGTTCAGCTTGGTGATCACCGTCCGGGGGTCGACCGACTCGACGGTGGGCACCCGCGGGAGGTCGCGCGGCATGCCCTTGTCGAGGAGCGGGGTGTCCACCCCACCGGGGCAGACCACGCTCACCCGCACCCCGCGGCAGGCGGCCTCGCCGCGGAGGGCCAGCGAGAGCCCGACCACCGCCCACTTCGTCGTGGCGTAGGGCGCGAAGCCCGGGTTGGGCAGCAGCCCGGAGACGGACGCGACGTTGACGATGTGCCCGTGTCCCTGCCGCACCATCAGCGGATAGGCGGCCTGTACGCCGTGCACCACACCGCGCAGGTTGACGTCGATGGCCCGCTCCCAGTGGGCCAGGGACAGCTCCTCGACGGGACCGGCGATGGCCACGCCGGCGTTGTTGACCAGCAGGTCCAGCCCGCCGTGCCGCGCCGCGGTGTCGGTCACCAGGGCGTCGACCGCCGCCGCGTCCCGCACGTCCACGGCGGCCGCCGAGGCCGCTCCCGGCCCGCTCGCGGTGAGCTGTTCCGCCACCCTCGCCGCGGCCGCGCCGTCGGTCCCCGTGAGGACCACCTCGTCACCCCGGCGCACCAGGGCCGCGCTCAGGGCCCGCCCGATCCCCGAGCTCCCGCCGGTCACGATCGCCACTCGGGGCACGGCCCACCTCCGGCTGCCCGGATCCGACGTCCGCAGTGCCGACGAGCCTGGCGCGTCGCTCGGCGCCGGACCACGTCCGGGGTCACCGGTGCGGCTCCCCGGCCACCGGGAGGGCCGCGCGACGGCGTGGGCCGCCGGGACGTGCTCCGGACGTGACGACCGGTGACGACGGCTCGACGCGCCGCTCAGCGGCCCGGCCGCACCCCCGCCAGGAACCGCTCGAGGACCGCCGTCCACCGCTCGCGCGCCGCGTCGTTCGCCTCGAGGGTCGGCAGCCCGACCTGGGTCGCCACGAGCGAGGCCGTCCCGTCCTTCTTCGGTTCGCTGGTGACCACGACCGACGAACCGTCCGCGGCCCTCGTCCGCCACGTGGTGCGCCGGTCGGTGCCGCTGACCCTCACGTCCGCGCCGGCGACGACCTCCTGCACGGCCGCGTCCCCGTCGGCGAAGGCGCGCCACCGCTCCATGAGCTCGGCCATGCCCAGCGGCGTCGACCGGCTGACGCTGGTCTGGAACGTGCCGTCGGACCGCTGCCCCGGGATCCGGCGGCCGATGTGCTGCTCGTAGGCGACGGTCACCGACTGGGTCCACCAGCCGCGCTGCTCGACGGTGTCCCCGAGCTCCTCGTAGACCCGCAGCGCGATCTGCCGGTGGTCGAGCTGCGGCGCGCCGATCGCGTCCATGAAGCGGAGCCACTCGTCCCAGGTCCGCTTCGTGGCCCGCTCGACCGGGCCGATCCGGGGGTTGGTCGCCATGACCTGCGATCCTGCCCTGCGGTCAGTCCACCGGGGCGCCGCCGAGGCCGCCCGGCGGGCGCCGGACGTCGACCTGGTGCGGTCTCCGGAGGGCTGAGACCGCCGCAGGTCGACACGGGGGCGACCTCGCGGCGCCGGCCCTCACTCCGGCTGCAGGAACTCCAGCCGGTTGCCGAAGGGGTCGTGCGCGTACACCCGGCGGAAGCCCGGGAAGTCGGCGTCCCAGGTGACGTCCTGCCCGGCCGACGCCAGCCGCCGGACCACCTCGTCGAGGTCGGCGACCAGGATCCCCGGGTGGGCCTTGCGGGCCGGGCCGAAGTCGTCCTCGACGCCGAGGTGCAGCTCGAGCCCGCCGGAGCGGAACCACGCCCCGCCGCGGGCGGCGAGCACCGGCGGCTTGTCCACCTCGGTCATCCCGAGCACGCCGGCGAAGAAGGCGCGGGCGGCCGCCTCCTCGCCGCGCGGCATGGCCAGCTGCACGTGGTGGAGTCCCTCGAACACGCCCCGACCCTGCCGCACGCCCGGGCGGGGCGCGCACCGGGGGCACGATGGCGGGCATGCCGCGGTTGCTCGTCGTCCACCACACCCCCTCGCCGAACCTGCAGGCGGTGCTGGAGGCGGTGCGCGAGGGCGCGGCGCTGGTCGAGGAGGTCGAGCTCGAGGTGCGCCCGGCGCTCTCGGCCGGGCCGGCCGACCTGCTCGCCGCCGACGGCGTGCTGCTGGGCACCCCGGCCAACATCGGCTACATGAGCGGGGCGCTCAAGCACTTCTTCGACACCGTCTACTACCCGTGCCTCGACGCCACGGTCGGCCTGCCCTACGGGGTCTACGTGCACGGCGGAGACGACACCGCCGGCGCGCTCAAGGCCATCGGCACGGTCACCGGGGCGCTGCGGTGGAAGCAGGTGGCCGCGCCGCTGTCGCTGACCGGACCGCCCACCGCGGACGACCTCGAGGCCGCGCGGGAACTCGCCGCCACCGTCGCGGTGAGCCTGTAGCCGCCCACCGTCCTAGCCTGCGGGGGTGAGCACCCGACTGGTCGTCATCGGTGGCGACGCCGCCGGAGGCAGCGCGGCGTCGCAGGCCAAGAAGCGGCGTCCCGACCTCGACGTCGTCCTGTTCGAGCGCGGCCGCGCGACCTCCTACTCCGCCTGCGGCATCCCGTACTGGATCTCCGGCGCGGTGGAGCGCGAGGCCGACCTGGTCGCCCGCACGCCCGAGCAGCACCGCGCCAACGGTCTCGACGTCCGCATGCGCACCGAGGTCGTCGGCATCGACACCGACAAGGGCGTCGTGCACTGGCGCGACCTCGACGCCGGCACCGAGGGCACCGAGCCCTACGACGACCTGGTGTACGCCACCGGCAGCGTGCCGATGCGCCCGCCGGTCGAGGGCATCGACGCCGAGGGCGTCTACGGCGTCCAGGTGCTCGACGACGGCGTCGCGCTGCGGGCCGAGCTCGACAGCGGCCGGGTGCGGCGGGTGGTCGTCGTCGGCGGCGGCTACATCGGCCTGGAGATCGCCGAGGCGTGCAAGGAGCGCGGCCTCGACGTCACCGTCGTCGACCGGTCGGCCACGCCGGTGGGCACCTTCGACCCCGACGTCGGCCGGTACATCGCCGACGCCGTGCGGGAGGAGGGTGTGGAGCTGGTGCTCTCCGACGGCGTCGCGGCGATCGACGTCGGCCCCGACGGGCGGGCCCGCGCGGTGGTGACCGGCAGCGGCCGGGAACTGCCCGCCGACCTCGTCGTCCTCGGCCTGGGCGTGCGGCCCAACGTGCGGCTGGCGGAGGAGGCCGGCATCCCGCTGGGCACCTCCGGCGGCATCGCCGTCGACGCGCAGATGCGCACCCAGACGCCGGGCGTGTGGGCGGCCGGCGACTGCGTGGAGTCGGTGCACCGGCTCTCCGGGCAGCGGGTCGTCGTCGCGCTGGGCACGCACGCGAACAAGCAGGGCCGGGTGGCCGGCATCAACATCGGCGGCGGCTACGCCACCTTCCCGGGCGTCATCGGGACGGCGATCACCCGCACCTGCTCGATCGAGGCCGCGCGGACCGGGCTGGCCGAGGAGGAGGCGCGCGAGGCCGGGTACGAGTTCGTGACCGCCGCCGTCGACTCCACCACCAAGGCCGGCTACTTCCCGGGCGCCAAGCCCATCCGGGTCAAGATGACCGCGGAGCGGCGCACCGGCCGGCTGCTCGGCGCCCAGATCGTCGGCAAGGAGGCCGCCGGCAAGCGGATCGACGCCCTCGCCATCTGCATCTGGAACGAGATGACCGTCGACGAGGTCCTGTCGCTGGACCTCTCCTACGCGCCGCCGTTCGCCCCGGTCTGGGACCCGGTGCTCATCGCCGCCCGCAAGGCGTCCGAGGCGGTGGAGGCCGACCTGCGCTCCTGCTGACCGGCAGGTCTGCCGGTCACCGGGAGGCGGACCACGCGTACGCGCCGTCCCGGGAGCGCCCGGGCGTGCACGGGACCCTTGACGCCCCGTCCCGCGCGGCGGACCGTCCCGGTCCCGGGCGGGCTCCCGGCCCGCCCCGTCCTGGGGAGGGACGCCATGCCGCACCTGGTACCCGAGTTCGACTACCACGCCGACGTCGAGCCCCACCCGGTCGGCCCCGGGCCCTACGGCAACCGCCTCGAGGGGACGATCACCGGCGGCGAGATCTCCGGCGAGCGCCTCAAGGGCAGGATCGTCGGTGGCGGTGCGGACTGGATGCTGGTCGGCAACGACGGGTTCGGCCGGCTCGACGTGCGCACCACGATGCAGACGGTGGACGGCGCCCACGTCTACTTCCAGTACGGCGGGCTCCTGCAGCTGACCCCGGCCGTGCTGGCGCTCATGGGCGGCGGGGACACGGCGACGGACTTCGGCGACCAGTACTTCGTCACCACCCTGCGCCTCGAGACCGGTGACGAGCGCTACGCCTGGGTGAACCAGGCGGTGTTCGTGGGGGAGGGGCGCCTGGTGCCCGGGAAGCGGGTGGAGTACCGGATCTACCGGGTCGCCTCGGGAGAACAGGCGACCTGACCGGGGAGCACCTCAGCCCAGTGCGGCGGCCATCCGCTCGACCACCGCGGCCAGCACCGGCTCGGGCGTGGCCAGGTCCATCCGCACCGCGCCCCGGCCGGCGGCGCCGCACCGGGCGCCGTCGACCACCGCCACGCCGGCCTCCGCGAGCAGCAGGTCACCGGGCGCGTCGACGGGGAACCCCTCCAGCCAGGCCAGGTAGGTGCCCTCGGGCGGGCGGTACCGGATCCCGGGCAGGTGCGCGGCGACGAGGTCGGCGAGCAGCCGGCGGTGCCGGTCGAGGACGGCGAGGGTGTCGTCGAGCCAGGCGACGCCGTCGCGGTAGGCGGCGGCGTTGGCCACCGCGCCCAGCGTCGAGGCGCCGTGCTCGACGGGGTGGCCCACCCGCGCCCACGTCGCCGCGTCGGCGTCGTTGGAGAGCACGAGCTGCGCGCACTTGAGCCCGGCGAGGTCCCACGCCTTCGACGCGCTGGTGGCGGTGACCGCGTGCGCGGCCGGGACGTCGCCGAGCGAGGCGTAGGGCACGTGCCGGTGGCCGGGGAAGACCAGCGGCGCGTGCACCTCGTCGGAGAAGACGCGCCCGCCGTGCCGGTCGACGACCTCGGCCACGGCGAGCATCTCGGCGGGCTCGAGCACCCGGCCGATCGGGTTGTGCGGGTTGCACAGCACCAGCAGGTGCCCGCCGGCGCGGAAGGCGGCGCCGAGCGCGTCGAGGTCGTAGACGTACCGGTCGCCGTCGCGGGCCATAGGCACCTCGATCACCTCCCGGCCCAGCGCCGGCGGCACCTCGAGGAAGGGCATGTAGGCCGGCGTCGGCAGCACCACCGGCGAGCCCGGCCGGGACAGGTGGGTGATCGCCGCGGCCAGCCCGGCCAGCACGTCGGGCAGGGGCCGTACCCGCTCCGGCGGCACGGCCCAGCCGTAGCGGTCGCGGGCGAAGCCGCACCAGGCCTCGGCCACGTCGTCGGCCAGCCAGTCGGGCAGGTAGCCGAACAGGCCCCGGCCGACCGCCTCCTGCAGGGCCCGGGTCACCGCCGGCGCCGTCCCGAGGTCGGACTCGGCCACCCACGCGCCCAGCGCCTGCGGGTGGCGGGTCCACTTGAGGCTCCCGCGCCGCCGCAGGCCGGCCACCACGTCGTCGACGTCGCTCGTCACGGTGGCGATCCTGCCCGGGCGCACCAGGGCGGCGCGCGGGCTGGGAGGGTGCCTGTCGTGGACCTGCTGGTGGTGGCCAACCGCAACGCCGGGAGCGCCGACGAGGAGCGCCTGGCCCGGGCCCTGGAGGTGCTGCGCGCCGGTGCCGACGTCGAGGTCGCGGCGACCGCCGACGCCGCCGACCTCGACCGGGTCGTCGCCGGCCGCGCGGGCCGCCGGCTGGTGGTGGCCGGTGGCGACGGATCGGTGCACGCGGTCGTGGCCACGCTCGACCGGGCCGGCGCGCTCGACCCGGCCGACCCCCTCGGCATCGTCCCTCTCGGCACCGGCAACGACCTCGCCGGCGCGCTCGGGCTGCCCGACGACCCGGCCGGCGCCGCGCGGTGCGTCCTCGGCGGCGACCCGCGCCGGCTGGACCTGCTCCGCGACGACGCCGGCGGCGTGGTGGTCAACGCCGTGCACGCCGGCATCGGGGTGCGCGCCGCGGACGAGGCCGCCGGGCTCAAGGAGCGGTTCGGCGCGCTGGCCTACCCCATCGGGGCCGCCGTCGCCGGGCTCGCCGGCGCCGAGCACCGGCTGCGGGTCACCGTCGACGGCGCCGTGGTCACCGCGCCGGACGGCTGGGCGGCCGACGGCCGCACGCCGCTGCTCGTGGTCGGCGTCTGCAACGGGCCGACGGTCGGCGGCGGGACGGCGCTGGCGCCCGGGGCCGACCCCGGCGACGGGCTGGCCGACGTCGTGGTCAGCGCGGCCACCGGCCCCGCCGCCCGCGCCGCCTACGCGCTGGCGCTGACCGCGGGGCGGCACCTCGACCGCGACGACGTCGTCCGCGTCCGCGGGCGCGAGGTGGCCGTGTCCGGCGAGCCGGTCGCCCTGGACGCCGACGGCGACCTGCTGCCGCCGGTGCCGGCGCGCACCTGGCGGGTGGCGGCGGGCGCCTGGTCGGTGCCCGTCCCGCGCGCGGGGTCAGGCCGCCGGTGACCAGCCCAGCAGCGGGCCCAGGCGGGTGGCGACGGCGGTGAGCATCTGCTCGTAGTCGGCCTCCGCGAAGCTGAACGGCAGCGCGAAGACCACCTCGGTGACCTCCCGGAACCCCTCGTGCGCGTACAGCGCCTCGGCGACCTGCTCGGCGGTGCCCAGCAGGTCGGCGGCGAACAGCAGCCGCGCCGGGCCCTGCGGGCTCCGGGTGCGCGGGGTGCGGGCCGCGACGTAGGCGGCGTAGCGCTCCCGCTGCTCGGGCGTCGCGCCGTCGGTCGGGATGACGACCAGGCCCTGGGACACCCGGCCGGTGCCACCGGCGTCCCGGTAGGCGCGGATCTGCCCGGCCTGGATGGCGGCGAAGTCGCTGCGGTCGTCCTCGGCCTTCACCACGCTGCTGGTCAGCAGGTTCGTGCCGGCCCGCCCGGCCCACCGCGCCGAGCGGGTGCTGGCGCCGCCGTACCAGATCCGGCCCCGCAGGCCGGGGGAGTGGGGCTGCACCCGGTCCGACCACTCCTCGACGACCCCCTCGCGCCCGGAGAAGGAGGCGGCCGGCTCGCCCGCTACGAGCCGCAGCAGCCGCTCGACCCGGGTGTGGGTGAAGTCCTCGGCGTCGGCGGTGTCGGGGTAGAGCGCGGCCTTGACGTCGTCCCAGTGCATCGGCGGCCCGACGCTGACCCCGGGGTGGAGCCGGCCGCCGGAGAGCACGTCGACGGTGGCGAGGTCCTCGGCCAGGCGCAGCGGGTTCTCCCAGCCCAGCGGGGTGACGGCGGTGCCGAACGCGATCCGCGACGTCCGCTGGGTCAGTGCCGCCAGGACGGCGACCGGCGAGGAGATGCCGTACTGCAGGTGGCGGTGGCGCAGCCAGGCGCTGTCGAACCCGAGCCGCTCGCCGAGCTCGACCATCCGCAGCGTGGCCTCGTGGCCGGCGCGGGGCTCGGCCGGGTCGAAGGAGCCGATGGTGAGGAAGCCGAGGTGCTCGAGCGGGGTGCCGGGGGCGGGCATGACGCCGATCCTGCCCGCCCCCGGCGGTCGGCTCAGTAGCCGACGGGCTTGGCCGGGGTCACCACCCAGTCGGTGAAGAAGCCGTCGAGCTGCTGCCCGCTGACCTCCTCGGCCAGTGCGACGAAGTCGGCCGTGGTCACCGTGCTGTCGGCGTTCTCGGTGGCCCAACGCTCCAGCAGGGTGAAGAAGGCCGCGTCGCCGATGCGGGTGCGCAGGGCGTGCAGCGTGGCCGCGCCGCGGTTGTAGACGGCGGAGGCGAACAGGCCGGTCGGGCCGGGATCGCTGACCACCGTCCGCCAGAACGAGCTGGTCGCCGGCTGGGCGTAGACGGTGGTGTAGCGCGCCTGCGCGGTCCGGCCGCCCCGGCTCTCCTCCCACATCCACTCGGAGTAGGTGGCGAAGCCCTCGTTGAGCCAGATGTCGGCCCACCGCTCGGGGCTGACGCTGTTGCCCAGCCACTGGTGGGCCAGCTCGTGGGCCACGGTGCCCTCGCGGGCCTGCCCCGAGTACACCGGCCGGGTCTGGGTCTCCAGGGCGTAGCCGACGCTGTTGTCGTCGACGATGGCGCCGTACGAGGTGAACGGGTAGGGCCCGTACAGCTCGGAGAAGAAGGCGATCATCGCCGGCTGCTGCCCGAGGCTCGCCTCGGTGGTGGTCCGCTGCGCCGGGGTCAGCCCGGTCTCCACGTAGTTGAGGATCGGCAACCCGCCGGGGCCGGTCTGGGTGCTCAGCGTGTAGTCGCCGATCGACGCGGTCGTCAGGTAGCTCGCCGTCGGGTCGGTGGCCCGCCAGGTCCACGTGGTGCGGCCGTCGACGGTCACCGGCCCGCCCACCGGCTCGCCGTTGGCGATCGCCGTCTTGCCCTCCGGCACGGTGATCCGGAAGTCGTAGGTGGCCTTGTCCGTCGGCACGTCGTTGACCGGGTACCACGTCGGCGCGCCCTCGGGCTGGTTGGCGACCAGGACGCCGTCGCCGAAGGTGACCCAGCCGTAGAGGCCGCCCTCGATGTCGGTGGGCTGCCCCGGGTTGCCGCTGTAGACGACGGTGACCTGGTGGGTGGTGCCTGCCCTGAGCTTCGGCGCGGCCTGCACGACCAGTTCGCCGCCGCGGCCGTCCGCGCCGACCAGCAGCTGCTGGTAGCGGGCGGGCTTGCCGTCGACCAGCACCGAGGAGGCCGTGAGCCCGCGCAGGTCCAGCGAGAAGCTCGCCAGGTCGGCCGTGGCGGTCAGGGTCATCACGGCGGTGCCGTCGAGCCGGCCCTCCGCGGGCGTCGCCCCGGGGAACCACGACAGCCCGAGGTCGTAGTGCTGGACGTCGTACCCGCCGTTGCCCGCCGCCGGGAAGTACGGGTCCCCGCCGGAGGTGCTGCCGTCGGCGTAGCGCGGCTCGCCGGGCGCTCCGGGAGCGGCGGCGGCCGGAGCGGCTCCGGCGACGAGGGCGGTCGCGGCGACGAGCGCGGCGGTGGTCAGGGCTGTCCGGGGTGTGCGCACGTATCTCCTCCTCCAGGGCCCACGGCGGGCCGGTCCGGACACCGTAGGGCCACGTAACGGATGCGTCACGGGCCGGTTCCGTCGCGACCCGCCGACGAAGACCTGACACCGGCGTGATCCGCGCCACTACGGTCGCCGGCACGACGGCTGCCCCACCCCGGGTGTTCCTGACGGCGCCTGCGGCCGCGGCCGGTCCCCGGAACCGCCCAGGAGGAACCGTGACGACGACGTCCGACCCGACGACCCGCACCCCGCTGCCCGGCCGGCTGGGGGACCCCGCCGCCGAGTACCGCACCGACGACCGCGCCGACCGCCGGCTGCGCGAGGCCCTCGCGCGGTACGGCCTCGACGCCCAGGCCGCGCCGCCGCCCTTCCCGCGGGACGCGCCGCTGGAGGACCGGCTGGCCTTCGTCCGGGGTGCCCACGACGCCTTCGAGCAGCTGTACGCCGCGGTCGCGCAGGAGGAGACCCACCGCGACGACGTCACCCGCACCACGCACACCGCCCCCGGCCGCGGGGGCAACGCGATCCCGCTGTACGTCTTCCGGCCGGCCGGCACCGAGGGGCAGCCGCTGCCCGGGCTGGTGTACCTCCACGGCGGCGGCATGACGATCCTCGACTGCGACAACCGGCTGCACACCCGCTGGTGCGAGGACCTCGCCGCCACCGGCCTGGTCGTCGTCGCCGTCGACTTCCGCAACGCCGTGAGCACCGACGGCCACGCCCCGTTCCCGACCGGGCTGCACGACTGCGCCGACGCGCTCACCTGGCTCGACGCCCACCGCGGCGAGCTCGGGGCGACCTCGCTGGTGCTGCAGGGGGAGTCCGGCGGGGCGAACCTGTGCCTGGCGTCGGCGCTGCTGGCCAAGCGGGAGGGCCGGCTGGACGCGATCGCCGGCGTCTACGCGATGGTCCCCTACATCTCCGGTGGCTACGGCTGGGACGACGACGCCAAGCGCGCCGAGCTGCCCTCGCTGGTGGAGAACGAGGGCTGGTTCCTCAACACCGCGATGATGGACGTCCTGGTGTCGACCTACGACCCCGCCGACGAGCACCGCCGCGACCCGCTGGCCTGGCCCTACTTCGCCACCGTCGAGGACCTGACCGGGATGCCGCCGCACGTGGTCACCGTCAACGAGCTCGACCCGCTGCGGGACGAGGGCATCGCCTACTACCGCCGGCTGCAGGCGGCCGGCGTGCCGACGATCGGCCGGGTGAACCTGGGGCTCACCCACGCCGGCGAGCTGGTCTTCAAGACCGCCGTCGGGGACGTCTACGACGCGACCGTCGCGGACATCGCGCGCTTCGCCCGGAGCCTGTCGCCGGCCGGGTAGCCCGCGGCCCCGGCTTCACCGGGTGTTCGCCGCGCCGTCGGCGGGCCGTCCACCTCGACCGGATGAGGTGCCTGACGGGCCGCCGGCGAGGGGCGCCGGTGCGAGCCCGCGGAGGCAACCGTGCCCGTACCGTCGCGTCGCCGCACCGGCGTCGTCGTCGCGCTGACCGCCGTCCTGCTCGCGCCGGCCGCGCCGGCCGCGGCGGCACCGCCGTCCACCCCGCCGGGGCAGTCCGAGGGCAGACCCGCCGACGGCGGGCGCGCCGACGGTGCCGGCGACCTGCTCGTCATCGGCCACCGGGGCGCGTCGGGGTACCGCCCCGAGCACACGCTGGCCGCCTACGAGCTGGCCGCCCGCATGGGTGCGGACTACATCGAGCCCGACGTGGTCAGCACCCGCGACGGCGTCCTGGTCGCCCGGCACGAGAACGAGATCTCGGGCACCACCGACGTCGCCGAGCGCCCGCAGTACGCCGACCGGCGCACCACCAAGGTGATCGACGGCGTCGAGCTGACCGGCTGGTTCACCGAGGACTTCACCCTCGGGGAGCTGCGCGGCCTGCGCGCGGTGGAGCGGCTGCCGGAGCTGCGCGAGGAGAACACCCTCTACGACGGGCTGTACCAGGTGCCCACCCTCGACGAGGTCCTCGAACTGCGCGAGCGGCTGAGCCGGGAGCTGCGGCGGGAGATCGGCGTGTACATCGAGACCAAGCACCCGACCTACTTCGACTCCATCGACCTGTCGCTGGAGGAGCCGCTGGTCGCCGACCTGGACGAGGCAGGCCTGGACCGGCGCCGCTCGCCGGTGTTCGTGCAGTCGTTCGAGACGGCGAACCTGCGCGAGCTCGACGAGGTCGTCGACGTGCCGCTGGTGCAGCTGCTCTCGGCCAGCGGCGCGCCCTACAACCTGGTGGCCGCCGGCGACCCGCGCACCTACGCCGACCTGTCCACCGCCGAGGGCCTCGCGGAGATCGGGAGCTACGCCGACGGGGTCGGGCCGGAGAAGGCGCAGGTGATCCCGCGGCTGCCCGACGGCACCCTGGGCGAGCCCACGTCCCTGGTCGACGACGCGCACGCCGCCGACCTCCTCGTCCACCCCTACACCTTCCGCAACGAGAACCAGTTCCTGCCCACGGACCTGCGCGAGGGTGACGACCCGGCCGACTACGGCCGCGCCATCGAGGAGCACCTGGCGTTCTGGGCGACCGGGATCGACGGGGTGTTCACCGACAACCCCGACACCGGAGTGGTGTCCCGGCAGCTGTTCGCCGACGGCGTGCGGGCCGACGACGCCGCCTGAGCCGGCGCCGCCCCGGTGGCGGCGGGCCGCCTGCCCCGGCCGTCACCGGGGCAGGCGGCCCAGCAGGTGGAACTCGGGGTTGGGCGGGATCGCGGCGAAGTGGGCCAGCCGGTTGGACAGCGCGAAGAAGGCGGTGATGGCGCCGACGTCCCACACGTCGTCGTCGGTCAGGCCGACGGCGCACAGCCGGTCGAGGTCGGCGGCGGTGACCGCGGCGGGGTCGGTGGCCAGCCGGACGGCGACGTCGAGCACGGTGTGCATGCGCTCGGACAGCGGCGCCTTGCGCCAGTCGACGGAGACCAGGTCGGCCAGCAGCGGGTCGCGGGTGCGGATGCGCGCGATCGCCCCGTGCGCGACGACGCAGTAGGCGCAGTCGTTGGCGGCGCTGGTGGCCACCACGATCAGCTCGCGCTCGCCGGTGGACAGCCCCGGGGTGTCCTTGTCCATGAGCGCGTCGTGCATCGTGAAGAAGGCGCGCGCCTCGTCGGGGCGCCAGGCCAGCGCGGCGAAGACGTGCGGCAGGAACCCCGAGCGCTCCTGCACGTCGGCGTAGCGCTCGGCGAGGTCGGCCGGCAGGCCGGCGGGGTCGGCGAGGGGGAAGCGGCTGATCGGGGTCTGCTCGGCGGTCACCCGGCCAGCCTGCCGGGTTCAGCCCGTGACGACGACCCGGTCCCGGCCGGCCCGCTTGGCCCGGTAGAGGCGGGCGTCGGCCAGGCCGAGCAGCTGCGCCGGCGTCCGGTCGGTCACCTCGGCGGTGCTCGCCGCGCCGACGCTGACCGTGACCGGCAGCCCGCCGGTGAGCCCGGCCCACGGGTGCGCGGCGACCGTGCGGCGGACGGTCTCGAGGTGGGCGGTCGCGGCGCCGGCGTCGACGTCGGGCAGGACGAGGAGGAACTCCTCGCCTCCCAGCCGGGCGGCGAACGAGCCGCTGCCGCCGGGCGCGCCGGTCTCCTGCAGCAGCGTGGCCACCGCGCGCAGCACCTCGTCGCCGACGGCGTGGGAGCAGGTGTCGTTGACCCGCTTGAAGTGGTCGAGGTCGAGCAGCGCCACCCACACCCGGCCGGCGCCCTCGGCCAGCAGCCGGGGGAGCTCCTCGTCGACGTAGCGGCGGTTGTACAGGCCGGTGAGCGGGTCGCGCAGCGACAGCTCGCGCCAGCGGCGGCTCTGCCGGCGCGCCTCGGTGGTCTCGTACACCGCCTGCAGCGCGCGGGCGCGGGCCTCCCGCTGCGCCGACTGCAGCTCCACGAGCTCGGCGACGTAGCGCTTGTGCTCCTCGAACGCGGCCCGGTGGTCGCCCTCGGCGGCGTGCAGCTCGGCCTGCTCGGCGCGGGCCCGCACGCGGATCGAGGTCAGGCCGTGCTCGGCGCACCGCCGGACGCACTCGGTGAGCGCGTGCCGCGCGTGGTCGAGGGCGCCCCGGCGGCGCTGCACCTCGGCGAGGGTGAGCAGGAAGTCCGCGCCGGCGTCGCCGTCGGAGGAGGCACCGAGCACCTCGGGCGCGAGCCCGGGCAGCAGCACGGCCTCGGCCTCGGCCAGCCGGTCGAGGCCCATGAGCGCCCGGGCCACGGTGTCGAGCCGGCCGACCTCGAGCTCCGCGCCGTGCGCGGCGGCCAGCGCCTGCAGTCGCTCGCTGTGCACCAGCGCGTCCTCGAACCGGCCGGCGAGGGTGTCGGTGTAGGAGAGGTTGTTGAGGATGCGCAGCTGCCGGTCGACGTCGCCGAGCTCCTCGGCCAGCCGCAGCACGGCGGTGTACCGCTCGGGGGCCGCGGGGTCGCGGGCGAGGCCGAGGACGTCGGCCAGCCGCACCAGGTGGTCGACCCGCAGCGCGGGCAGGGCGTCGTCGTCGAGCAGGTCGACCGCGGAGACGGCGTGCTCCAGCGCGCCGGCGAGGTCGCCGACCTCCTGGAAGACGGCGGTGAGCACGAAGGAGCTGCGGGCCAGCAGGCGCCGGTCGTGCGCCTCGGTGGCCCAGCGGTGGACCTCCGAGGCGGTCCGGCCGGCCTCGGCGACCGCGCCGCGGCGGCGCTGCAGGTCGGCGCAGACCAGCCGGGCGCGGTGCTCGAGGTCGGGCCGGTCGAGGTCCCGGGCGGCCTCGAGCACAGTATTGGCGCGCTCCGACGCCGACCCGGCCTCGAACCGGGTCAGCGTCTCGAGGTCGTCGAGGGCGGCCAGCAGCGGGGCGACGGGGTCGGCCGGCTCCGACCGGAGCGCCGGCCCGTCGGCCCGGCCCGCACGGATGAGCACCGCCTCAGCCTCCTGCCAGCAGCGCGCGGACCGCGTCGACCGTGTCGGCGTCGGCGGGGCTGCGGTCGGGGCGGTAGCGCAGCACCCGCGCGAAGCGCAGCGCGACGCCGCCGGGGTAGCGCGGGCTGCGCTGGGCGCCGTCGAGGGCGACCTCGACGACCAGCTCCGGCCGCAGCTCCAGCCCCCAGGGGTGCTCGGCGCGGGCGTGCCGGGGGAAGGTGCGGGTCTGCCAGTCGAGCAGCTCGTCGGTCATGCCCTTGAACGTCTTGCCCACCATCAGCGGGTCACCGCCGTCGGGGTCGCGGGCGCCGAGGTGGATGTTGGACAGCTTGCCGCTGCGCCGGCCGTACCCCCACTCCACGCCGAGGACGACGAGGTCGAGGGTGTGCACCGGCTTGACCTTCTGCCAGGCGCGGCCGCGGCGGCCGGCGGCGTAGGGCGCGTCCAGCGCCTTGACCACCACGCCCTCGTGCCCGGCGGCGAGCGCGTCGCCGAGCACCGCCGCGGCCTGCTCGGGGGTGGGCCGGCGGGCGCCGGGCATCCGCAGCGGCGCGGCGTCGTCGGCGGCCAGCAGCCCGTCGAGGACCTCGAGGCGGGTGGCCAGGGGCTCGTCGAGCAGGTCGCGGCCGTCGAGGTGCAGCACGTCGAAGAAGAACGGCGACAGCAGCACGCCGGCGTCGGCGCCGTCGCTGCCGAAGCGGCTCATCGTGTCCTGGAACGCGCGCGGGCGGCCGTCGTCGTCGAGCGCGAGCGTCTCCCCGTCGAGGACGGCGGTGCGGCAGGGCAGCGCGCGCACCCGCTCCACCAGCTCGGGCACCCCGCCGGTGACCTCCCTGAGCGTGCGGGTCCACACCCGGACGTCGTCGCCGTCGCGGTGCACCTGGACGCGGGCGCCGTCGAGCTTGTGCTCCACGGTGACCTCCCCGCCCAGGTCGGCGAGCGCCGCCTCCAGCGAGGAGCCGGGGGCGGCCAGCATCGGCCGCACCGGCCGGCCCACCCGCAGGCCGACGGCGGCCAGCGCCGGCTCCCCGCCGCCGAGGGCGGTCGCGGCGGTCTCGTCGAGCCGGCCGGTGAGCATCGCCGCGCGGCGCACCGTGGCCGGCGGCACCTCCGCGGCGGCGGCCACGGCGTCGAGCAGGACGCCCTCGAGCGCGCCCTGGCGCAGCTCGCCGCCCAGCAGCCCGGTGAGGAAGCGCTGCTCGTCGGCGGTGGCCGCCGACAGCACCTCACCCAGCAGCGCCTCGCGGCGGGCGGTGGCGCCGCTGCCGGAGGTGGCGGCGAGCGCGGTGAACGCGGCGTCGACCGCCGCGACGGTCAGCGACGGCGCGGACGCGGGAGCCGGCAGCGCCCGCGACAGCGTCCGCCAGCCGACGCCGACGCGTCCCTGCGGCAGCTCGCCGGCCAGCCACGCGGCGACCGGGCCCACCTCGCCGGGCGCGGCCGCGCGCAGCGCCCCCGCGATCGCCGCGGCCTTCGCCGTGCGGGCGCGGGTGGCCCCCACCGCGGCGGAGGCGGCGACGACGTCGGCGAGCAGCACGCCGACATGCTCCCAGCCGGGTACGACACCGCGGGACATCCCGCGCCGAACGCACCACCCCCGCGGGCGAGACCGGCCGGGGTCAGCCCGAGGTCCGCCCGGTGCCGGACCCCGCGTCGTCCGGGTGCCCGGTGAAGGCCGCGCGCGCGTCGGCGCGGGTCGCCTCGGCGGCGTGGGTCTCGACGTCGGAACGCGGGACCGCGGCCGGGCGCAGCGAGCGGACCACCTCGTCGACGTTGGCGAACGCCTCCCCGGGCGGCAGCGTCCGGATGCTGCGCAGCACCTCGTCGGGAGCGCCGTGCCGCCGGGCGGCATCCAGCAGCGCCTCCTTGTCGGCGGGGTAGTCGACCTCGCCCAGGTGTGCGAGCACGTCCGGCACGGGAACGGCGTCGGCCACGGGATCTCCTCGGGACGCGGGACGGGACGCCCCGGGGCTACCCGCGGCCGGGACCGGTACGCACCGTCAGCGCGACGCCGTCGGCCAGCCGGTAGGGACCGGTGGCGACCAGGTCGCCGACGACGCGGCGGAGCCGGGACACCTCGGCCCGCGCGGTCACCACGTGCCCGTCGTCGCCGAACAGGCCGCGGCCCAGCGCGGCGGCGTCCAGCCCCCGCGGGCCGGCGCCGGCCACGAGGGCGAGGACCTGCGCCTGCCGCCGGGTGAGCGCGGCCGACCACGAGCCCTCGCCGCCGGTGACCCGCAGCACCGGCCGGGCGGTGAGGTCCAGCTCGGCGGTGACCGGCGCGCGGGACTCCCGGCAGCGCAGCAGCCACCCCTCGCCCAGCCGCTCGGGGGTGCACAGCCCGAGCCCGGCCACCGCCATGGGCAGCCCGGCGCGCGGCGCGGCCACCCGCGGGCCGGCGGCGATCCCCGACCGGGCGGCCACCCAGCCGTCGTCGTCGACCACCAGCACCGGCCCGCGCACCGTCCCCAGCACCGGCTCGGCGGCCCGCCGCAGCCGGTCGAGGTGCTGCTCGTGCCGTCGCCACAGCCCGGTCTCGGCCAGCCGCACCGAGGTCTCCACCAGCGCGCCGATCGCCGGGTGCAGCGTGAGCGCCGGGCCGCTGACGTCGACGACGCCGAGCAGCTCCCCGGTGACCGGCGAGTGGACCGGGGCGGCCGAGCAGTACCAGGGGTGCTGGGCGGGCTCGAAGTGCTCGGCGGAGAACAGCTGCACCGGCGCGGCCTCGGCCAGCGCCGTCCCGATGGCGTTGGTGCCCACCGCGGCCTCGGTCCAGGTCGCCCCCTCGGCGAAGCCGAGCCGGTCGGCCCGCCGCCGGGTGGCCGCCGACCCGTCCCGCCACAGCACGACGCCGTCGGCGTCGGTGACGACGACCAGCCCGTGCGAGGCGTCGGCGACGCCGACCAGCACCTGGCGCAGCTCCGCGACGACCAGCGCCAGGCCGGACCCGTGGCGGCGCGCCTCCACCGCGTCGGGGGGCAGCGGGTCGCGGGGGCGCGGCCGGTCGGGGTCCAGGCCCAGGCCCAGCACGCGGGACCAGGACCGCTCGACCACCCGCCGCGGCCGCACCGGCGGGCGCCCGCCGGCGAGGACGGCGTCGTGCACCCGGGAGAGCACCCGGGCGTGCGTGGACAGGTCGGTACCGGGCGCGACCGCCGACCACGCGGGCACCGGCGCCTCCTCGGGCGTGCAATCCGCTGCAACGCTCCCGCTCCGGTCGGCGGCGCGCTGTGCTGGACATCACACCACGTCGGACCGGGACGAGGAGGTCTCTCCATGACGCAGACGCTCGACGCACCCCCGCAGAGCCCCGCGCGGCGCGCGGCCGAGTGGTTCACCGCCCTCGAGGACGCGCTGCGCGCCCGCGACGTCGAGCGGGCCGCCGGCCTGTTCGCGACCACGAGCTTCTGGCGCGACCTGGTCGCCTTCAGCTGGAACCTGACCACCGTCGAGGACCGCGCCGGGGTGACCGACCTGCTCACCGCCACGCTCGACCGCACCGATCCCTCCGGCTTCGTCGTCAGCGAGGACCCCCAGGAGGCCGACGGCGTCACCACGGCCTGGTTCACCTTCGAGACCGCGGTCGGCCGCGGGAAGGGCCTGGTGCGCCTGGTCGAGGAGGACGGGCAGCCGCGGGCGTGGACGTTCCTCACCACCCTGTACGAGCTGAAGGGCCACGAGGAGCCGCGCGGCCCGGGCCGGCCGATGGGCGCCGAGCACGGGGCGAACCGGCAGCGGCGGACCTGGGCCGAGCGCCGGGCCCGCGAGGCGGCCGAGCTGGGCCGCACCACCCAGCCGCACGTCCTCGTCGTCGGCGGCGGGCAGGGCGGCATCGCACTGGGCGCCCGGCTGCGCCAGCTGGACGTGCCCGCCCTCGTCGTCGACCGGCACCCCCGGCCCGGCGACCAGTGGCGCGGCCGCTACAAGTCCCTGTGCCTGCACGACCCGGTCTGGTACGACCACCTGCCCTACCTGCCGTTCCCGGACAACTGGCCGGTGTTCTCGCCCAAGGACAAGATCGCCGACTGGCTCGAGTCCTACGTGAAGGTCATGGAGATCCCGTACTGGGGCAGCACCGAGGTCCGCCGCGCGGAGTACGACGAGGCGGCCGGGGAGTGGACCGTCGAGCTCGTCCGGGACGGGGAGGAGCTCACGCTCCACCCGAGGGAGCTCGTGCTGGCCACCGGCATGAGCGGCAAGCCCAACGTGCCGGTGCTGCCGGGCCAGGACGTGTTCCGCGGCGAGCAGCACCACTCCTCGGCCCACCCCGGCCCGGACGCCTACGCCGGCAAGCGGGTGGTCGTCGTCGGCAGCAACAACTCCGCCTTCGACATCTGCGGGGCGCTGTGGGAGCACGGCGCCGACGTGACGATGGTGCAGCGCTCCTCGACCCACATCGTGAAGAGCGACAGTCTCATGGAGATCGGGCTCGGGGCGCTCTACAGCGAGGAGGCCGTGGCCGCCGGCATGACCACGGAGAAGGCCGACCTCACCTTCGCCTCGCTGCCGTACCGGATCCTGCACGAGTTCCAGATCCCCGCGTACGAGCAGATGAAGGAGCGCGACGCCGACTTCTACGACCGGCTCGAGAAGGCCGGGTTCTGGCTGGACTGGGGCGACGACGGGTCGGGGCTGTTCATGAAGTACCTGCGCCGCGGCTCGGGCTACTACATCGACGTCGGCGCCGCCGACCTGGTGGCCGACGGCGACGTGGAGCTGGTGCACGGCCAGGTCGACCACCTGACCGAGGACGCCGTCGTGCTCGACGACGGCACCGAGCTGCCCGCCGACCTCGTCGTCTACGCCACCGGCTACGGCTCGATGAACGGGTGGGCGGCCGACCTCATCTCCCAGGAGGTGGCCGACCGGGTCGGCAAGGTGTGGGGCCTGGGCTCGGACACCACCAAGGACCCGGGGCCCTGGGAGGGCGAGCAGCGCAACATGTGGAAGCCCACCCGGCAGCCGGGGCTGTGGTTCCACGGCGGCAACCTGCACCAGTCGCGGCACTACTCGCTCTACCTCGCGCTGCAGCTCAAGGCCCGGCAGGTGGGCATCCCGACGCCGGTGTACCGGCTGGCCGAGGTGCACCACGTGCGCTGAGCCGCCGAGCCACTGCGCGCGCTGAGCCCGCCCGGCGCCGGGGAGTCCGGTCTCCCCGGCGCCGGTGCGTGTCCGGCGCTAGGGTCGGCGCGGTCAGCACCGGGCCGGTCGCAGGAGCCGCATGAACCTCGAGAAGGTCGTGTTCGGGTTCTTCGTGCTGCTCGCCGCGACGCTGAACTTCGGGTTCTTCCTCGGCGACATCTCCGACCCCGCGCTGCACAACGTCTACGAGCTGTTCGCCGCCCTCGTGGTCAGCCTCATCGCGACGGTGCTCAAGTTCGGCGACCGCACGCAGATCGGCGCGGTCCACCTCGCCACCAGCCTGGTCGCCGACCTGCAGCTGGTGGCGGCCACCATCACCTGGGCCTGGGCGGTGCACGTCTCCGCGGACGGGCTCACCGAGGTGACGACGGCGAGCATGGTGTCGCTGTCGGGCGGGGCGCTGCTGGCCAACGTGGTCTCGGTGGTCCTGCTCGTCATCGAGACCGTGTCCTTCCAGCGGCACTGACCGCCGTGGACGCCGCGCCGCCGCCCCCCGTCACGACCCGCGGACGGCGTCGGCGCCGGCGGGCCCCGGTGGTGCCGCGCGCCGAGGGGTCGGCGACGGTGTTCGTCGTCCTCCGGCGGATGCGGGCGCCGCTGATCACGCTCATCGCCATCTTCTTCGTCAGCGTGCTCGGGCTGTCGCTGATCCCGGGCGTCGACGCGGAGGGCCGACCGGCCCGGCTGAGCCTCTTCGACGCCTTCTACGTCATGAGCTACACGGCGACGACGATCGGCTTCGGCGAGATCCCGTACGAGTTCAGCTACGGGCAGCGGCTGTGGGTGACCGGGACCATCTACCTGACCGTCGTCGGCTGGGCCTACGCGATCGGGTCGCTGCTGGCGCTGCTGCAGGACCGCGCGTTCCGGCAGGCGCTGGCGCTGCGGCACGTGTCCCGCAAGGTCAGCGCGCTGCGCGAGCCGTTCCTGCTGATCTGCGGCTTCGGGCAGGCCGGCGAGACGCTCGCGCGCTCCCTCGACGCCCTGGGCCGCCGGTTCGCCGTCGTCGACTGCGCGGAGAACCGCATCGACGCCCTCGAGATCGCCGGCCACCGGGCCGACGTCCCCGGGGTGGTGGGTGACGCCCGCGACCCGCACGTGCTCGGGGTCGCCGGGCTCGGGCACCCCTACTGCGAGGGCGTGCTGGCCGTCACCGGTGACGACGAGGCCAACCTCGCGGTCACGATGGCCGCCGCGCTGCTGCGCCCCGAGCTGCCGGTGGTGGCCCGCACGACGTCGGCGACGGTGGCCGAGCGGATGTCGGGCTTCGGGTCGCCGACGGTCATCAACCCCTTCGACCGGTTCGGCGACCACCTGCGGCTGGCGCTGCGGACCCCGGCCTCGTTCCAGCTCATGACCTGGCTGGAGAGCGGCCCGGGCGCCGAGCTGCCGCCCCGGGGGAAGGCGCCCGCGCCGGGCCGGTGGCTGGTGTGCGGCTACGGCCGGTTCGGCCGGCACTTCGCCTCCGACCTGCGCGCGGAGGGCCTGGAGGTGACCACGGTCGATCCCTCGCCGGAGGAGGAGCCGACCATCGTCGGGGACTCCGCGGACCCCGAGACCATCCGGCGGACCGACCCCGCGTCGGCGGTCGGGCTGGTCGCGGCGACCGACAACGACACGACGAACCTCTCGCTGGTGGCCGAGGCGCGGCGGCTCAACCCCGACCTGTTCGTCGCCGCCCGCCAGAACCAGCCCGCCGACGCGGCGCTGTTCGCCGCGATGGAGGTCGACGCGCTGCTCGTGCCCACCGAGGTGGTCGCGCACGACGCCTACGCCCGGCTCAGCACGCCGCTGCTCTGGCGCTTCCTGCGCGAGCTGCCCCGGCAGACCGACGACTGGTCGGCCGGCGTCATCGACCGGCTGCTGGAGGCGTGCGGCACCCACCTCGAGGCGCTGTGGAAGGTGCGGCTCACCCCGGACGACGCGCCGGCGCTGCACCCCCACCTGGTCGGCGGGCGGTTCCGGCTCGCCCACCTGCTGCGCAACCCCGCCGACCGGGACACGACGCTGCTGGCGGTGCCGCTGCTGGCGCTGCGCGGGGACGAGGCACTGATGGCGCCCGACGGCGGCCTGGTGCTCGAGCCCGGCGACGAGCTGCTGTTCGCCGGCCGGGCCGCGGTGCACCGGGAGGTGGAGGCCACGCTGTTCATCGACGGCGTCGCCGACTACCTCGTCACCGGCCAGCGGGTGCCGTCGAGCTGGATCTGGCGGAAGCTGAGCCGGTCGAGGCCCGTGCCGGACGCGACCCCCGCGCCCTGACCGGCCCGCTACGGGGGGAGTTCCATGGCCGGCGTCCGGACCTTCTTCGGCGGCCGCGGCGGCGACGCCGTCCGGCCGCCGCGGCTGCGCACCGACGACCACCGCTCCGCCTCGCGACTGGAGCTGTTCTTCGACCTCGCGTTCGTCCTGGTGGTCGCCGAGCTGGCGATCGCGCTGCGCGAGGACGTGACCGTGCACGGGTTCGCCGTCTTCGCGGGCCTGTTCGCCACCGTCTGGTGGTCGTGGGTGAGCTCGACGCTCTACGCCAACCGCTTCGACCACGACGACGTCGTCTACCGGCTGTACAAGCTCGCCAGCATGGCCGCCGTCGTGGGGCTGGCGGCGTCGGCGTCGGAGGCGACGGGGGAGCGGTTCACCGTCTTCGTGCTCTGCCACGTCCTGCTGCGGGTGCTGCTGCTCCTGCAGTACCGCCGGGCGCACGTGCACGTCCCCGAGGCGCGACCGATCACCCGGCTGTACCTGCTCGGCGCGGGCGCCGGTGCGGTGCTGTGGGCGGTGTCGCTGGCGGTCCCCCGGCCGGCCGCGTACGCGCTGTGGGCGGCCGCGGTCCTGGTCGAGGCGCTGGTGCCGCTGCTCGCGACGCGGTCCTCGGCCGACGTGCCGCTGCACGTCGAGCACCTGCCCGAGCGGTTCGCGCTGTTCGTCATCCTCGTGCTCGGCGAGCCGGTGGCCGCCGTCGCCCACGGGCTCTACGACGCGAAGTGGTCGGCCGCCGCGCTGCCGGTGGCCCTCCTGGGGTTCGTGCTCGCCGTGGCGCTGTGGTGGAGCTACTTCGACCTCGCCGGCGCGCGGGCGAAGAAGCTGCTGGGCGAGGCCGGGGAGTCCAACGGCGCGCACTCCCACGACGTCTACGTCTTCGGGCACCTGCCGCTGACGCTCGCGCTCGCGTCGGTGGGCGCGGGTCTGGAGCTCGCCGTGGTGGAGGCCGCCGCCGGTGAGGTGCCGGCCGGGACCAGGCTGCTGGTCGCCGGTGGGGTGGCGGCCTACCTCGTCTCGGCCAGCCTCACCGCGTCGGCGATGACGGGACGGGTACGACACGGGTGGTGGTGGCCGCTGGTGGCCGCGGTGGTGGCCGCGCTCGACGCGCTGCTCGAGTTGCCGGCGTGGGTGGTGATCGGTGCCCTGGCCGCCCTGGTGTCGCTGGTGGTCGTCGTGGGCCTGGTGCAGCGCTCGGCGGGGGAGCTGGAGACCGAGGAGGTCTGAGCCCGGCGGTGCGCAGGGACCTCCGACCCTCCCGCCGGCCGGTGGTGCGGCGTGCACTGGACCCGGCCTGCCGTGCACGGAGGGAGCGCCATGACGAGGTCCAGCACGCCGCCGCCCGGTGAGGGCCGGTACCGGGACATGTCGCCGGAGGAGAAGCTGATCGCGCAGTGGGAGGCGCAGCACGACGTCGCCGCGCGCGGCTCGCGGTGCGACCCGCTGGGCCTGCAGCACCAGCTCAGCCGCGAGCGGCTCGCCGACCGGACCCGGTCGGGCGCCCGCCGGCCCCCGGAGCAGGCGACGGCCGCGCCGCCCGCCCGCGAGCCGGTCGCGTCGGCCTCCGCCGACCTGCCGCAGGCCGAGCTGCCGCCCGCCGAGCCCCCGCCCGCCAAACGGCACCCGTGGCGGCGGTTCCGGCACCACGCGTCGGAGCACTGAGTCCGGGCACTCTCCCTCGACGTGGCGACAGGTCGAGTCGTCGACCCGTCGCCACGTCGAGGTGTCCGCACGTCGAGGTGTCCGCACGTCGAGGTGTCCGCACGTCGAGTCGTCGTCTTGTCGACCCGGGCGGCTCAGAACGGCGGGGGTTCGTCCGAAGCCGGTCGGCGGAGACCCGGCGGTCGCGTCACCCGGGTGACGCCGCTGGGTGTGGTGACGGTCAGGACGCCGTCGTCGTCCATCGCGAAGGCCCACCCGCGGGCGTGGGTCTTCAGCCGGTGGTGCCGTTCGCACAGACAGCAGAGGTTCGTGCAGTCGGTGAGCCCGCCGCGGCCGTGGGGGGCCACGTGGTCGAGGTCGGTCGAGGCGGCCGGTCGACTGCAGCCGGGCATGCGGCAGGTGCGGTCCCGGGTGGCGACGAACCGCCGCTGAGGTCGGCTGGGCCGGTAGCCGTCGACCTCCGCCGGTCGGCGCAGCAGTGTGCACCGGCAGACCGGACCAGGGTGGTCGGTGCAGCCGCGGCGGGCGAGCCTGACCAGTTCACCTGCGGGGACCACGGCGCGCAGGGCGCCGGTGCGTGGGTCGGTGAGCGCGACGTCCAGGCAGCCGCCGGCCGGGGCGCGTAGTCCGCCTGGGCAGGCTGCGTCGAGCTGGGCGAGGACCTCGCGCAGGTGGGCGGCGGTGATCGGCTCGCCGTCGATCTCGGCCGGGTCCGCGCCCGGGGTCCCGGCCAGGGCCGGGAGCGGTGCCGACACGGTCACGTGCGCGGTCACCGCCGGGCGCGTGGTGTCCCATGGGCGCAGCACGAGATCGGTGAGCACCCCGGCGCGCAGCACCCCCAGCGGGGCGGTGGCGCCGGCGTCGGCGGCCAGCCGGGCGTGGCGGTCGAGGGTGTCGCGGACGGCGCAGGCGTCCTCGTGTGGCAGCAGGGTCACCAGTTCGGACATGCCGTCGCCGACCGGCCGGACCCGGACGTCCGCCGACTGCCGGGCCTCCCGCCGCCGCCGTTCGGCCGCCCCGGCGTCGAGCCGGACCAACTCCCGGCGCACGGCGGCCCGCAGCGCGCGCACGCCGAGGTCCATCGCACCGGGCAGCACGGCGGCCTCGACCGCGGCGACCACCCGTGCGGGGTCACCGCGGCGGACCGGCTCGGACAGCTCCGCGGCGATCGCCCGGGCCCGTGACCAGTCGACGAGGCCGTCGGCGAGCGCCGCCCAGGTCGCGGTGAGGTGCCGGGTGAGCAGCAGCGCGATCTCGCACCGCACGCTGGCCTCGGTGACCGAGCAGCGCAGCAGTTGGGCCACCTCGTCGACGGTGAACTCACCCATCCCGGCCAGGCCGCCCTCCGACCACGAGGCCGGGCGCTCCCGACCGGGGCGGTCGTCACCGGGGTCGAAGAAGTCGGCCCGGGCGCCGGCCAGCTCGGCGATCAGGGCCACCTCGTAGGCGGCCAGCGCCGAGCGGACGTCCTGGATGCGGCCCAGCTCGAGGGCCTGCGTGGCCGGTGCCCAGGTGCCGACCTGCAGCACGTCGGTCAACCGGAAGGGCCGGGCGCCGTCCTCGTGGGCAGACGCCGCAGCGGGCGGCCGCGGCACCTCCGCCACCGCCAGCCCGACCCCGTAGCCCTCGAACACGTCCCGGACGCTAGCCCGGGGGTACGACAGGAACGGGGTCCTGACCAGCACGGACACCGTGGAGTGTGGGAGAGGTGTGGGGCCGCTGTGGGTGGGACGTGCCGACGGCCGCCGACAGGCTCGACGCCATGACGAACACCGCTCCCGCCCCCGTCCCGATGGCCGACGTCCGCGACATGTACGTCGTCCACCGCGCCTTCCGCCGCGAGTTCCGGCTGCTGCCCGAGCTGGTGCGCGCCGTCGTGCCGGGCGACACCGACCGCGCCGCCGTCCTCGCCGGGCACGCCCGCCTGGTGCTGCAGGGCCTGCACCTGCACCACACCGGTGAGGACGAGTACCTGTGGCCGACGCTGCTCGAGCGCTGCCCGCCCGACGCCGAGGTCGTGCACCGCATGGAGGCCCAGCACGAGCAGGTCGAGCACCTCATCGAGCGGCTCGGCCCCGCGCTGGACCGCTGGGAGGTCGAGGCCCGGCCGGCCGTCGCCGAGGAGGTCGCCGGCTCGATCGACGCGCTCCGCGAGGTCCTGCTCGTGCACCTGGCGGAGGAGGAGCGGGAGATCCTCCCGCTCGCCGAGCGGCACGTCACGCAGGCGGAGTGGGCGCGGCTGGGGGAGCACGGGCAGGAGGTGATGGCGAAGAAGGACCTGCCGATCCTGTTCGGCGCGCTCGTCGAGGAGTGCAGCCCGGAGGAGCGGGAGATGATGCTCGGCGTCGTCCCGTTCCCCGTCCGCGTCCTGCTGCGGACCGTCTTCGCCCGGCAGTACCGGCGCTACGTCAGCCGCGTCCGGGGGACCCGCTGATCCCGCGGGCCAGGGCCGGGACGTCCTCCGGGCGCAGCAGCCGGCCGGCGTCCCAGGCCCGCCCGAACGCCTCCTCGCCCAGCGTCGCGCGCACCTCCGGCAGCACCACGCGGACCAGCTCCAGGTCGGGCGGGAAGGCCACCGCCACCGACGCGGCCTCCGCCGTCGCCGAGCCCGCGGCGAACAGCCGCGCCGCCAGCTCCGGCGACCCGCGGCGGGCCGCGACGACGGCCAGCCCCGGCAGCGTGTACGCCAGCGTCCAGGTGGTGCGGACCTCCGCGGCCAGGTCCGCGGCCTCGGTCCACCGGGCCAGCGCGGTGTCCTCGTCGCCGGCCAGCTGGGCGAGCGAGGCCTGCACGTTGAGCACCGTGGCCAGCGTGAACGGGCTGCCCAGCTCGCGGGCCAACCGCTCGGCGCGGGCGAGCTCGGCGGTGCCCCCGCCGAGGTCGCCGGCCTGCAGCAGCAGCTGCCCGCGCGCGGTCACCGCGTGCGCCCGCGCCCACGCCTGACCGGTGTCGTCCGCCCGGCGCTCCGCCTCGTCGAGGTCGACGGCGGCGGCGTCGAGGTCCCCGAGGAAGACGGCGGCCGACCCGGTGAGCACCAGCGCGAGCGCCCGCAGGTCCGCGGCCCCGGCGTCGGCGGCGGCGCCCGCGGCGTCGGAGGCGGCCGCCCGGGTTCCCGGGATGTCGCCCGACGCGTAGCGCAGCGCGGCGAGCCCGAGCAGCAGCCGGGCGGCGTCGTCGGGGGCCAGCCCGGCCGGGGACACCTGCGCCACCCAGCCCAGCCCCTCGGCGGCGCCGCCGCGCACCGCCCAGTACAGCCACGTCGCCTCGGTGAGCCGGGCGACGTCGGCCACGCGCCCGTCCGCCACCAGGCGGCCGAGGGCGGCGGCGAGGTTGCCGTGGTCGCGCTCGAGCCGGTCCAGCCACGGCCCCTGCTCCGGCCCGGTCAGCCCGTCGCGGGCACCGGCCGCGAGGTCGAGGACGGCGGCGGTGGCCCGGCCGGCGACGGCGTCGGCCTCGCCGGAGGCCGCGAGCCGGGCCGCGGCGTACTGGCGGACCGGCTCGAGCAGCCGGTACCTGGCCTCGGGCCCGTCCTCGACCACCACCAGCGACTGCTCCACCAGGCCGCCCAGCTCCGGGACGACGTCGTCGCCGCCGGCCACCGCCCGCGCCGCGCCCAGGTCGAACCCGCCCGCGAACACCGCGAGCCGCCGCAGCAGCGCCTGCTCGCCGGCGGTGAGCAGCTCGTGGCTCCAGTCGAGCGCGGCGCGCATCGTGCGCTGCCGCTCGGGCAGGTCCCGCGAGCGGCCGGCGCCCAGGGCGTCGTCGAGCCGGCCGAGCAGCGCCGACGGCGGCAGGTAGCGGGCGTGCGCCGCGGCCAGCTCCAGGGCCAGCGGGAGCCCGTCGAGGCGGCGGCAGATCGCGGCGACGGCGGCGGCCGCGGCGTCGTCGAGGGCGACCCTGCGGCCGGCGGCGGCCGCCCGGTCGAGGAAGAGCCGCGCGGCGGGGGAGGCGGCGACGGTCGCGGCGTCCGCGCGCGCCGGGACCCGCAGCGGGCCGAGCGGGTACTCGCGCTCGGCCCGCACCCGCAGGGGCGCGCGGCTGGTGGCCAGCACGGCGAGCCCCGGGCAGCGGGCCAGCAGGCCGGCGACCTCCGGTGCCGCGTCGAGGACGTGCTCGGCGTTGTCCAGGACGACCAGGTGCCGGCGGGCGCCCAGCCGCGCGGCGACGGCGTCGGCCACCGGCCCGGCCGGCCGCTGCCCGCCCAGCGCGCGGGCCAGCTCGGGCAGCACCAGCCGGGCCTCGCGCACCGGCGCGAGCTCGACGACGGCGACGCCGTCGGGGAAGTGCGGGGCCAGCGCCCGTGCCGCGGCCAGTGCCAGCGTCGTCTTGCCGACGCCGCCGGGGCCGGTGAGCGTGAGCAGCCGGGTCGCGCCCGACCGCAGCAGCCCGCCGACCTCGGCCAGCTCCGCGTCCCGGCCGACCAGCGGCGTCGGGAGGACGGGGAGGTCCCGCGCGCTCCCGGTCTCGGCGGGCGCCGGTCCGCCGGGACGCGCGGCCGCGGTCAGGGCCGCGCGGTCGGCGTCGTCGAGGGCCAGTGCGTCGGCCAGCGCGCGGAGGGTGTGCGGGTACGGGCGGCGCCGCTCCCCGCGCTCGAGCGCGCTCACGGCCTTGGCGGTCAGGCCCGCCCGGGCGGCGAGCTCCTCCTGGCTGAGCGCGGCCCGCTCGCGCCACTGCCGCAGCATCCCGGCCAGGGGGCCGGGGCCGGGCCGGGAGGTGCTCATCGGCGGGGAGGGTAACCGGGCGCGGTCCCGGTTCGCCGGGGACCGCGCCGTCGGCGAGAGTGGTGCGGCCCAGCACCTCACTCACCGGAAAGGCCCCTCGACGTGCCCCCCTCGGACGACGGCGACCCCCACCTCGCGGAGTTCGGCTACCGACAGCACCTGGACCGCAGCATCGGCCGGTTCTCCAGCTTCGCGGCCGGCGTCAGCTACATCTCGATCCTCACCGGCACGTTCCAGCTCTTCTACTTCGGGTTCGGCGCCGGCGGGCCGGCCTACGTCTGGTCCTGGCCGCTGGTCTTCGCCGGGCAGCTGATGGTGGCGCTGTGCTTCGCCGAGCTCGCCGCCCGCTACCCGGTGGCCGGGTCGCTCTACAACTGGACCAAGCGGCTGGGCAGCGCGACGACGTCGTGGCTGGCCGGCTGGGTGATGCTCACCGCCTCGATCGTGACCCTCGCCGCGACCGCGCTGGCCTACCAGATCACGCTGCCGCAGCTGTGGTCGGGCTTCCAGGTCGTCGGCGACGGCACCGGCACCTACGACGTCGCCGTCAACGCCGTGCTGCTGGGCGGTCTGCTCATCACGTTCACCACGCTGGTCAACGCCTTCGGCGTGCGGCTGATGTCCCGCATCAACAGCGCCGGGGTGTTCATCGAGCTGGTCGCGGCGGTGCTGATCGTCGTCGTCCTGGCGCTGGCGATCACCCGCGGGCCGCAGGACGTCCTGTTCGACACCGGCGGCCGTGGCGAGGGGCAGCCGCTGGGCTACCTCGGCGCCTTCCTGGTCGCCGCGCTCGCCTCGGGCTACGTCATGTACGGCTTCGACACCGCCAGCTCGCTGGGCGAGGAGACGAAGGACCCCGGCCGCACCGCGCCCCGGGCGATCATCCGGGCGATCACCGCGTCGTTCGTGCTCGGCGGGCTGATCCTGCTCTTCGGCCTCATGGCCGCCCCCTCCCTCACCGACCCGGCGCTGTCCTCGGGCGGCGGCGGCCTGCAGTACGTCCTGCTCTCGGTGGCCGGCACGGGGCTGGGCCGGGCGTTCCTCGTCTGCATCGTCGTCGCGGTCACCGTGTGCTGCCTGGCGGTGCACACCGCGGCCATCCGGATGACCTTCGCCATGGCCCGCGACAACGTGCTGCCGGCCAGCGCCCGGCTGGCCCACGTCGACCCGCGGCGGCGGACGCCGGTCGTGCCCGCCGTCGTCGTCGGCACGCTCGCGGTGGGCGTGCTGCTGCTCAACGTCCGCCAGCCGCAGGTGTTCACCGCCCTGACCAGCATGGCCGTGGTGATGATCTACCTGGCCTACCTGCTGGTGACCGGGCCGATGCTGGTCGCCCGGCTGCGCGGTCGCTGGCCGGCACCGGCGCCGGCCGGGCGGTTCTCGCTCGGGCGCTGGGGGCTGCCGGTCAACCTGCTCGCCGTCCTGTGGGGCGCCGGCATGGCGGTGAACCTGGCCTGGCCGCGGCGCGAGATCTACAACGCCACCGGCCCGCAGCACTGGTACCTGCAGTGGGCCGCGCCGCTGTTCATCGGTGCGATCGTCGCGGTGGGGCTGGCCTGGTACCTGCTGCGCCAGCGCAAGCGCACCGGCGTGCTGCCCGAGCACGCCGCCGTCATCGAGCCGACCCCGCCGCCCGCGCCCGCCTGAGCCGGGGCACCCCCCGCGCGACGCGGCCCAGCAGCCGGGCGCGCTGCGCGGGGGAGAGGGCGGCGAACACCCGCGCCATCGCCCCGGCGACCGCCGGCGGGGGCGACCCGACGTCGAGGTAGGCCGCCCACGCCCGCTCGGGCAGGGTGAAGAACGCGGCGAAGAAGGCGTCGGTGGCGGCGGTGTCCAGCGGCAGCAGCACCTCCAGGCCCAGGCCGAGCAGCGCCGCCGTCGCCCGGGGCCGGGCCGCGCGCACCGCCCGCCGGGCCGCGGCCGGGCCGCCCCCGCCGGTGAGCGAGGCGGCCACCCGGGGGCCCAGCCGCAGCGACGCGGCCACGCTGTAGCCGGTGGCCGGGTGCACCAGCCCGGCGGCCGCACCCAGCGGCGTGCCCGGACCGCCGCCGCGGGACGGCGCGTCGAGCGGGATCGCCACCCGCTCGGCGGCCCCGGCCGGGCGCAGGCCGTGCGCGGCGAGCAGCGCGGCCAGCCGGTCCCGCAGGCCGGGCAGCGGCAGCGGCGGCCGGGCGGCGAGGGAGGTGGCCTCGAGCAGCACGGTGCCGTCGTCGAGGGGGAGCCCGTAGAGGAACGCCGGTGGCGCACCGGGTGCGGCCAGCGCCGTCCAGTCCATGAGCAGCGCGCCGCCGGGCGGCACGAGGTCGGGGACCGGACCGGCCACCACCTCACCCCAGGCCCGCTGCTGCGCCGTCCCCGGCCCGCCGCCGCGGGCGTCGAGGACCACCCGCGCGGCCAGCCGCCCGCCGTCGGCGAGGACGGTGACCTCCCCGCGCTCGACGGCCGTCACGCGGCCGGTGACCACCGTCCCGCCGGCCGCCCGGAACCGGTCGAGCAGCGCGGCGTGCACGACGTCGTTGCGCAGCCGGGCGTAGCCGCGCGCGAGCCGCCGCTCGCCGCCCGCTGCGGTGCGGACGACGGTGGGGGCGTACCGCGCCGCGGCGGCGGCCGGGTCGAGGCCGAGCGGCCCGGCCGCGGCGTCGAGCTCGTCGGCCCACAGGCAGTAGGTGGCCGGCCAGGCGCGCAGCGACGGGGTGACCAGCGCCGTCCGCAGGCCCGCCGCGGCGCACGCGGCCGCGGCGGACAGGCCCGCGGGACCACTCCCCGCCACCAGGACGTCGAGGTCGGCGGGGGGCACGGCGGCAGACCACCACACCCCCGGTCGGGGCGCCAGGCCGGGGGTGCGCGTCGGTCCGGGCGGGTCTGGGTACCCGGGAGGACGGAGTCCGTCGCCCGAGGAGGGACGTCGATGCGCGCCGGGGGACCGGTTGAACTGCCCGCAGCCGGGACGGTGCTGGCCGGTGACCTCACCGTGCCGCCCGGTGCCCGCGGGGTGGTCCTCTTCGCGCACGGCAGCGGCAGCAGTCGGCACAGTCCCCGCAACCGGGAGGTGGCCGCCGCGCTGCAGCGGGCGGACCTCGGCACCCTGCTGCTGGACCTGCTCACGGCTGCCGAGGAGGAGGTCGACGCCCGCACGCGGGAACTGCGCTTCGACGTCCGGCTGCTCGGCGGCCGGCTGACCGCCGCCGCCGACTGGCTGGGCGGCGCGCCGGGCACCGCCGGGCTCCCGCTGGCCACCTTCGGCGCCAGCACCGGGGCCGCCGCCGCGGTCGTCACGGCGGCCGACCGTCCCGACCGCGTCGTGGCGGTGGTCTCCCGCGGCGGCCGTCCCGACCTGGCCTGGGAGGCGCTGGAGCGGCTGCGGGCGCCGACGCTGCTGATCGTGGGCGGGGCCGACGAGCGCGTGCTCGAGCTCAACCGCGCGGCCACCGCGCGCCTGCGGGCGGTGCACGAGCTGGCCGTCGTCCCCGGCGCGACCCACCTGTTCCCCGAGCCGGGCGCCCTGCGCCACGTCGTCGAGCTGACGCTCGGCTGGCTGGAGCGCTGGCTGCCGGCGCGTCAGGCCGGGTCGCCGTCGACGTAGACCCAGCGGCCGCCGACGCGGCGGAACCGGCTGCGCTCGCCCTGCACGTGCCGCTCCCCGCCGGCCCGGGCGGACGCGCGGAAGGTGACCGTGCCCTCGGCGTCGAACAGCCCGCCGCCGGTCGTCCCCAGCACCTCCAGCCCGATCCAGCGCACCCCCGGGTCGAGGTCCAGCGTGCGCGGCCGGGTGGCGGGGTCCCAGGTGGCGAGGAGGTAGGCCGGGTCGCCGACGGCGAAGGCGCTGTAGCGCGACCGCATCAACTGCTCGGCGGTCGCCGCGGTCGCCGTCCCGTCGTGCAGCCGGCCGCAGCACTCGGCGTAGGCCAGGCCGGATCCGCAGGGGCAGCGTCGGGGGCGCACCCCCTCAGTCTTCAGCGATCCAGACGGCGGTGTCGGGCGGCAGGGCCACCGAGCGGGCCGAGGAGTGCACGCCCGGGCCCGACTCGAGCAGCACCTGCCCGCGCGAGCGGACCAGCACCGGCTCGGCGCCCATGTTGACCACGCAGCGCACCGTGCGGCCGCCGCCGGTGCACCGGACGGTCAGCACGTCGCCGCGGGTGCTCACGGTGGCCTCGCCGGTCCCCAGCGCGGGGTGCTCGGCGCGCACGGCCAGCGCCTGGCGGTACAGGTGCAGCACCGAGCCGGACTCGCGGGTCTGCCGGGAGACGGCGTGCCGCTTCCACTCCGCGGGCACCGGCAGCCACGGCCTGGCCGAGCGGTCGCGGGAGAAGCCGACGCCGGTGGTGGCGTTCCACGGCATCGGCACGCGGCAGCCGTCGCGGCCGGCCCGCGCGCCACCGCTGCGGTGGAAGATCGGGTCCTGCTTGCACTCGTCGGGCACGTGCGCCTGCGGCAGGCCGAGCTCGTCGCCGGCGTAGACGTAGGCCGAGCCGGGCAGCGACAGCAGCAGCAGGGCCGCCGCGCGGGCGCGGGCCAGGCCGGTCTCGCCGCCGCCGAAGCGGGTGACCATGCGGTCCTTGTCGTGGTTGCCCAGCACCCAGCTGACCGGGGCGCCGACCCGACCGAAGGCCTCCAGCGCGCTGCCGATCGCCTCGGCGAAGGCGGGGGTCTCCCACCGCGACTTGAGCAGCCGGAAGGACAGCGACTGGTGCATCTCGTCGGGCCGCGAGTACAGCGCGACCTCGTCGAGGTCGGCCAGGCAGACCTCGCCGACCAGCATGGTGTCCGGGTACTCGTCGCAGATCGACCGCCAGCGGCGCCACACGTCGTGCACCTCGGGCTGGTTCCACGTCATCGCCTGCTCGGGGCCGTGGCCGAACAGCGTGGGGGAGTACTCGCCGGGGTTGTCCCGCAGGCCGGCGTCCTTGTAGAGGCCGTAGGCGACGTCGACCCGGAAGCCGCTCACGCCCCGGTCGAGCCAGAAGCGCAGGGTCCGCTCGAAGTCCTCGGCGACGGCGGGGTCGCGCCAGTTGAGGTCGGGCTGCTCGGGGGCGAACAGGTGCAGGTACCAGCGGCCGTCGGCGGTCCGCGACCACGCCGGCCCGCCGAACAGCGATCGCCAGTTGTTCGGCGGCTGCTCCGACGGCGGGGCGAAGTGGTACCGGGACGCCTCGGGGCAGTCCGGGTCGGCCAGCGCCGCCTGGAACCACGGGTGCTGGTCGGAGGTGTGGTTGGGGACGACGTCGAGCACCACGCGCAGGCCCAGCCGTCGCGCGTCGGCGACCAGCGCCTCGACGTCGGACACGTCGCCGTACTCGGGGTCCACCGCCCGGTAGTCGGTGACGTCGTAGCCGCCGTCCGCGCCGCCCGAGGGGTAGTGCGGGTTGATCCACAGCGCGTCCACGCCCAGCCACGACAGGTAGGGCAGGCGGGCGCGCAGGCCGGCCAGGTCACCGATGCCGTCGCCGTCGCCGTCGGCGAACGAGCGCAGGTACACCTGGTAGACGACGGCCGAGCGCCACCACGGGCCGTCCTGGGCGGGCGTCTCCCGGGGCCACGGCTGCTGACCGGCGACGGTGCCGGCCGCGACGAGTCGAGCGGACATGCGCCCAGGATCGGCACTCAGCGTGGTCGGACGGCAGTGTCCCGACGCCAAAGGGTGAGGTCGTGATCGTCACATCTCGCCGAACGTGCAGGTGCAGGCGTCGGTGCGTGTCCTCCCGCACACCCGGATGGGCGACCGCCCCGTCCGTGTTGCACCAGCCGTCCCACGAGTCACGAGCCGCGGCAGCGCCGCGGCAGGGAGTACCCGCACCATGACCAGCTCGATGGCCGATCGCGCCGTCTGTCACCGTCACCCCCGGCACGTCTGGATCGCCAGCTGCCCCGACTGCACCTCCTGGCACCTCGCCGGCCTGCGGGCCCGGCGCGGTGAGGGCGCGGCGCCCCGTCCCCGCGGGACGGGGGACACCCCCGCGCAGACCGCCTCGGCGGCCTGAACCACTCCCGACGCCCCTCCGGCCTCCCGGCCCGAGGGGCGTCGTCGTCCCCAGCCGCCGCGCCGTGCGGTTCACTGGTGGTTGAACGCTCGACGACCCGCTCCCACCCCGCAGGAGGACCGCCGTGCACCTGGGCATCGACAGCTTCGTGGCGGCGGTGACCGACCCGGCCACCGGTCGCGCCGTGGGACCGGAGGAGCGGATGGCCGACCTGCTGGAGGAGATCGAGACCGCCGACCGGGTGGGGCTGCACTCCTTCGGCATCGGGGAGCACCACCGGCCCGAGTACTACGACTCCGCGCCGCCGGTGATCCTGGCCGCGGCGGCCGCCCGGACCTCCCGGATCCGGCTGGGCAGCGCGGTCACCGTGCTGTCGGCCGCCGACCCGGTCCGGGTCTTCCAGCAGTTCGCCACCCTCGACCTGATCAGCCGCGGCCGCATCGACCTCGTCGTGGGCCGGGGCTCGTTCACCGAGGCGTTCCCGCTCTTCGGCCTCTCCCTCGCCGACTACGACGAGTTGTTCGACGAGAAGCTCGACCTGCTGCTGCGGATCCGGGCCTCGGAGCAGGTCACCTGGTCCGGCCGGCACCGGCCGGCGCTCACCGGGCAGGGCGTGTACCCCCGGCCGCTGCAGGACCCGCTGCCGGTCTGGGTCGGCGTCGGCGGCACGCCGCTGTCCTTCGTGCGCGCCGGGGTGCTCGGCCTGCCGCTGATGGTCGCGATCATCGGCGGCGAGCCGCGGCAGTTCGCGCCGCTGGTCGACCTGTACCGGCAGGCCGGCGAGCGGGCCGGGCACCGGCCCGAGGACCTGAAGGTGGGCCTGCACGTGTTCGGCTTCGTCGCCGAGAGCACCGAGGCCGCCGCGGACACGATCTACCCCGGCTGGCACGAGATGTTCGCCAAGGTCTCCCGGGAGCGCGGGTTCCCCCCGCCCAGCCGGGCGCGGTTCGACGCCACCAGCGGGCCCGACGGGGCGTTCTTCCTGGGCGACCCCGACACCGTCGCCGAGAAGCTGGTGCGCGTGTCCGGGCAGCTCGGCGGCGTCGACCGGGTGTCGATCCAGATGACCAACCCGCGGCTGGCGCACGCCGACCTGCTGCGCGGCATCGAGCTGCTGGGCACCGAGGTGGCGCCGAAGGTGGCCGACGCCTGAGCCCTCCGCGCCGTCGAGTGAGCGGTTGCCGCCGCTCGGGACGGCGTGTCGGCGCGTGTCGCCGACCGCAACTGCGCGCTCGGGTCGCCGTCGTCAGGGGTCGCGCGGGAAGGGCGGGGCGTCGTCGGCCACCACCGCACCCCGCTCACCCCGGGGGCGCTCGGGCCCGATGGTCGAGTCGCGCTCGGTCTGCCGCTCGGCCTCGGCGTTCACCACCGCGCCCAGGACGACCAGGAAGACGCTGAGCCACAGCCACACCATGCTGATGGCCACGCCGGCCAGGGAGCCGTAGGTGGCCGTGTAGTCCCCGAGGCTCTGCACGTAGCCGAACAGCGCCGCCGACGTCGCCAGCCAGAGGACCGTCGCGAGCACCGCGCCCCCGCTGATCCACCGCCAGCGCGCCTGCCGCCGGTCGGGGCCGATCCGGTAGAGGACGGCGAGCACGACCACCATGAGCCCGGCCAGACCGAGCCAGAGCAGGACGGGTTCGACGGCGCGGACCGGTCCGGGTGCCCCGGCGACCACCGACGACAGCAGGGTGGCGCCGGCGATCACCCCGCCCAGGAGCGCGGCCCCGCCCAGCACCACGGCCAGCCCGAGCCCGCTGCGCCGGAGGAAGCCCCGGGTCTCCTGCTCGTCGTAGGCCAGGGTCAGCGCGTCGACGAGGTAGGTGGCGGCGGTCGTCGCCGTCCACAGGGCCGCCACCAGGCCGCTGATCCCCCGCCAGGTGAGCACCTGGCCGGAGGCGGTGGTGATGCTGGTGAGCTGGTCGGCGACGAGGGGTTCGAGGTCGTCGGGCAGCACCTCGGCCATGTCCGACAGCTGGTCGAGGGCCTGCTCCGGGGTGTTGACGGCGCCGTAGATCGACAGCGCGGTCACCAGCACCGGGGCGATCGACAGCAGGGCGAAGAAGGCGACCGCCGAGACCTGCACCATCAGCCGCTCGCCGAACGCCTGCCGGGCGGACCGGCCGAGGACGTGCCACCACTCCCGGAGCGAGAGGTGGTGCGGGGACGTGGCGTCGCTCGACCCGGAGCGCGCGGCCGGCCCGCCGGTCGGCGCCCCGCTGCCGCGAGCGTCCGCCATGCACGGAGTGTGCCCGCTGCGCCGTCCCGGCACGCGGGTGGGGCGGGTCGGGGGATCCCCGGACGCCGAGGACCAGGGACCGGTCCGGGCGTCGCCGGATACCCCGCCGCGGCCGCTCCCGGGAGGCTCGTGGCATGACATCGATCCCCTCCACCACCTCCCGTCCCGAACTCCGCCGCGTCCGCTCCGGCGCGATGCTCGGCGGCGTCAGCACCGGCCTCGCCGCCCACACCGGCATCGACACCGTGCTGTGGCGGGCCGCGTTCGTGGCGCTGACCCTCGCCGGCGGCGTCGGCCTGGTGCTCTACGCCGTCCTCTGGGTGCTCACCCCGCCGGCGCCGCTGGCGCCGGGCGAGCAGCCGCGTCCGCTCGACCGGTTCGTCGACCGGCTGGCCGGCCGGGACGACGCCGCCTGAGCCGACGCCGCCCGGGACGACGCCGCCCGAGACGACGCCCGAGCCGGGTGGGCGGGCCGCTCAGCCGCCAGGGGGGACCAGCCGGGCCAGCTGCACCCGGGACCGCAGCCCGCGCTTGCGGTAGACGCTGGTCAGGTGGTGCTCCACGGTCTTCGGGCTGAGGAACAGCTCCGCGGCGATCTCCCGGTTCGACGCCCCCTGCGCCGCGAGGAGCGCGATCCGCGTCTCCTGCGCGGTGAGCGGCTCCTCCGGCAGCGGACGGCGGGGCCGCGCGGTCCGCCCGGTGGCCCGCAGCTCCTCCTCCGCCCGCCGCGCCCAGTGCACCAGGTCCAGGGCGGCGAACGCGTCCGCGGCCGCGGCCAGCTCCTCGCGGGCGCGGGTGCGGCGGCCCGACCGGCGCAGCCGCTCGCCGAACAGCAGCCGGGTGTGCGGGGTCTCGAAGGCGTCCGGGGCCGCGGCGTGGGCGGCCAGCGCCCGCTCGAACAGCGCGGTGGCCTCGTCGTCGTCCGGGCAGGCCAGGGCCCGGCAGCGCGCCACCAGCGCGGCGGTCGGCGGCAGCGGTGACCGCGACACCCGCTCGTACTCGGCGGCCAGCTCCGCGGCCTCGGCGACCCGACCCAACCCCGCCCAGGCCTCGACCAGCACCGGCGCCACGCCGAGCGGCTCGCCGAGCGGGCCGACCCCGCCGTCGGCGGCCAGCCGTGCCTCCAGCAGCCGCGCGACGGCGGCCAGGTCACCGCGGCACAGGGCGCAGAACGCCTCGTTGACCGTGAGGTGGGCCGCCACCGCGGCGGTGCCGGCCCGGGTGACGAGGGCGCGGGCGCGGTCGAGGTACGCCGCCGCCTCGTCGTGCCGGCCGCGGGCGGCGGCCTCCCACGCGAGCAGCTCCAGGGCGGGGGCGGCGTCGGCGACGTAGCCGAGCTGCTCGGCGAGCTCGACGGCCTCCCCGGCGTCGGCGTAGGCGCCCGCGTGGTCCCCGAGCATCTCGGCCCGGCCGTGGGCGGTCATCGACAGCACGCTCACCAGCACCCCGAGGGCGCCGAGGGTGCGGGCCTCGCGGAGGCGGCGCTCGACGACGGGGACGGCGGCCAGCGGGTCGGCCAGCCAGCCCAGCGCGAGGACGAGCAGGGGCAGCAGCCGGGGCTCGGCGCGCAGCTCCGGGTCGGCCTCCATGCCCTCCACCGCCGCCCGGAGGTGCGGCCGGCCGCGGTCGGGGTCGCCGACGTGCAGGGCGGCGATCCCGGTGACCCACGCCGCCAGCACCCGCTGCAGGGGGTCGCCGGTCCCCGCGGCCGCGGTGATCCGCCGCGCCGTCGCCTGCATCCCCGCCACGTCGCCGAGCCGGTGCTGCACGACGGCGAGGTCGGTGAGCACCCAGGCGGCGGTGCGGCCCTCCGCGGTCTCCGCAGCGGCCCGGAGCAGGTCGTGCGCGGCGGGCACCGAGCCGGTGTCCTGCTCGACCCGGCCGAGCACGTGCAGCACCTCGGCGCGCACCCCAGGGGGAGCCGCACCGCGCAGCACCTCGCCCGCCAGCGCGCGGGCGCGGGCGGCGTCCCCGCCGTCGGCGGCGTCGCGCACGGCCGCGGCGAGCAGCGCCGCGGCCCGGGCGGCGTCGCCGGTCAGTGCCGCGGCCCGCTCGAGGGCCGCCGAGGAGGCGGCGAGCCCGCGGCGGCCGCGCGCCCGGCCGGCGACCACCGCCAGCTCGCCGGCCAGCGCCTCGTCCGGTCCGGCGGCGGCGAGCGCGCGGTGCCAGGTGCGGGCGACGTCGTCGCCGCTGCGCGCGGTCTCGGCGAGCAGGTGGTGGGCGCGGCGGCGGTCGGCGGGGGAGGCCCGGCGCCACACGAGGCTGCGCAGCAGCGGGTGCCGGAAGTCCAGGGCGTCGCCGGTGCGCACGACGACGCCGCGCTGCTCGGCGGCGTCCAGCGCCGCGGCGGGGTCGGTGCCCGTGCGGGCGAGCGCCGCGGCCACCGTGGCGGCGTTGCCGTCGTACGCCGCGGCCAGCAGCAGCACCGCCTCCCGCGCCCCGGGCGGCAGCGCGGCCAGCTCCGGGTCGAACGCCCCGGCCAGCGCCGGGCCGGTGGGCAGGTCCGCGGGCAGTGGCTCGGTGCCCGCACGCTGCGCCGGGGAGAGCGCCGCGGCCACCTCCAGGAGCGCGAGCGGGATGCCGCCGACGCGGTCGGCGAGCCGGCGCGCCACGGCGGGGGCCACCCGACCGGCGAGCAGCGTGCGGGCCTCCTCGGCGGGCAGTGCCCCCACCGGGAGCAGGTCGGCACCGGGCACCGGGTCCGGGGACGGCCGCCGGGAGACCACGACCGCGACCCGGTCCCCGTGCATCCGGCGGGCGGCGAACAGCAGCGCGGCCGCGGACTCGGCGTCGGCCCACTGGAGGTCGTCGACCAGGACCAGCAGGGACGTGGCCGCCGCGGCCGCGGCCAGCAGCGAGAGGGTGCCGGCCCCGACCAGGTGCCGCTCGCCCGGGACGTCGGGCGGGCCCCAGCCCAGCGCCGCCGCGAGGGCCGCCGCCTGACCCGGCGGGACCCCGGCCAGCAGGGGGCGCAGCGGGCCGAGCAGCTCCAGCAGGACGGCGTGGGGGAGCGTCGCCTCCGACTCGATCCCGCGCGCCTGCAGCAGGGTGGACCCGGTGGCGCGCGCGGCCGCGGCCCGCAGCAGCGCGGTCTTGCCGACGCCGGCCTCGCCCTCGACGACCAGCAGCCCCGACCGGCCCGACCGGGCGTCGTCGAGGAGCCGCTCGATGCGCGCCAGCTCCGCCGTCCGGCCGACCAGGTCGGGGGTTTCCCCCGACGCGACGGCCTGCCCGCCGGCCGCACGCTCGTCCGGCAGGAGCCCATCGGGAGGACGCCATGACCACGACACCGGGGCGCAGCCTAACGCCGCGCGAGGCCCAGCTGAGGTGGATCGCCGCCTGGTTCGGAGCGCCGCTGGACCCGCGGCTGCTGCCGCGCCGGAGGCCCCGGTGACCGCCCCGGCGGTCGACCACCTGACCCTGACGGTGACCGACCTCGACCGCAGCCAGCGGTTCTACTGCGCGGTCCTGGACCTGGTCCGGCTCGCCGACTTCGGGGACGTCCGCGTGCTGGTGCACCCGGCCAGCGGCTTCACTCTCTCGCTGGCCCGCCACGGTGCCGGCGGCGGGCGCTTCGACGAGACCCGCACCGGGCTGGACCACCTCGGGTTCGCCGCCGCTTCCCGAGAGGAGCTGGCGGCCCGGGAGGCGCAGCTGGCGGCGCTGGGCGCGACGTACACGCCGGTCCGGGAGATGCCCCTCGGGTGGCACCTGAACTTCCGCGACCCCGACGGCATCGCCCTGGAGTTCGTCGCCCCCAACGCGCTGCTGGAGCAGGCGTACGCCGAACTGCGCGACACCGACCTGCCGCCGGCGGGGATCGAGGCGCGGGCCCGCGAGGTGCTGGCCGCGGCGGGGGTCAGCCCCTGAGGTGCTCGTCGAACCAGGCGCCGGTACGGGCCCAGGTGTCGGCCGCGGCCGCCGCGTCCGGCCGGATCCGCAGCACGTTCCGCAGCAGCGGGCGCAGCGGCCGCGGGCCGACCGGCGCGTCGTGCAGGAACCCGTGGCCGACGCCGGGGTACTCCCGCACGTCGTGCCGGACCCCGAGCCGGGTGAGCACGGTCCCGAGTTCCGCGGCGGTGCCGCGCAGGCCCGGGTCCGCGCCGCCGTAGGCCGCGACGACGGGACAGGACCCGAGGAGCGCGGTGTGCGGGTCCGCCGGCAGCCGCGCGTAGAAGACCGCGGCCGCGTCGAAGCCGCGGGCGGCCACGTGCAGGGCCAGACCCCCGCCGACGCTGGACCCCAGCACGCCCAGCCGGCCGGTGCAGCCGGGCATCGCGGCCAGGTGCGCGCGGGTCGCCTCGACGTCGGCGAACGGGCGCCCACGCCCGGCGGCGACCGCCTTGAAGGTCGGCACCAGGCTGCGCCGGGCGCCGCCGTCGGTGAACAGGTCCGGCATCAGCGCCAGGTAGCCGGCGTCGGCCATCCGCTGCACCTGCCGGCGCATGACGCCGTCGATCCCGAAGGCCTCGTGCAGCAGCACCACCCCCGGCCAGGGACCGGGCCCCTCCGGGACGCCGAGGACACCCCGCAGCCCGGGTGTCCCGTCCGGTGCCGCCGGGATCGCGACGTCGCTGAGCGTGGCGGGCTGCAGACCGGTCATGCGCCGATGCTGGCAGAGCGGCGCGCCGCCGGACACCGGCTGCGCACGGAGGGCTTGGATCCGGCCGCGCCGTGTGAGGGGATGCCGGTACGCGCCCGGTGGCGGGCGCCGGACCGGAGGTGCGGGGGATGACACGGGCGATCGTCGTCGGCGGCGGGGTCGCCGGCCCGGTGGCGGCCATGGCGCTGCAGCGGGCCGGCATCGAGGCGACGGTGCACGAGGCGCACCCCGCGCCGGCCGGGGACGTCGGCGCGTGGCTCGGCGTCCAGGTCAACGGCCTCGACGCGCTGCGGGCGATCGACGCCGAGGACGCCGTCCGCACCGCGGGGTTCCCCACGCCCGTGATCGAGTTCCGCAACGCGGCCGGCCGGGTGCTCGGCGTCCTCCCCACCGGGGACCCCGGGCGGCCGCCGGGCATCTCGCTGCGGCGCTCGGACCTCTACCGGGCCCTGCACGCCGAGGCGCTGCGCCGCGGCATCGAGGTCCGCTACGGCTCCCGGCTGACCGGCGCGGAGGACACCGGCTCCGGCGTCACCGCGCAGTTCGCCGACGGCCGCACCGAGACGGCCGACCTGCTCGTCGGCGCGGACGGCGTCCGGTCGACGGTGCGGGCGCTGGTCGACCCCGGCTGCCCGCCGCCCCGCTTCGTGCCCGTTCTCAACACCGCCGGGTACTCCGAGCACACACCCGACGACGCCGAGGTCGGCCGGCTGACCATGGTCTTCGGCCGGCGCGGCTTCGCCGGCTACCTCGCCGCGCCCACCGGCGGGACCTGGTGGTTCGCCAATCCGCCGTTGTCCGCGGAGCCGTCGCCGGAGGAGGTCGCCGGCACCTCCGACCTGCAGTGGCGGGCTGGCCTCTACGACCTGCACCGCGGCGACCGGTCGCCGCTGGTGGCGCTGGTGGAGGCCACGCCCGGTCCGCTGCGCGGGTGGACCACCCACGACGTCCCCCGCGTGGACCACTGGCACCGCGGGCGCACGGTGCTGGTCGGGGACGCCGCGCACGCGACGTCGCCGGCGGCCGGGCAGGGCTCGTCGCTGGCGGTGGAGGACGCCGTCGTGCTCGCCCGCTGCCTGCGCGACCTGCCCGTCGGCGAGGCGCTGCGGACCTTCGTCGGCCTGCGCCGGGCGCGCGCGGAGCGGGTCGTCGCGCAGGGCTTCGCCACCAGCAGCGCCAAGTCGCCCCCGGCCGTGGGCCGTCTCGTCCGCGACCTGGTGATGCCGCTGGTGCTGCGCCACCGCGACCCGACGGCCTGGATGCGGGCCCACTCGGTCGACTGGGACGCACCCGCCGTGCCCGCGCCGGTCCCGGCGGGCTGACGTCCGCGGCGGCGCGTGTGGCGGCGGCCCCGGGCGGGCACCGGGGAGCCGTCGGCACGGCTCCGCCGGACGGGCGGGCCGAACGGGACGAGGAGGCGGTCGTGGGCGGCACCGATCCGGGCGAACAGCCGGGGACCCAGCCGGGCACCGAGGACGAGGGCTCGCACGCCAGCGTGGGCCAGGACCCCGCGCGGGAGGGCGGCGGCCGCACCGGCGGGGAGACGTCGGTCGACGAGGCGATGGGCCAGGAGGCCGAGCCGCAGGGCTGACCGGAGCCCGGCCGGGTCAGCGCCCGGCGGGCGGCGCCGACCGCGGGATGGCCAGCGCGGCGACCAGCCCCGCGGCCACCACCGCGGTGCTGACCGCGAAGGCCACCTGGTAGGAGGCGACGTCGGTGAGCCAGCCGGCCACCAGTGGGCCCGCGACCGCGCCGAGGTCGGCCGACATCTGGAACACCGCCACGACCCGGCCGCCGCGGGCCGGGCTCACGTCGCCGACCAGGGCCGCCGGCACGCTGGCCAGCAGCGAGGCGGCCAGCCCGTAGGTGGCCATCGACAGCAGGAACGCCCCGGTCGCGGGCGGCAGCACCAGGACCGCCATCGCCGCGGTCCCGACCGCCGCGCCCAGCACCAGGCTCGGCCGGCGGCCCCAGGTGTCGGCCAGCCGGCCCGAGCGCAGCAGACCCAGCGCCTGCGCCGCCGACCCGGCCAGCAGCCCGGCCCCGGCCCAGGCCGCGGTCCGGCCGAGCTCCTCGGTCACGTAGAGGGGGACCAGCGAGTTGCGGACGCCGAAGAGCACCCAGCCGATGCCCAGGTTGGCCACCAGCGCCGCGACGTAGGCCCGGGAGCGCAGCGCGGCCCGCAGCGGCAGCGGCCGGTCGGACAGGTCGGGCGCCGCGACCGCCACGCCGACGCCCTCGTCGTCGGGGGACCGCAGCAGCACCATCGCCACCGCGCCGGCCACCAGCAGGAACCCGGCGTAGAGGAGGAACGGCAGCCGCGGGGACAGGGTGGTGAGCAGGCCGCCGGCCGCGGGCCCGGCGATGCCGCCGAGGATGAACCCGCCCTGGTAGGTGGCCGCCGCCCGGCCCCGGTGCGTCGGCGGCGACACCCGCAGCAGCAGCGCCAGCGCGGCCACGGTGAACATGGCGCTGCCGATCCCGCCCGCGGCGCGCAGCACCAGGAAGACCGGGAACGACGTCGCCAGCCCGGCCAGGCCGGTGGTCAGCGCGACCAGCACCAGCCCGGCGGCGAGGACCAGCCGTTCCCCGAGCCGCTCGACCAGCGAGCCCCCGCCGAACGCGGAGACGAAGCGGAAGAAGGCGAACGCGCTCACGGCCAGGCCGACGGCCGTCGTCCCCACGCCGAAGGAGCGGGCGAACAGGGGGATGGCCGGCGCGACGATGCCGAAGCCCAGCGCGACGACGAAGGCGACGACGGCCAGGACGCCGACCTCGCGGGGGAGCTCGTCCGCCCCCCGTCGCCGCACGCGGCCGATGCTGTCAGGTCGCCCGGCGTGCCTGCCCGCCGGACCCCGGGTACCGGGGGGCCGTGCCCACCCGCCGCCAGGTGCTGGGGGCCGCCGGCGCCGGACTGCTGGCCGGGTGCGGCGTGCGGTCGCCCACCGCGACGCCGGAGGCCGGGGACCCGGCCGTCCTGACCGCGCGCCCGACCGCCCGGCCCACCGGGCCGCCGCCGCTCCCGGGCACCCGCCCGCTCGGGCTGGAGGAGACCCGCGACCCCCTGCTGCACGTCCCGGCGGCCGGGGTCCCCGGGCCCGCCCCGCTGGTCGTCGTCCTGCACGGGGCGGGCGGCGACGCCGAGGCCGGGCTCGGGCTGCTGCGCGGGCCGGCCGACGAGCGGGGGCTGCTGCTCCTCGCGCCGGCCTCCCGCGGCGCGACCTGGGACGCCGTCTCCCGGGGCTACGGGCCTGACGTGGCCGTGCTCGACCGGGCGCTGGCCGCCGTCCTCGGGACCGTCCCGGTCGATCCCGGGCGGATCGCCGTCGCCGGCTTCTCCGACGGCGGGTCCTACGCGCTGGGCCTCGGGCTGGCCAACGGCCGGCTGTTCCGGCGGGTGCTGGCGTTCTCGCCGGGGTTCGTGCCCCCGGGGCCGCGCACCGGCCGGCCGGTGGTGTTCGTGTCCCACGGGACCGCCGACGACGTGCTGCCGATCGACCGCACCAGCCGGGAGATCGTGCCCGCCCTCCGCGACGACGGGTACGACGTCACCTACCGGGAGTTCGACGGCGGCCACGGCGTGCCGCCCGAGCTGGCCCGGGAGGCCGTGGACCTCCTGGGCTGACCGAGCGGGTCAGCCGGCCTCCTCGGCGAGGGCGCGGATCGGGTCGGACCAGGCGGCCGGCGCGGTCCACACGAAGCTGTGCGCGCCGGGCACGGACGCGAACCGGCCGTCCCGGGCACGGCCGGTCAACGCGCGGGCCCACTCCTCGGTGCACAGCCGGTCGTCGGCGCCGTGCAGCACCAGCACCGGGACCGGCACCCGGGGGACGACGTCCTCGAGGCGGTCGGTCAGGTGCACCCGGAGGGCGTGCACGATGCGGCGGGTGCCGGCCCGCTGCCGTTCCGGCCGGTGGGCCTCGTCGAGGTCCGGCGGCTCCAGGCGGTGGTTGCGGTACCAGGCCCGCAGCACGCCGCCGAGGCTGCGGTAGCGCGGGTCGACGGTCGGGCCGGCCAGCACCAGGCCCCGCACGCCGGCCGGCCGGCGGAGCGCCGCCCGCGCGGCGACCTGCGTGCCACCGGAGTGCCCGGCCAGGACCACCCGGTCCAGCCCGGCGGCCGCCAGCCAGGCCACCACGGCGTCCCCGAACTCGACGACGTCGAGCTCGTGCGGCGGCTCGCCGCTGCCGGAGAAGCCGGGCAGCTCGACCAGGTGGGCACGGGTCCACGTCCCCAGAGCGCGCAGCCCGGGGACGAGGTAGTCGGACACGCCGATGCCCTGGACCACGACGACCTCGGCGACGCCGCCGCGCGGCCGGCCCACCGAGCGGCTGTGCACCCGGCCGAACGGGGTGTCCCGGTCGGTCGGGACGAGGTCGGTCGACAGGGGGTACCTCCAGCGGCCGGACGGTGCGGCACCAGGGGTCCAGTGTCGTCGCGGCGGCCCCCGGGTGCGCGGCGTCCGGGTGGCTGGTTGGCTCCCCGACGGGCGGCCCAGCAGTCCGGCCGCCCGGTCCACCGACCGGGAGACGACGTGGTCACCACCATCGCAGGCATGTCCAAGCAGACGGCGGCGCGGGCGCTGGGCGCCGCCGGCGCGGCGTTCGGGGCGCTGAGCGTCCTCGCCCCCCGAGCGGTCGCGACCGGCTACGGCGTCCCGCCGACGCCGCAGGGCCTGCAGCTGCAGCGCCTCTTCGGCAGCCGCGCGCTCGCTCTCTCGGTCACCGCGCTGACCGCGCGCACCCCGGAGGAGGTCGACCGCAACCTGGCCCTGGTCGCCGCGGCGAACCTCCTCGACGTGGTCACCGCCCTCGGGGCGGCCGCCGGGTCGGGCCGGGCCACGACGGTGCGGGCGGTGGCCAGCTCGGCCGTCTACGGCGGGGCGGCCCTGGCGGTCCGCTCGATGCGGGACTGACCGCGGACCCGGAGCCCGCGGGCAAGCCGCTGCCCGACGTCGTCGCGCCGGACCTCGACGTCCTGTTCTGCGGGATCAACCCGTCGCTGACCTCGGCCGCCCGCGGGCACCACTTCGCGCGGCCGGGCAACCGGTTCTGGCCGGCGCTGCACCTGGCCGGGCTCACCCCCCGGCGGCTGGCGCCGGAGGAGGACCGCGAGCTGCTGCGCTACGGGCTCGGGGTGACCAACCTGGTCGACCGGCCCACCCGGACGGCGGCCGAGCTCACGCCCGCGGAGCTGCGGGCGGGTGCGGCGGCGCTGGGCGACCTGGTGGCGCGGTACCGCCCGCGCGTCGTGGCGGTGCTGGGCATCACGGCCTGGCGGCTGGCCACCGGCCGGCCCCGCGACGGGTGGGGCCGCCAGGACGCCGCGATCGCCGGCGCGCAGACGTGGGTGCTGCCCAACCCCAGCGGGCTCAACGCCCACTTCCAGCTGCCCGACCTGGCCCGCCTGTACGCGGGCCTGCGGCCGTGACTCAGCCGGCGGCCGCCGCGGTGCGGGCCTGCTCCGCCAGCCGGCCGACCAGGGCCACCGCGCCGCCGAGGTCGAGTCCGGCGCCCTCGGCCTGCGCGGCGACCAGCTCGTCCGCCGGCAGCGCCGCCCGGGTGGCCGCCACGTAGCGCTGCCCGTCCATGGGGTCCATCCGCAGCGGGTCGTAGCCGACCAGCCGGGCGTTGGCCTGCACCGCGCCGAGCAGCACCCCGGCGGCGCGCGGCTCCCCGGCCGCGGTGGCCGTGCCGACGGCGGCCAGCAGCCCGGCGAGGGTGCCGGTGAGGTCGCCCTCGCGGTGGGTGAGGTCGAGCATCTGCCACAGGTCCGCCAGCGCCTCGGCCGGCCGGCCCACGTCGGTGAGCACCTTGGCCCGGATCCACAGCACGGACGAGTGCGCCCACGAGTGGCCCAGGTCGACCGCGAGCCGCTCGGCGCGGGCGAGGTGGTCCAGCGCGCCGTCGACGTCGCCGGCGACCCGGGAGAACTGGCCGAGGGTCATCGCGATCTCGACCTGCACCCACTCGATGCCCGACGCCTGCGCCAGCTCCAGGCCGCGGGCGATGTCGTGCGGCGTCTGCCCCTCGGGGTCGGGCTGGCCGGTCAGCGCCCGCACGAAGCCGCGCAGGACCAGGGCGAGGGCGAGCACGCCGTCGGACTCGTCGGTGGCCGCGGTGACGATCTCGTTGGTCCGCGCCCAGATCGAGGGGACGTCGCCGGAGAGATAGGCGAGCAGCGCGTCGCCGAGCAGGGCGCCGCTGCGCACCCGGGGCGGCGCGTCCGGCGTCGCCTCCAGCGCCGCAGCCAGCCAGCGGCGGCCCTCGGCGACGTGCCCGCGGCGGTACCACCACCACGACAGCGCCGACCCGATCCGCAGCGCGAGCTCGCCCTGGCCGGTGGCCAGCGCGTGCCCGAGCGCGGCGCGCAGCGCGGGCTGCTCGGTGTCGAGCCGGCGGGCGCTGGCGGTCCACTCCGGACGGCGCAGCGTGGGCTCGAGCCGCTCGCTGAGCTCGACGGCGAAGCCGGTCAGCCGGTCGCGCAGCCGCCGCGACTGCGCCTCGTCGAGGCCCTGCTCGGCGTACTGCCGCAGCGTCTCGAGCATGCGGTAGCGGCCGGCGCCGTGGTCGAGCTCGACCAGGGACTTGGCCACCAGCACGCGCAGCAGCTCCAGCGCGCCGCCGTCGACCTCCGGCCCGGCGACGGCCTCGACCAGGTCGGGGCCGAAGGTGCCCGGCAGCACCGCCACGGCGCGGTAGACCGCCAGCTCCGGCGGCGAGAGCAGGTCCACGCTCCACTGCACCGTCGCCGCCAGCGTGCGCTGGTGCGGCACCGCGGTCCGCCAGCCGCCCGAGAGCAGGGCGAACCGGTCGTCGACCCGGCCGGCCACCTCCGCCAGCGGCAGCGTGGTCAGGCAGGCCGCGGCCAGCTCGACGGCCAGCGGCAGCCCGTCGAGGGCGGCCACCAGCTCGCGGACCTGCGCCAGGTCCTCCTCCGACGGCTCGGCCAGGTGCGGGGCGACCAGCCGGGCGCGGTCGAGGAACAGCCGCTCGGCGTCGCTGCCGGGGGCGCCGGCCGGCATCGGCCCGCAGGGCAGCACCGCCTCGCCGGGCAGGCCCAGCGGCTCGCGCGAGGTGGCCAGCACGCGCAACTCAGGGCAGCGCGGCAGCAGCTCGGCGCAGACGGTCGCGGCCGCCTCGACCACGTGCTCGCAGTTGTCCAGGACGAGCAGCAGCGGCCGGTCCTGCACGGCGGTGGCGACGGCGCCCAGCGGGTCGCCGCCGGCGAGGGTGACGCCCAGGACGGTGGCCACCTGCGCGGCGACCAGGTCGGGGTCGGTGACGCCGGCCAGCTCGACCAGCGCGGCCGGCGGCGCGTCGGCCGGCCGCCGCCGGGCGGCCTCCAGCGCCAGCCGGGTCTTGCCGCTGCCGCCGGGGCCGACCAGCGTGACCAGCCGCTGCCCGGCCAGCGCCGCGGCCACCTGGGCCAGCTCGCGCTCGCGGCCGACGAACGCGGTCAGCGGCACCGGCAGCGGGCCCAGCGGCCGGACCGCGGGCCGCTCGGGTGCGGGCGGCGCCGGGGCCGCGGCGGGCGGGGCCGGCGCGGGGCGGGTCCGGCCGGCGCCGGCCAGGGCGGGGTCCTGGCGCAGGATCTGGCCGTGCAGGGTCTGCAGCGCCCGGCCGGGGTCGACGCCGAGGCCGTCGGCGAGCAGCCGCCGGCCCTCCTCGTAGACCTCCAGCGCCTCGGCCTGCCGGCCGCACCGGTACAGCGCCAGCATCAGCGAGGCGCGCAGGCCCTCGCGCAGCGGCTCGGCCCGCAGCAGCTCCCGGACGTCGTCGACGATCTCGGCGTGCCGGCCCAGCCGCAGGTCCAGCTCGGCGGCGAGCTCGCGGGCGGCCAGCCGCAGCTGCTCGAGCCGCTCGGACTCCTCGACGGCGAAGGTGGCCGACACGTCGGCGTAGGCGGGACCGCGCCACAGCGCCAGGCCCTCGGTGACCGCCTCCCGCGCCTGCTGCACCTCGTCGCGCGCGGCCAGGTCGCGGGCGGTGCGCAGCAGCTGCACGAAGCGGACGGCGTCGACGTCCTCCGGGGCGACCTCGAGCCGGTAGCCGGGCTCCCGGGTGACCAGCAGCGTCCAGCGGCCGCCGGTGACGTCGGGCTCGAGCTCGCGGCGCAGCCGGGACACGATCGACTGCAGCGTCGCCGACACCGCCGCGGGGGGCTGGCCGCTCCACACGCGGTCGACGAGCAGGTCGACCGGCACGGTGCGGCCCGGGTCGACCAGCAGCGCGGCGAGGACCGCGCGGTGCTTCGGGGACTGGGGGGCGAGGAGGGAGCCGTCGCGCCGGACCTCCACGGGTCCCAGCACGCGGAACGAGGTGCCGGTCATCGCGCGGGAGCCTAGGATCCGGAACCCCGCCGTGGTGCTGGAGCCACTCCATCGAGTCGGTTCCGTGACCTGCTGACCTGGCGCCCAAGCGCCCGGCAAGGGGACACCAAGGACGGCGGACGACCCTCCTGGGGCACCGTCGCCGCGCACCCTGGAGACCTCCCGTGACGTCCGGAACCGTCCTGCCCGCCGTCCTCCCGCCCGACCTGTCGGCCGCCCTGCGGTCCCGGCTCACGCCCGGGGCCGGGCTGAGCGAGGGGTCGGTGGTGCAGGTGGCCGAGGCCGCCGACGTCGTCGCGGCCGTGCGGCTGGCCGGCCGGCACGGCGTCGCGCTCGCCGTCGAGGGACCCGGGCGCGGCACCGCCCCGACGCGCCGGCTGGTGGTCGACCCCGCGGGCCTGGCGGAGGTGACCGTGTCGCCCGCCGGGTGGGCGCGGGTGGGTGCCGGCGTGCGCTGGCGCGACCTGGCGGGGGAGGCGGGCCGGCGCGGCCTGACCCCGCTGACCGGCGCGTCGGCGGCCGAGCGGGTGGCAGACACGGTGACCGGGGGCGGCGTCGGGCCGCTGGCGCGCACCTACGGCCTGGCCTGCGACCGGGTCCGCGCGGTGGAGCTGGTCACCGGCGACGGCGCGCTGCGGCGGGTCACCCCCACCGAGGAGCCCGAGCTGTTCTGGGGCGTGCGCGGCGGCGGCGCGGCGCTGGGCGTGGTCACCGCCGTCGAGCTGGACCTGCTGGCCGCCGGCCCGCGCTACGGCGGGCAGCTGCGTTGGGCCGCGTCCGACGCCGCGCGGGTGTTCGACGCCTGGCGCGCGTGGACGGCGACGCTGCCGTCGCAGGCGGGCACCTCGCTGCTGCTGACCCACCCGCGGCACGGCGAGTGCGGGGTGACGGTCCGGTTCGCGTGGGCCGGGGACACCGAGGACGGCGTCGAGGTGCTCGACGGGCTGCTGCGCCCGCTGGCGGCCACCGTCCGCCCCCTGGACTCCGAGATCGCCCCGCGCGGTCCGGCCGGGCTGGCCACGCGGGACCAGGAGCTGGGCACCGGCTCCTCGCTGCTGCCCACCCGGATCCCCGACCGGGCGGCCGCGGCGCTGCTGCGGGCCGTCCGCGGTGCCCGGCCGCGCACGGTGGAGGTGCGGCTGCTCGGCGGGGCGCTGGGCTGGGTGCCCGAGCGGCCCAGCGCCGTCTGCCACCGCGACGCCCGGCTGGCGGTCCGGCTCGTCGGGGGCACCGGTGTCGAGGACCGGGCGGCCACCCGGGCCTGCGCCGAGGAGCTGGCGGCCGCGTTCGGTGCCGACCTCGCCGGCCGGCCCCCGGCCCACGGCTTCGCCGCGGTGCCCGACGTGCTGGCCCGCACGCCCACCGGGCCGGTCCGCGAGCGGCTGGCCGCGCTGGCGGCCGGCGCCGACCCGCACCGCATCCTCGAGGGCGCCGTCCCGGGGGACCGGCGCGGCGCCTGAGCCCCGGCCGGGCGGGCGCGCCGACCCCGTCCCGCGGTGCCCGACCTCACCCCGCAGCGCGGGGTCGGGCACCGCGCGGTGCGGCCGGGGTGCCGGCCGGTCAGCCGGCGTGCACGGCGTCGGGGGCCGGCTCGGTCTGGAAGTCGGCCTGCCACAGGTCGGGGCCGAAGACCTCGTACTGGACGTCCCGCGCGGCCACGCCCCGGTCGAGCAGCGCGCTGCGCACGGCCCGCATGAACGGCAGCGGACCGCACAGGTAGTAGACGGCGTCGGGCGGGAGGTCGACCGCGTCGAGGTCCATGACCCCGGCGTGGACCCCGTCGACCGGCAGCGTCCCGGTCGCCCCGCGCTCGTACCAGGTGTGGATCCGCGCGCCGGACAGCTGCCGGATGTCGGCGAGCACCTGCTCGCGCAGGGCGAAGGACTCCTCGTCGACGTCGGCGTGCAGGAGCGTGATGGGCAGGTGGGAGCCCGCGGCGGTCAGGTGGGAGAGCATCCCGGCCATCGGCGTGATGCCGATGCCGGCGCTGGCGAACACCACCGGGCGGCCGGAGTCGTCGAGGACGACGTCGCCGAAGGGCAGCGACATCGTCAGCCGGTCGCCCACCCCGACCCGGTCGCAGAGGTGGTTGGAGACCTCGCCGTCGGGCTTGCCGCCGCCGCGGACCCGCTTGACCGAGAACTGGCGGTGCTCGCCGTCGTCGGCCCGGGTCAGGCTGTACTGCCGCGGCTGGCGGACCCCGTCGGGCATCGGCACCTGCACCGTCACGTACTGGCCCGGCAGCGAGGTCTTGACCAGCCGGTCGTCGACCCGCCGGACCCGGAAGGTGACCACCTCGGGGGTCTCCTGGACCTTCTCGGCCACCTCCCACTCGCGCCACACCGTCTCCGGGCGGACGCCGCGGGCGCTGTAGAGGCCGCGCTCCTGGTTGATCAGCGCGTAGGCCATCAGCCAGTAGACCTCGTCCCACGCGGCGGCGACCTCGGGGGTGACCGCGTCGCCGAGGACGTCGGCGATGGCCCAGAACAGGTGCTCGTGCACGACGTCGTACTGCGCCGGCGTGACGCCCAACGAGGCGTGCTTGTGCGCGATCCGCGACAGCAGGCGCTCGGGCACCTGCTCGGGCGTCTGCACCATTGTGCTCGCGAAGACCGCGACCGACCCCGCGAGGGCGACCTGCTGCTCACCGGTGGCCTGGTTGCCGCGGTTGAAGACCCCGTCGAACAGCTCCGGGTGGGCGCCGAACAGGTGCCCGTAGAACCGCTCGGCGACCTCGCCGATGTGGTCGGCGACGACCGGCAGCGTCGCCTCGATGACGGGTCGTGATCGGTCGGACAGCATCGGTCCTCCTCGGACGGTCGACGGGACGCGGCCACCGACCCTGCCAGGAGGGACTGCGGACGGCGACTGCGGCCGTACCGGTACGGCCCTGGCCGCTGGCCGTGATCGTCGTTACAGTGCCCCGGACGGCGGTCCGGCCACCCGGTCGGCCGACGGGACCGTTGCACGGGGGGCTTGCGTGGACATTCCTGCGATGCGCGCCAACTTCGCCAAGGCGGCCGCGGCGGGGGACGAGGCGCCGCTGTGGTTCTACGCGCACCTGTTCCTCGCCCATCCCGAGACCCGGCAGCTGTTCCCGGTCTCGATGGCGCACCAGCGCGACCGGCTCTTCGCCGCACTCGGTGAGGTGGTGGCCCGGGTCGACGACCTCGACGCCCTCGTGCCGATCCTGCAGCAGCTCGGGCGCGACCACCGCAAGTTCGGCACCGTGGCCGAGCACTACCCCGCGGTGGGCGCGAGCCTGCTGGCCACCCTCGAGCACTTCGACGACGAGTGGAACGAGGCGCTGGCCGCGGACTGGACGGCGGCCTACGAGCTGGTCGCCTCGGTGATGGTGCAGGCCGCCGACGAGATGTCCGACCAGCCGCCCTGGTGGGACGCCGAGGTCGTCGCGCACGAGCGGCGCACCGTCGACACCGCCGTCCTGCGGCTGCGCTCGAAGGTCCCGCTGCCCTACCGCCCCGGGGAGTCGATCTCGCTGGAGACCGAGCTGCGGCCCCGGCTGTGGCGCTACTACTCCCCGGCCAACGCCTTCCGGCCCGACGGCGAGCTGGAGATCCACGCGCGGGCCCAGCCGGGCGGGCCGGTCAGCACCGCGCTGGTCCGGCAGGTCCACGTCGGCGACGTGCTGCGCCTCGGCCCCCCGGTCGACCACATGCGCTTCGACCCCGACTCCGACCGCGACCTGCTGCTGGTGGCGGGCGGGACGGGCCTGGCGCCGCTCAAGGCGATCGTCGACCACGTGGCCCGCAACGGCCCGCCCCGGCGGGTGGACCTGTTCGTCGGCGTCCGCCTCGAGGAGGACCTCTACGACCGCGCGGACCTGACGCGCCTGACGCAGGACAACCCCTGGCTCACCGTCACCGTCGCCGTCTCCGAGGACGGGCACTCGCAGTTCGCCCACGGCGACGTCGGTGAGGTGGTGGCCCGCGCGGGGCCGTGGGGGAGCAGGGAGGCCTACGTCGCCGGTCCGCCGGCGATGGTCGACGACACCGTCGAGAGGCTGCGGCAGCAGGGGGTACCCGAGGAGCGCATCCGCACCGAGGTGTTCGCCCCCAGCCGCCCGGGACCCGATGTGCACGGAGAGGTGACGACATGAGCACGACCACCGAGCCCGCCGGCTGGAGCGGCCGGCGGCTGAGCCCGGCGGACGTCCGCGACGTGCGGTTCGGCCGGTCCTCGGTCTTCCGCCACGGCTACGACGACGTCGAGGTCGACCGCTTCCTCGAGCGCGTGGGGGAGGAGCTGGCCCGGCTGCACGCGGAGAAGGCGGAGCTGCGCGACCGGGTGCACGACCTGCAGGCCCGCCTCGACCACGACCCGCGGCCCGAGGCCCCCTCCTCGCAGGCCGTGGGCATCCTCGCGGCCGCCCAGCAGACCGCCGACCAGTACGTCGCCGAGGCCGAGGCGATCAGCCGGGTGATGACCGCCGAGGCGCGCGAGCACTACGAGGAGCAGGTGCGCGAGGCGCGCGAGAAGGTCGGCGCGATGATCCAGGCGGCGCACGAGACCGCCTCCCGGATCGCCGCCGCGCAGGGTGCCGCGGCCGCCGCGGGGGACGCGGTCGGCGTCGACACCCGGACCGAGGAGGAGCTGCAGGAGCAGGTGCGGTACCTGCAGGCCTTCGGGCAGGCGTGCCGCGCGCAGCTGCGCGCCTACCTGGAGGCGCTGCTCGCCGACGTCGAGCGCGAGTGGGGCGCCGCGCACCCCGAGGGTGTGCCGGGAGCGCTCCGCGCCCAGGCCGAGCCGCTGCGGGCCGGCCGGGCGGCGACGCCGGCCGCGCCCGTCGCGGTGCCCCAACGCGCGGCGTCCGACCCGGCGCCGGCCGCGGCGATCGCGGCGCCCGAGGCGAAGGCCGGTCCAGAGGCGTCCGGCCAGGCCGGGCCGAGGACGGTGGAGGCGGCCGCGGTGCTGCTCAGCGACGAGTCGCTGCGCGCGGAGGAGACCACCCGCCGGCAGTGACCGGCGGGGCTTCTCCCCGACCCCGCGCCACGGTGCCCGACCTCACCCTGCAGCACGAGGTCGGGCACCGCGCGCGTCAGCCCGGCCGGCGCAGCCGGGCCGAGACGACGTCCGCGGGCAGCACCGCCTGCCCGGTCGTCCCGCGGCCGAGCAGCGTGCCGTCGGCGCCGGTCGCGGTGAGCGCGCAGGTCAGCCGGTTGCCGCGCACCTCGACGCAGCTGGCGGTGACCCGGACGCGGTCTCCCGGCCACGCCGGGGCCAGGTGCTCGACCGCCACCGCCGTCCCGATGCCGGCCTCGCCGGGCTCGAGGTGGGCCAGCAGCAGCTTGCGCCCGGCCTCCTCGAAGTGCTTGGCCATCGCGTAGGTGGCGTAGACCGGGTGCACCGGGCCGAGCTCGTCGAAGTCGACGGTCATCGCCTCGGTGACGACGACGTCGAGGACGGCGGCCTCGCCGGCGGCGATCGGGGTCACGCGTCGAAGTCGACGGTGACCGCGTCCGACAGCGGGAGCGTCTGGCAGGTCAGCACGTAGCCGGCCTCGACCTCGGCCGCCTCCAGCGCGTAGTTGCGCCGCATCTCCACCTCGCCGTCGGTGACCCGCGCGCGGCAGGTGCCGCAGACGCCGCCCTTGCAGGCGAAGGGCAGGTCGGAGCGGACCCGCTGGGCGGAGTCGAGCACGGGCACGTCGCGGGGGAGGGCGAGGGTGGTCGAGCGGCCGTCGAGGACCACGGTGACCTGGCTGCTGGGCCCCTCGACGAGCTGGTCGTCGCCGCGCACCGGCTGCGGCGGGACGTCGTCGACGTAGAACAGCTCCTGGTGCACCCGCTCGGGCGGGACGCCGAGCCCGGCGAGCAGCTCCCGGGCGTCGGTGACCATCCCGTGCGGGCCGCACAGCCACCAGTGGTCGACGTGCCCGGCGTCGACGAAGGTCTCGACGAGGGTGCGCAGCCGCTCGCCGTCGAGCCGGCCGGTGGTCAGCTCGGCGTCGCGCGGTTCGCGGGAGAGGACGTGCACCAGCTGCAGCCGGGTGCCGTAGCGGTCCTTCAGGTCGGCCAGCTCGTCGGCGAACATCACCGTGTTGGTGCGCCGGTTGCCGTAGAAGACGGTGACGGTCGACTCGCCGTCGCGGAGCACGGTGCTCGCCAGGCTCAGCGCCGGGGTGACGCCGGAGCCGGCGACGACGAACACGTGGTCGGCCGGGGTGGACAGGTCGGCGGTGAACGTCCCCGACGGCGGCAGCACCTCGATCTCGTCGCCGGGCCGCACCTCGTGCACCAGGTAGGAGGAGAAGAAGCCGCCGGGGACCTCGCGGACGCCCACCCGGGGCGGAGCGCCGACGGGCGCGCAGATCGAGTAGGACCGCCGCTCGTCGCGGTCGCCGTCGACCCGGCGGAGGGTGAGCGCCTGGCCGGGCCGGAAGGCGTAGTCCTCGGCCAGCTCCTCGGGCACGTCGAAGGTGACCGCGACGGCGTCGTCGGTGAGCTGCTCGACGCGGGCGACCCGCAGCGGGTGGAACTGCGGCCGGCGGCGGGTCGGTGCGCTCAACTCAGATCTCCTTGACGTGCTCGAACGGTTCGCGGCAGCTGCGGCAGCGGCGCAGCGCCTTGCAGGCCGTGGACCCGAACTCGCTGAGCTCCTCGGTGTCGGGGGAGCCGCACAGCGGGCAGGCCGCCGTGCGCCGGGTCGGGCCGAGCTGCAGCGGGACCGGGCCGGCGGGGCGGACCGGCGCCCGGCCGGGCGGCGCGATGCCGGCCGCGGCGAGCTTGCGGCGGCCCTCCTCGCTGATCCAGTCGGTGCTCCACGCCGGGGAGAGGACGGTGCGCACCTCGACGTCGTCGTACCCGGCCGAGTGCAGCGCGTGCAGCAGGTCGGCGCGCATGACGCCCATCGCCGGGCAGCCGCTGTAGGTGGGGGTGATGTCGACGACGACGGTGCCGTCGTGCACGCGGACGTCGCGCAGCACCCCGAGGTCGGCCAGGGTGAGCGTGGGCAGCTCCGGGTCGGTGACGGTCTCGGCGACCGCCCGCGGGTCGGTGGTGGCGGGGCCGGTCATCGCAGTCACCAGGTGGCCGCCGGGTGCCGGCGGGCCAGGCCCTGGAGCGTCTCCAGCAGCGCGGCCAGCTCCGGGCCGTGCTCGCCGGCCCGGCCGCGCGGCGGGACGTCGGCGGGCCACGGCGGCGTGCGCAGGGTGGCCCGGTCGAGCACCGCGGTGAGCACCTCGCGCACCTCGTCGCGGACGTCGGCGGGGTCGACCGCGACCCCGGCGCCGGCCAGCCGCCGCTCGACGTCGGTGGCGGTGAACAGGTCGGCCAGCAGCGGCCACACCGCGTCGGCGCCGGCCTGCACCCGCCGGTGGGACTCCGGCGTGCCGTCGCCCAGGCGCAGCACCCAGCGGGCGGCGTGGTCGCGGTGGTAGCTGAGCTCGTGGACGCCCTTGGCGGCGATCGCGGCGAGGACCGGGTCGCGGGAGTCCCGCAGCCGGGCGAACACCGCCAGCCGGACGGTGGCGGCCACCAGCAGCCGGACCATCGTCCGGCCGAAGTCGCCGTTCTCCGCCGTGGTCAGCGCGGTGCAGCGGAACTCGTCGGGGTCGCGGAAGTAGGCCAGTGCGTCCTCGTCGGGGATGCTCTCGGTGGCCTTCTCGCGGGAGCGGCCCAGCACGCCCACCGAGCCGGCCCGGGCCAGCAGCAGCCGGGCCTGGCCGAGCAGGTCGAGGGCGACGTTGGCGATCGCCATCTCCTCCTCGAGCTCGGGCGCGGCGGTCACCCACTCGGTGAGGCGCTGGGCGAGCACGAGGGCGTCGTCGCCGAGCATCAGGCAGTAGGCGCCGAGGTCGGCGTGGTCGACCCCGTCGGGGACGGTGGTGTCGACGCCGGCCAGCGGCTCGTCGAAGCCGGTGCCGAAGGCCCAGTGCCCCTCGCCCCCGTGGGCGTGGTCCAGCGCCTCGTACACGGTCTCCTCGTGCCCCATGTCAACCGTTCCTTCCGTGGTGGACGCGCCCAGCCGGTCGGCCCCCTCTCAGGGCCCCGCCGCCCGAGGTACGAGGGCGGTGGGGGAGAGGAGGTCCTTGCTCACATGTGGGGGACGTCCTCGGGGATCTCGTAGAACGTCGGGTGCCGGTAGACCTTGTCGCCGCTCGGGGCGAACATCGGGTCCTTCTCGTCGGGGCTCGAGGCGGTGATGTCGGCGGCCTTCACCACCCAGATGCTCACGCCCTCGTTGCGCCGGGTGTAGACGTCGCGGGCGGCGTGCACCGCCATCTCGTCGTCGGGGGCGTGCAGCGAGCCCACGTGCACGTGGTTGAGGCCACGCTTGCCGCGCACGAACACCTCGTACAGCGGCCAGTCCCGCCGCGCGGTGGACGCCTTCGGCTCCACGGGGACCTCGGGCCCGGTGGGGACGGCGCCGTGCCCGCCCTCGGCGGTGACCTCGGTGCTCACGCCGCACCCTCCGCGTGCTCGGCGTGCTCGGCGTGCTCGGCGTGCTTGGCCGCGTAGGCGCCCGCGGCCTCGGTGACCCACGCGTTGTCGTCGCGGGCGGCCCGGCGGCGGGCGATGCGGACGGCGTTCATCGGCCCGCTCCCGCTGACCACCCGCTTGAACTCCGCCCAGTCGATCGCGCCGAACCGGTGCCGGCCGGCCGCCTCGTCCCACACCAGGTCCGGGTCGGGCAGCGTCACGCCGAGGAACCGCGCCTGCGGCACGGTCATGTCCACGAAGCGCTGGCGCAGCTCGTCGTTGCTGTGCCGCTTGATGCCCCAGGCCATCGACTGCGCCGAGTTGGGGCTGTCGTCGTCGGGCGGGCCGAACATCATCAGCGAGGGCCGCCACCACCGGTCGACGGCGTCCTGCACCATCGCCCGCTGCTCGGGGGTGCCGCGCATCATCGTCATCAGCAGCTCGTAGCCCTGCCGCTGGTGGAACGACTCCTCCTTGCAGACCCGGATCATCGCCCGGGCGTAGGGCCCGTAGGAGGAGCGACACAGCGGCACCTGGTTGCAGATCGCCGCGCCGTCGACCAGCCAGCCGATGACGCCGACGTCGGCGTAGGTGAGCGTCGGGTAGTTGAAGATCGAGCTGTACTTCTGCTTCTGCTCGATGAGCTTGTCGGTGAGGTCGGCGCGGTCGGCGCCGAGGGTCTCGGCGGCCGAGTACAGGTACATCCCGTGCCCGGCCTCGTCCTGCACCTTGGCCAGCAGGATCGCCTTGCGCCGCAGGCTGGGCGCCGCCAGCAGCCAGTCGCCCTCGGGCTGCATCCCGATGATCTCCGAGTGCGCGTGCTGGGCGATCTGGCGGACCAGCGTCCTGCGGTACCCCTCGGGCATCCAGTCGCGCGGCTCGATCCGGTGCTCGGCGGCGATGGTCGCGTCGAACTGCTGCTGCAGCGCGGCCTCGTCGGGGCGGTCGGCAGCGGGCCGTTCCAGGGTGGGCGCGGACATCTCGCACTCCTCGTGGGCGACGTCGGGGGTCAATTACTGACCGGACGGTCGGTTTCAGTGTGCCCGACGCCGGGAGCAGGCACAAGCGCGGCCGGGGAGGACTTGACAGCGGGCGAGGGAGGGGAGTCCGATACCTGACCATCCGGTCGGTAATGGCGTACCCAGGCGGCCGCCGCCGGCCGTCCGGCGACGACGCCTGCCCACCTCCGGAGGCCTCCCGAGATGACGGTCCTGTCCAGCGAGACCCCACGGCGCCTCGGGGACGCCCCCGACCCCGCGACGCTCGACGCCGCCGAGCGGATGTCGGTCGACGAGCTGCGCGCGCTGCAGCTCGAGCGGCTGCGGTGGTCGCTGCGGCACGCCTACGACAACGTGCCCCACCACCGGACCGCCTTCGACGCCGCGGGCGTGCACCCCGACGACTGCCGCGAGCTCGCCGACCTCGCCCGGTTCCCGACGACGAGCAAGGCCGACCTGCGGGACACCTACCCGTTCGGCATGTTCGCCGTCCCCCAGGAGCAGGTGCGCCGGATCCACGCCTCCTCCGGCACGACCGGCCGCCCGACCGTCGTCGGGTACACCGGGCGCGACATCGACACCTGGGCCACCGTGATGGCCCGCTCCATCCGCGCCGCCGGCGGTCGCCCCGGCGACCGGCTGCACAACGCCTACGGCTACGGCCTGTTCACCGGCGGGCTCGGCGCGCACTACGGCGCCGAGATGCTCGGCTGCACGGTCATCCCGGTCTCCGGCGGCATGACGCCGCGCCAGGTCCAGCTGATCACCGACTTCGAGCCCCGCGTGATCATGGTGACCCCGAGCTACATGCTCACGCTGCTCGACGAGTTCGAGAAGCAGGGCCTCGACCCCCGGCGGTCCAGCCTCGAGATCGGCGTCTTCGGCGCCGAGCCCTGGACCGAGCAGATGCGCCTGGAGATGGAGGAGCGCGCCGGCATCCAGGCGGTCGACATCTACGGCCTGTCGGAGGTGATGGGCCCCGGCGTCGCGCAGGAGTGCGTGGAGACCAAGGACGGGCTGCACGTCTGGGAGGACCACTTCTACCCGGAGGTCATCGACCCGATCACCGGCGAGGTGCTGCCCGAGGGCGAGGTCGGCGAGCTGGTGTTCACCTCGCTGACCAAGGAGGCCATGCCGGTCGTGCGCTACCGCACCCGCGACCTGACCCGGCTGCTGCCCGGGACGGCCCGGCCGGGCATGCGGCGGATGGAGAAGGTCACCGGCCGCACCGACGACATGATCATCCTGCGCGGGGTGAACCTCTTCCCGACCCAGATCGAGGAGGTCGTGCTGCGCACGCCGGGGCTGGCCCCGCACTTCGCCCTCGAGCTGCTGACCCGCGGCCGGATGGACCACCTCGTCGTCCGGGTCGAGGCGCGTCCCGACTGCCCGCCCGAGCGGCGCGAGGAGGCCGCCCGCGAGGTCGCCACGGGCGTCAAGGACACCGTCGGCACCACCATCGAGGTGCTCGTCGTCGACCCGGAGACCCTGCCCCGGTCGATGGGCAAGCTGCAGCGGCTGACCGACCGGCGGGAGCGGGCGTGACGGAGCTCCGGGTCCGCCGGGGCCGGCCCGGGCACTCGCTCGACAGCCTGCTCGAGGTCGCCGTCGCCGTCTTCAACGAGCGCGGCTACGACGCCACGAGCATGGAGGAGCTCGCCGCCCGGCTCGGCATCACCAAGTCGGCGATCTACCACCACGTGCCCAGCAAGGTCGAGCTGCTGCGCATGGCGCTCGACCGGGCGCTGGACGCCCTCTTCGCCGTCACGCGGGAACCGGCGGCGGTCACCGGCCGCGCGATCGACCGGCTCGAGCACGTCGTCCGCGGGTCGGTGCGGGTGCTGGCCGCCGAGCTGCCCTTCGTCACCCTGCTGCTGCGGGTGCGCGGCAACTCCCCGGTCGAGGAGGCCGCGCTCGCCCGCCGGCGGGAGTTCGACCGCATCGTCACCGACCTGGTGCGCGCGGCCGAGGAGGAGGGCGACGTGCGCCCCGACGTCGACCCCGCCGTCACCAGCCGGCTGCTGTTCGGCACCGTCAACTCGCTCACCGAGTGGTTCCGCCCCGGCGGCAGCCTGTCGGCCGACGCCCTCGCCGACGCGCTCGTCGCCACCACCTTCGAGGGCCTGCGGGCCCGCTCGACCCCGGGAGACCTGCGATGACCGCCCCCCTGCTCGAGAGCTACGCCGCCGGCCGGTGGTACGCCGCGCCCGACGAGGGCACGCCGCTGCCCGACGCCGTGACCGGCGAGACCGTCGCCCGGATCAGCAGCACCGGCCTCGACGTCGCCGCGATGCTCGACCACGCCCGCACCGTGGGCGGGCCGGCGCTGCGGGAGCTGACCTTCCACCAGCGCGCCGGGCTGCTCAAGCAGCTGGGCCTGCGGCTGATGGCCGACAAGGACGCCTTCTCCGCGCTGTCCCACCGCACCGGCGCCACCGACCGCGACAACGCCGTCGACGTCGACGGCGGCTTCGGCACGCTGCTGTCCTACGCGAGCAAGGGGCGCCGCGAGCTGCCCGACGACACCGTCGTGCTCGACGGCGCGGTCGAGCCCCTGGGCCGGCGGGGCACCTTCGCCGGCCAACACCTGTACACCCCGCTGCGCGGCGTGGCGGTGCAGGTCAACGCGTTCAACTTCCCGGTGTGGGGCTTCCTGGAGAAGCTCGCGCCGGCGTTCCTCGCGGGCGTCCCGACCATCGTCAAGCCGGCCAGCCAGACGGCGTACCTGACCGAGGCCGTGGTCCGCGCGATCGTCGAGTCCGGGCTCCTGCCCGAGGGGTCGGTGCAGCTGCTGGCCGGCAGCCCCGCCGGGCTCCTCGACGGGCTCGCCGGACAGGACCTCGTCTTCTTCACCGGCTCGGCGGCCACCGCCCGCAAGCTGCGCAGCCATCCCGCGGTCGTGGCCAACTCCGTGCGGTTCAACGCCGAGGCCGACTCGCTCAACTGCTCGGTGCTCGGCCCCGACGCGACGCCGGACACCCCCGAGTTCGGCCTGTTCGTCGACCAGCTGGTCACCGAGATGACGGTCAAGGCCGGCCAGAAGTGCACCGCGATCCGCCGCGCGTTCGTGCCGCGGGAGCTGGTCGGCGACGTGGTGGAGGCCACCCGCGAGCGGCTGGCGCAGGTCGTCGTCGGCGCGCCGGGCGCCGAGGGCGTGACCATGGGCGCGCTGGCCAGCCTCGACCAGCGCGAGGAGGTGCTGCGCGCGGTCAAGGCGCTGCGCGGCGTCGCCGAGCTCGTGGCCGGCGACCCCGAGCACGTCGACGTCGTCGGCGCCGACCGCGACCGCGGCGCGTTCCTGCCGCCGCTGCTGCTGCGCTGCGACGACCTGTCCGCCGCCGAGCCGCACGACGTCGAGGCGTTCGGGCCGGTCAGCACCGTGCTGCCCTACGACTCGGTGACGCAGGCCGTGGAGCTGGCCGCCCGCGGGCAGGGCAGCCTCGTCGGCTCCCTGGTCACCCACGACCCGGCGGTGGCGCGGGAGTTCGTGCTCGGCGCCGCGCACGCCCACGGCCGGATCCTGGTCCTCGACCGCGACGACGCCGGGGAGAACACCGGCCACGGCTCCCCGCTGCCGGTCCTCGTGCACGGCGGTCCGGGCCGCGCCGGCGGCGGCGAGGAGCTCGGCGGCATCCGCGGCGTGCTGCACCACATGCAGCGCACCGCCGTGCAGGGCTCGCCGGACGTGCTGACCGCGGTCGGCGGCCGCTGGGTGACCGGCGCGCGCCGCACCGACGACGGCGTGCACCCGTTCCGCAAGTCGCTGGCCGAGCTGCGCATCGGCGACTCCGTGACCGCCGGCCCGCGCCCGGTGACGCTGGCCGACATCGAGCACTTCGCCGAGTTCACCGGCGACACCTTCTACGCGCACACGGACGAGGAGGCCGCCCGCGCCAACCCGCTCTTCGGCGGCCGGGTCGCGCACGGCTACCTGATCGTGTCCTGGGCGGCGGGGCTGTTCGTCGACCCCGACCCGGGCCCGGTGCTGGCCAACTACGGCGTCGACAACCTGCGGTTCCTCACGCCGGTCAAGCCGGGGGAGGAGCTGACCGTGACGCTCACGGCCAAGCAGATCACCCCGCGCGGCGGCGCCGACCACGGCGAGGTGCGCTGGGACGCCGTCGTCGTCAACGGCGAGGGCGCGCCGGTGGCCACCTACGACGTCCTCACGATGGTCGCGAAGACCTGGCCGCCGGCGGCCGCCGGCAGCTGAGGCGTTCCGGGGTCAGGCGGCTGCCCAGCGGATCGGCAGCCGCTTGACCCCGCGCTGGAAGTTCGACCGCAGCAGCGCCGGGGGCCCGTCGAGCTCCACGGTGCGCGTCCGCCGCAGCAGCTCGGCGAACAGCGCGCGCATCTGCACCCGCGCCAGCTGCGCGCCGAGGCAGAAGTGCGGTCCGTGGCCGAAGGACAGGTGCGGGTTGGGGCTCCGGCGGACGTCGAAGGCGTCGGGGTCGGCGAACACCGCCGGGTCGCGGTTGGCCGAGGTGAACGAGACGACGACCTTGTCGCCGGCCCGCACCCGGACGCCGGCGAGGTCGACGTCGGTGGTGGCGGTGCGGCGGAACACCATGACCGGCGTCCACCAGCGCAGCATCTCCTCGACCGCACCGGGCAGCAGCGACGGGTCCGCGCGCACCGCGGCCAGCTGCGCGGGGTGCTGCAGCAGCGCGATCAGCCCGCCGGGCAGGCCGTTGCGCAGCGTCTCGTTCCCGGCGACGGCGAACAGCCAGAACAGGTTCTCGAACTCCTCGGTGCTCACCTGCCCGCCGTCGTCGTCGACCTGCGCCAGCAGGATCGACATGACGTCGTCGCCCGGCGCCCGCCGCTTCTCCTCGGCCAGCAGCCCGGCGTAGGCGTAGAGGTCGGGCATGCCGGCGCGGGTGCGCGGGTCGGGCATCCGCCCGTCGGCGTCGGGGACCGGCCGCAGCGCGAGCGCCGCGCGGGCCATCGCCGTCCCGCCGGTGCCGTCGAAGGCGGCCGAGGTGGCGTAGTCGGGGTCCTGCCAGCCGATCACCCGGTTGGACCAGTCGAACATCAGCCACCGGTCCTCGGCGGGCACCCCGAGCACGTCGGCGAGGGTGAGCAGCGGGAGGTCGGCGGCGACGTCCTTCGCGAAGTCGCACCGGCCCTCGGCGGCGCCGTCGACCATGCGGTCGACCAGGCCGGCCGCCGCGGCCCCGATCGCCTCGGTGAGCGCGGCGACCGCCCGCGGGGTGAACGACCGGGACAGCAGCCGCCGCAGCCGCGAGTGGTCGGGCGGGTCGGTGTTGAGCATCATCCGGCGCACCCACGCGAGGTCGGCGGCGTCGCGGACCTGGGTGGCGCCCAGCCACGAGGAGAAGGTCGCCGGGTCGCGCAGCACCCGCTCGACGTCGGCGTGCCGCAGCACCAGCCAGAAGCCCGGGCCGGCCGGCTGGCCGTGCAGCGCGGGCTCCTCGACCCACGCCACCGGTGCCTGCCCGCGCAGCCGGCGCAGCAGCGCCAGGGGTGGGCCCTGCTCGTAGGTCACCGGGTCGACGAGGGCCACGGTGTCCCCGGGCGCCGGCCCGCCGGCGGTCACGACGGGGTCGGTGCTCACGACCGGAGTCTCGTGGCGGTGCGGGGACCGGACAAGGGCGGCGGCGGGCCGGCCGGCCGCGACGGGGAGCCTGGTCCGGGTGCCGGCGACGCGGGAGGATGGCGCCCGCGCGGGGGCCGGCAGCGTGGGACGTGGTGGCCGTGCAGGAGTTCGACGAGCTGCAGCGGCGACTGGCGGCGGCGTGCGCGCTCAACGCGCCGGGCTCCTCCCGGCCGCACGTGCTGGTGGCGCTGCCCTCGTTCAGCATCGGTGAGTCGCTGCTGTCGCACTACGCCGACCGCATCCCGGCCCTGGAGCACCGGTACCTCGTCGCCGTGCTGGTGCTGCCGCGCGTCCCCGGCTGCGAGCTGGTCTTCGTCGGCAGCGCCGCGCCGCCGGTGGCGCTGCTGGACCACTACCTCGCCCTGATGCCCCCCGCCGCCCGGGCGTCGGCGCGCCGCCGGTTGCAGCTCCTGGTCGTCCCCGACGCCTCGCACCGGTCGGTGGCCCGCAAGCTGCTCGACCGGCCCGACCTGCTCGACGGGCTCCGGCGGCACATCGGGGACCGGCCGGCGTTCGTCGAGCCGTGGAACGTGACCGCCGACGAGGTCGCCGTCGCCCTGCACCTGGGCGTGCCGGTCAACGGCACCGCCCCCGAGCTCTGGCCGCTCGGGTTCAAGAGCGCCGGACGCCGGCTGCTCGCTGGCGCGGGCGTACCGGTGCCGGTGGGCTGCGAGGACGTGCGCACGGTGGAGGACGTGGACCGGGCGATCGAGGAGGTCCTGCGGCAGCGGCCGGACGCCGCGGGGGTGGTGCTGAAGCTCGACGACAGCGGCGCCGGCGACGGCAACGTGGTGCTGCGCTGCGAGGGCCTGCCCGGCACCGGGGGCGGCCTGCGCGACCGCGTCCGCCGGCTGCCGGCCTGGTTCCTCGCGGCGCTGCGCCTCGGCGGCGTCGTCGAGGAGCTGGTCAGCGGGGACGGGCTGGCCAGCCCCAGCGTCACGGGCGACATCTCGCCCGACGGCGGGGTGACCGTGCTGGCCACCCACGAGCAGCTGCTCGGCGGCCCGAGCGGGCAGGTCTACCTCGGGTGCCGCTTCCCGGCCGACCCGGCCTACGCCGCCGACCTCGGCCGGTACGGCCTGGCCGCCGGGCGGGCCCTGGCGCGCCGCGGTGCGCGCGGGCGGTACGGCGTCGACTTCGTCGCCACCCGCGGTCCGGACGGGTGGCGGCTGCAGGCCCTGGAGATCAACCTCCGCAAGGGCGGCACCACCCACCCGTACGCGGTGCTGCGCAACCTCGTCCCCGGCCGCTACGACGTGGCCGAGGCCCGCTGGACCGCCGACGACGGCACCGTCCGGTGCTACGCGGCGACCGACAACCTGGTCGACCCCGACTGGACGGGCCTGCCGCCCGCGCGCGTGGTCGACGCGGTGACCCGAGCCGGGCTGACCTTCGACCGCCGGACCCGGTCCGGCGTGGTCCTGCACATGCTCTCGGGGCTGGCGATCGACGGCCGGTTCGGCCTGACCGCCCTCGCGCCCTCGACCGCGGCGGCGGACGACCTGCTCGAGCGCACCCACGCCGCCGTCGACCGGGCGGCCCGCCGGCTGGTTCAGCCCAGGCCGTCGAGGAACCGTTCGACGCAGGTCAGCAGCGCCACCGGCGTCTCGAACGGCGCGTAGTGGCCGGCGTTGGCCAGCACCTCGAGGGTCGCCTCGGGGTGGTGCTGCAGGAAGGTCTGCTCCATCACCGCGGCCGAGAGCGCCGGGTCGTGCTCGCCGACGACGACCAGGACCGGCACCCGCCGGCCGCGCACCTCGTCGGCGAAGTCGGTCCCCGACCACGCGTCGAGGTAGGCCCGGAAGGCGACCGGGTCGGAGGTGTCGAGCGAGGCCTGCACCATGCGGTCGAGCCAGGTGCGGCTGAGCCGGCCGCCGGTCGTGAGGTCGATGATCGCCCGGCGGTTGCCCGGCTCCTCCGCCGCGCCGCTGAACAGCGCCCAGGACTGCTCGTCGAACGGCACGCCCGAGGCCGGGACGGGGCTGACGCCGACCAGGCCCGTCACCCGGTCGCCGGCGTCGAGCGCGACCCGCTCCATCACGCTGCCGCCCATGGAGTGCCCCAGCACGGCGAAGTCGGTCCAGCCCAGCTCGTCGGCCGCGGCCACGGCGTCGCCGGCCATCTCGGCGATCGTGTACTCGCCGGGCTCGCCGCGCCGGGCGCCGTAGCCGCGGAAGTCGGGGAAGGCGAACGTGTAGCGGTCGCCGTCGACCAGGTCGGCGAACGGCCCCCAGCCCGTCGCGGAGCCGAACCAGCCGTGCAGGGCCAGGACGCGTCGGGGGCCGGAACCGATCACCACGGGGTCGATGCTCATGGCCGGAGTCTCGGGTCGGCACCGGAGCCGGACAAGGCGACGCCCCGGGCGGTGACGCCACGATCCCCCGGGGTCAGGGCGCGGGGGCCGGCTCCACCCGGCCGGTGACCTCGCCGAGCGAGATCCGGCCGCCGCCGGTGCCCGGCGCGGTGGCGGTGAGGGTGACGACGTCGCCGTCCTCGAGGAAGGTCCGGGTGGAGCCGTCGGCGAGGGTCAGCGGCTCCTTCCCGCCCCAGGACAGCTCGATGAACGAGCCGCGCTGGTCCGGCGCCGGGCCGGAGACGGTGCCCGAGGCGAACAGGTCGCCGGTGCGCAGGCACGCGCCATTGACGGTGGTGTGCGCCAGCTGCTGGGCGGCGGTCCAGTACATGAGGTCGAACGGGGGGCAGGACACGAGCTCCCCGTCGAGGCGTACCTCGATGGCGATGTCGAGGCCCCACGGGTCGGCGCCGGTGTCGTCGAGGTAGGGCAGCAGCGGGACGTCGCGGGGCGGCGGCGTGACGCGGGCGGCATCGAGCGCGGCCAGCGGCACGACCCAGGGGGAGACCGAGGTGAGGAAGCTCTTGCCGAGGAAGGGGCCCAGCGGCACGTACTCCCAGGCCTGGACGTCGCGGGCGGACCAGTCGTTGACCAGGCAGACGCCGAACACGTGCTCGGCGAAGTCCGCGAGCGGCACCGGGGTGCCCAGGTCGGACCCGACGCCGACGACGAAGCCGACCTCGGCCTCGATGTCGAGCCGCTGGGACGGGCCGAAGGTGGGGGCGTCGTCGGCAGGCGCCTTGCGCTGCCCGCTCGGCCGCACCACGGGCGTCCCCGAGACCGCCACCGTGCCGGAGCGGCCGTGGTAGCCGATCGGCAGGTGCTGCCAGTTCGGGGTCAGCGGCGGGGAGTCGGGGCGGAACATCCGGCCGAGGTTCTCCGCGTGGTGCCTCGAGCTGTAGAAGTCGACGTAGTCGGCGACCTCGACCGGCAGGTGCAGGGTCACCGCCGACCGCGGCACCAGGTGCGGCCGCACCCGGTCGCGGTGGCGCTCGTCGGTGACCCACTCAGTGAGCTGCGCCCGCAGGTCGGCCCAGGCCCGCGGTCCGCGCGCCATGAAGGCGTTGAGCGAGCCGGTGCCGTGCCCGTCGTCGCCGGTGACGGCGGCGAGGTCGAGCACGGAGTCGCCGATCGCGACGCCGGTGCGCGGCGCGGTGCCGGGGGTGGAGAAGACGCCGTAGGGGAGGTTGTCGACGCCGAAGCCGGTGCCGGCAGGGAGGTCGAGCCAGCTCATGCAGGGGTCCTGTCGAGGGTCGGGAGCAGGCCCAGGCGCACGAGGTCGTCGACCGGCTCCAGCACGCTGCACGTGCCGGAGGAGGTGAACACGGCGCGGGCGCGGGCGGCGCGGTCGGCCGGCCAGGCCCGCACGGCCGCGGCCACGTCGGCGGCGTCGGTGCGGGCCAGCTCCGCCGCGGCCGCCTCGGGCGGCGCGCCGGAGGCCAGCGCGTCCGCGGCGAGCAGCACGTTCAGGAAGCCGTGGTGGGCGAAGCCGGTGGCCGGGTCGGTGTGCGCCACGGCGCAGTGCAGGCCGGCGGTGCACTTGACCGCGATGCCCCGGGCGACGCAGGCGGCCAGCGTCCCGGCCAGCTCGGCCGCGGAGGGGAACAGGTCGGCCCGCAGTCCGCCGGTGCGCAGCTTGGCCCGGTACCGGGTGCCGGCGAGCACGTCGAGCACGGCGTCGCGGGCACCGGTGCGCGGCACCTCGACCGCGGCGGGCACCCCGGGCGGCAGGACGCCGTCGAGCACCCGCACCGCCTCGGCCGCGGCCCCGGCGTCGGCCACGACGGGCACCTCGACGGCCGCCGCCCCCAGCCGCGGGTCGGCGCCGGCCCGGGCCGCGGCCGCGGGCAGGTCGCCGGCCGCGGCGATGAGGGACACGCCGAACCCCTCGCCGTCGTCGAGGTGCGCGGCCAGCTCGCCGAGCCGGGCGGCGGGGACGACGAAGGGCCCGACCAGGTCGCCCAGCCGCGCCCGCAGCTCCCGGTGGGCGGGGACGGCGTCGGCCATCGGGGCGTCGCCGGGCGGGAACAGCGCGGCGTCGTCGAACAGCCCGGCGAACAGCGCCGTCATGCCGAGGGACCCCGGCCCGACCAGGTCCAGGCGTACTTCCCGTCATCGGCGGCCAGGCCGGCCTCGCCGAGGTCGAGCGGGCGGAAGGTGTCGACCATGACGGCGGTCTCGTCGAAGTACTCCACGCCCAGCGACCGCTCGACGGCGCCCGGCTGCGGGCCGTGGCTGTGCCCGCCGGGGTGCACCGAGATCGACCCCTTGCCGATGCCCGAGCCCTTGCGGGCCTCGTAGTCGCCGTCGACGTAGAACATGATCTCGTCGGAGTCGACGTTGGAGTGGTAGTAGGGCACCGGCACCGCGAGCGGGTGGTAGTCGACCTTCCGCGGCACGAAGTTGCAGATGACGAAGTTGCCGCCCTCGAACACCTGGTGCACCGGCGGCGGCTGGTGCACGCGGCCGGTGATCGGCTCGAAGTCGGCGATGTTGAAGGCGTAGGGGTAGAGGTGCCCGTCCCAGCCCACGACGTCGAAGGGGTGCTCCGGGACGACGTGGACCGTGCCGGCCAGCCCGCCGGGGCCGGGACCGCGGTGCTTGACGTGGACCTCGACGTCGGTGCCCTCGGCGAGCAGTGGCTCGGCCGGGCCGCGCAGGTCGCGCTCGCAGTACGGGGCGTGCTCGAGGAACTGCCCGTACCGCGACAGGTAGCGCCTGGGCGGGGCGATGTGGCTGTTGGCCTCGATCGCGTAGGTGCGCAGCGGCTCGCTGCCGGTGGGGATCCAGCGGTGGGTGGTGGTGCGCGGGATGACCACGTAGTCGCCCTGGCCGACCTCCAGCGCGCCGAAGGTCGTCTCGACGGTGGCGGCGCCGCGCTCGACGTAGACGCACTCGTCGCCGGTGGCGTTGCGGTAGTACGGGCTGGTCAGCGACGAGACGGCGTAGGAGATGCGGACGTCGGCGTTGCCCAGCACCAGCCGCCGCCCGGTGACCGGGTCGGTGGCCTTGTGCTCCTCGCCGGGGAACAGGTCGTGCAGCCTCAGGTGCCGCGGCACCAGCGGCGCGTTCGGCGTGAGCGTCTGGTCGGGCAGCTCCCAGGGGCGGGCGTCGACGATCGCCGACGGCACGCCGCGGTGGTAGAGCAGCGAGGAGTCCGAGGAGAAGCCCTCCTCGCCGACCAGCTCCTCGGAGTAGAGGCCGCCGTCGGGACGGCGGAACTGGGTGTGCCGCTTGGGCGGGACCTCGCCCACCTGCCGGTAGAACGCCATCGGGTGCCTCCCTGTTCAGGCCGGGACGGTAGCGGGGAGCGGACGGGCGAGCGCGCGGGCCACCGCGGGGGCGACGTCGGCGGCGCGGGTCAGCACGGCGGCGACGTGCGCGTCCGGGCGCAGCACCCAGGCCTCCCCGGGCCGGGCGCCCAGAGCCTCGCCGAGCAGACCGGCGGTGTCCAGGTCGCCCATCCGGTGGACGGCCACCGGCAGGCCGCCGAGGTCGGGCAGCTCGGGGGCCGGCGCGTCGTCGCCGAGCAGGACGGTGACGCCCTCGCGGGCCAGCTGCCGCAACCGGACGACGTCGGGCCGGCCGGGCACGGTCACCGGCCAGTCGGGGACGAGGACGCCGGGGGCCGGCACCGGGACGTCGCCGCGGGCCGGCCGGCCGGGGAACGGCCGCGCCGGGTCGGGGGTGGTGAGCGGGGAGTCGACGTACCAGAACGGTTCGGCGAGCCGGCCGGAGTCGACCTGGGCGCGGGCCGCGGGGTCACCGGCGGCCCGCTCGAGGACGTCGAGCCGGTGGCGGGCCTCCTCGGCGGTGCGTGGGACGAGGAAGCGCATGGTCGCGGTGGTGACGTCGATGTTCTCCTGCGCCGCCGCGTGCCGTTCGGCGTGGTAGCTCTCCAGCAGCTCCTCGGGCGCCCAGCCGCGGCGGACGAAGGCGACCTTCCAGGCGGCGTTCTCGGCGTCGAGGACGCCGGAGTTCAGCCCGCGGGCGCCGAACGGGCTGACCAGGTGCGCGGCGTCGCCGGCGACCAGCACCCGGCCGACCCGCATCCGGTCGACCAGCCGCGAGTGGAAGCGGTAGACCGACTTCCACACGACCTCGTAGGGCCGGTCGCCGACGACCTGGCGGATGCGCCGGTCCAGCCCGCCGGAGGTCTCCTCGGCGGCCAGGTCGAAGTCCGGCGGCACCTGCCAGTCGATGCGGAAGGTGGAGTCCGGGCACGGGTGGATCAGCACCTGCCGGCCGGGGTTCCACGCCGGGTCGAAGTAGAACCGGCGCTCGGTCTGCCACCCGGGCAGGTCGGTGCGGATGTCGCAGATGAGGAAGGAGTCGTCGAAGGACTCGCCGGGGAAGGTCAGCCCGAGCATCGAGCGGATCGCGTCGCTGCGCGGGCCGGGGCAGGCGACGGCGTGCGAGCCGGCCAGCCGCACCTCGCCGCCGGGGGTCTCACAGGTGACGGTGACGCCGGCGTCGTCCTGCTCGATGCCGGTGACCCGGTGCCCCCAGCGGACGTCGACCAGCGGCGAGGCGGCGATCCGCTCGTCGAGCAGCGCCTCGGTCTCGCACTGGGAGACGTTGACGAACGGCGGGAACGGCGAGCGGCCGCGGTCGGCGAAGGTGAAGCCGAACAGCTCGGCGTCGCGGTGGAAGGTCCGCGCGGTGGTCCAGGTGACCCCGCGGCGGGCGACCGCGGCGCCGACGCCGACGGAGTCCCACACGTCGAGGACGTCGCGCTGCTGGCAGATCGCCTTGGAGCCGACCGGGTCGCGTTCGGCGCGGGCGTCGAGGACGACGACCGGCAGGCCCCACCGGGCCAGCAGCAGGGCGGCGGTCTGCCCGACCGGGCCCGCACCCAGGACCAGCACCGGCACGTCCGGCGGGGTGGTCATCGCCGTCAGCCCTGCAGCTGGTCCCAGACGGCGCGGTCGCGCTCGGCGGTCCAGATGACGGGGCGCTCGATGCCCGAGAACTCGTCCCACAGCCGGGAGACGTCGAAGGGCAGGCAGTGCTCGAAGATCGGCCACCGCCCGTACGCCGGGGCCAACGCGGCGTGGGTGGCCTCGAAGGCCTGCTGGAGGGTGCCGCCGGCGCGGTGCACGTCGCCGACGGTGTGCTGCATGGTGAGCAGGAAGTCGCGGGTCTGCTCGATCGCGGCGCCGACCTCCTCACGGCCCCGGGCGATCCGCCCGCGCCCGCCGACCAGCTGCTGCGCCCCGAGGGCCGCGACCCGGTCGAGGGTGCCGGCGGCCCAGTCGAAGTGGAACGCGTCGCCGGTGTAGAGCGCGGCCTGGGACTCCACGAGGTCGCCGGCGAAGAGGACCTCCTGCTTCGGCAGCCAGGCCACGATGTCGCCCTCGGTGTGGCCGCGGCCGAGGAACTCGAGCACCAGCTCGCCGCGGTCGCCGCCGAGCTCGATGGTCAGCCGGTCGCGGAAGGTCATCGTGGGCCAGGTCAGGCCGGGGATGGACTCGGGCTCCTCGAACAGCCGCGGCATCCGGCCGTACTCGCTCTCCCAGTCCTGCTGCCCGCGTTCGGCGATCAGGTGCCTGGTCTGCTCGGAGCTGACGACCACCTGCGCGTCGAACGCGCTGGCGCCCAGCACCCGGACGGCGTGGTAGTGGCTGAGCACCAGGTAGCGGACCGGCTTGTCGGTGTGCTCGCGGAGCCTGGCCAGCCAGCGGCGGGCGGCGACCGGGGTGGCCAGGGCCTCGAAGCAGACGAGGAAGTCCTCGCCCTCGATCGCCCCGACGTTCGGGTCGCCCTCGGCGGTGAGCGCGTAGACGCCGTCGGCGAGCACCTCGAGGGTCTGCTCCTTGACGCCGAGGTCCGCGGAGGAGGCGAAGGGCTTGGCGGCCATGGGATCTCCCGGCTGTTCGATAAACGGACGAACCGTTCACGTTGTGGTCCGACCGTAGATCGCCGCGGTCGCCGGCACAAGGACGGGCGGCGGCTCGGCACAGGGCAGAGGCTCAGCGCAGCGCGGCAGCGACCTCGGCGGCGGCGGCGGCCACGCGGCGGCCCACCCGGTCGACGTCGGCGCCGTCGTCGACGTAGACGACGGCGATCGCGGCGCGCGCCCCGCCGTCGGGGCCGAGGACCGGTGCCGCGACCGACCGGAGGCCCGGGACGACCTCGCCGTGCGAGGCGGCCCAGCCCACGCGCCGCGCCTCGACGAGCGCGGCGCGGTCGTCCGGCGCGGGCGGCTGCGGCACGAGCAGCGCCAGCCCGGGGGCGCCGCGGCCGACGGGGTGCCGGGTGCCGGGCCGGTAGGCCACGTGGGCGGCGGTGTCGTGCGGCTCCACGCTGACCACGGTCACCGCCTCGTCGCCGGCGCGGACGACGAGGAACGCCGTCATGCCCAGTTCGGCGGCCAGCGCGTCGAGCCGGGGGAGCGCCGCGGTCTGCAGGTCGGCGCGCACCCCGCGGGCGAGTGCGGCCATGCCGAGGCCGAGGCGGTAGTGGCCCGCGGCGTCGCGCTCGACGAGCTGGTGGTCCTCCAGCGTGCGCAGCAGGCGGTAGGCGATGGAACGGTGCAGCCCGACGGCCGCGGCGACCTCGGCGACCGGCCGGGGCGAGCCCGCGGTCGCCAGGTGCTCGAGGATGCGCAGCCCGCGGTCGAGCGTCTGGGACTGGGGCGCGCTCGCGCCGTCGTCGGCCGCCATCCCCGGGTGCCTCCTCGGTCGGGTCCGGTCCAGCCTACGGTCGCCGCCCCGGCCGGCCGTGTCGTCGGCCACGTCCGCGAGGCGGGCGCAACTCCGGTGACAGGGCCCCGCCGCGGTGCTGCAATGGGCCGCGCACGGGGAGGCAACCGAGTACGGAGGTCCCCGGTGGACCCTGCCACCACGGCCGTGCGCCCCGCGGCCGACCGTCGTCGCGAGCTCCTGCCGGCCATGCGCGGGTTGCTGCTCGTCTTCAGCGTGCTCACCGCGCTCGGCTTCGGCGCGCTGTTCGTCCTGTCGAGCCGCACCGCCGAGAGCTTCGCGTGGACCATCCAGCCGCCGGCGACCGCCGCCTTCCTCGGCGCGGGCTACGCCGCCGGCTTCACCCTCGTCGTCCTGTCGCTGCGCGACCCGGTCTGGGCGCACACGCGGGTGCCGGTGCTCACCGTGCTGGTGTTCACCCTGCTCACGCTGGTCGCCACGCTGGTGCACGCCGACCGCATGCACTTCGCGGCCGAGTTCGCCGACGCCCCGGCCCTGGCGCGCGGCGCGGCCTGGTTCTGGACCGCCGTCTACGTGCTCATCCCGGTGGGCATCCTCGTCGTCCTGGCCTTCCAGGAGCGGGCGCCGGGCACCGACCCGCCCCGGCGGTTCCCGGTCCCGGTGGTGCTGCGGGCGGCGCTGGCCGTCGAGTCGGTGGTGCTCCTGGCCGTCGGCGCCGCGATCTCGGTGTCGCCGACGACCTCGGAGACGCTGTGGCCCTGGACGCTGACCCCGCTCACCGCGCGGGTGGTGGGTGCCTGGCTGATCGCGTTCGGCATCGCCACGGCGCTGGCCGCGCTGGCCGGCGACCTGGAGCGGCTGCGCACCGCGACGATCGCCTACACCCTCTTCGGCGCCCTCGAGCTGCTCGTGGTGCTGCTGCACCGGGAGCACGTGGCCTGGGACCGCCCGGCCGCCTGGCTCTACGTCGCCTTCGCCGTCGCGATCGTGCTCACCGGGGCGGCCGGCTGGCGCCTGGCCCCGGTACCGGAGCGCGCGGCGCACGCCGCCCGCCACCGGTCCTGAGCCGGGCACGTCCCCGCGGGGGACGTGCCCGGCACCCGCCGGTCAGGACGCCGGCCGCTCGAGCGCCGCGAGCATGGCCGGGGTGTCGACGTAGGCCTCGAACCGCCGCACCCGCCCGTCGGCGACGGTCCACAGGTGCACCTCGGGGACGTCGAAGGCGGCGCCGGTCGCCCGCACCGTGCCGCGGGTGCGGCCGACCTGCACCACCCGGCCCGCGCCGTCGGCGAACAGCCGCTCGGTCACCGGGGTGGAGTCCAGGTGCGCGGTGAGCGTGCCGAGGAAGGTCGCCAGTCCCTCGGGACCGGTGTGCGTGCCGCCCCAGGGCAGCGCGGGTGACTGGGTGATGACGCCGTCGGCGGCGAACAGCGCGGCGATGCGGGCGAGGTCGCGGCGCGCGAACGCGGCGTACACCTCCGCCACGACGTCGGTGTCGGCCTGCGGGTCGGTGGTCGTGGTCTGCACGGCGGGTCTCCGTCCTCTCGGGTGTCGGTGCAGCGAGCCTGGCCGGGCGCGCCGGCCGTGCGCGTGGACGTCCCTGCCGTCCGGTCGTCGGTTCCTGCTCAGCGGCCGCGGGCCGCGGCCCGCAGCGCACCGGGGGCGGCGCCGAGCTCCCGGCGGGTGTGCCGGGTGAGGTGGCTCTGGTCGGCGAACCCGCAGCGGACGGCGACCTGGGCGAGCGGGAGGTCGGAGCGGGTGAGCAGCTCGCGGGCGCGCTCGACGCGGCGCCGCACCACGTACCGGTGCGGGCTGGTGCCGGTGGCCGCGCGGAACTGCCGGCTGAAGTGGAACTCGCTCACCTGCGCGCGGGCGGCGAGGTCGGCGACGCCGATCGGCCCGGCCAGGTGCTCCTCGACGTGCCGCAGCACGCGGTCGAGCTGGGCCGGCGACAGCCCGCCGGGGCGCGGGGCGGCCGGGGGCGCGGTGGTGTGGTCGCGGGCCAGCGCCGCGACCAGCGCCTGCGCCAACGTCCCCAGGGCCAGCCGGCCGACGTCGGTGCGGTCGTCGAGGCCGGCCGACAGCAGTCCCGCGAGGGCGGCGACGGCCGGCGACCGGGCGCCGACCACCGGCAGCAGCTCGGCGGCCCGCCGCACCCCGCCCTCGGCGAGCACCTCGCCCAGCAGCTCCGGCGTCACCGCGACGACGAGCGCGGCGACCTGCTGCGGCGTCCCGTCCCGGCTGCGGACGGCGAACGGCGCGCCCGCGGGGACCACCGCGACGTCGCCGGGCAGGCCGGGCGTGCGGTGCTCGGTCCCGGCGAGGGTCTCCAGCAGCCGGTAGGGGCGGCCGACGTTGACCAGCACCCGGTGCTCGGGAGCCGGCGGGCGGGCGCGCTCGCCGACCGGCCCGCGCACCGACGACACGGTCAGGCCGGGGCGCAGCTGCAGCGGTGCGGTCACCGGGACCTCCTCGCGGCGGGGGTGCCGCCGATCGTGGCCGCTCCGGTCCGCGACGTCGACGGGTCCGTCAGCGGGGTCCCGGCACGGCGGGGGAGGAGCGCAGCGCCACGGGCCGGCCGGACCGCTCGGCACACTCGAGCGTGCCGGCCAGCAGCTCCCGGCCCGAGGGCGACAGCGCGGTGACCGAGCGGGCGTCGACGACGTCGACCCGCACCGGCTCGCGGCCATAGCAGCGCCAGAACGCCTCCACCGCCGCCGCGTCGACCTCCCCGGCCAGGACCAGCACCCGCCCGCCGGAGGTGTTCAGCAGGCGCACCACGCCCCGGCGGGTGACGGCGGAGACGGGCACGCCGCCAGTCTGCGCGCCCGGTGTCCCGGGCGCTGTCGCACCGGTCGGCGAGACTGCGCGGGTGGACCGGGTGCTGCTGCGCCGCGACGGCGCGGCGGTGACGGCCACCGCGTGCGCCGAGGACGGCACGCCCGGCGCGGTCACCGTCCTGTCCGCCGGCGAGCTGCCGGGCTGGGTCGCCGCGCGGGAGCGGGCGGCCCCGGTGCGCTGGGTGTGGGACGACACCACCCGCTGGTACCCGGCGCTGCTCGACGCCGGCGTGCGGGTGGAGCGGTGCACCGACCTGCGGCTGTGTGCCGCCGTCCTGCGCGGGTCGCCCTTCGCCGCTCCCGGCCCGGCGGAGGACCCGGGCTGGGCGGCGCTGGAACCGGTGACCGCGGACGACCCGGCGCTGTTCTGCCTCGCCGACCCCGCCGACCGGCTCGACCCGGTCGCCGAGCACCGGCGCCAGCAGGCCGCCGTCGCCGCGTCGGCGCACCGGGGCCGGCTCGGGCTGCTGCTGGCCGCGGAGTCCTCCGGGGCGCTGGCGGCCGCGGAGATGACCTGGGCCGGGCTGCCCTGGCGCGCCGACGAACACGGCCGGCTGCTCACCGCGCTGCTCGGCGACCGGCCACCGCCCGGGATGCGCCCGCCGGTGCTGGAGCGGCTGGCCGGCGAGGTGCGCGCGGTCCTGCGCGCGCCCGACCTCAACCCCGACTCGCCCGCCGCGCTGCTGCGCGCGCTGCAGACCGCCGGGCTGCCGGTCGAGGACACCCGGTCGTGGACGCTGGAGCGGTTCGAGCACCCGGTGGTGCCGCCGCTGCTGGAGTACAGGCGGCTGGCCCGGCTGCTGGCGGCCAACGGCTGGAGCTGGCTGGACGCCTGGGTGCGCGAGGGCCGGTTCCGCCCGGTGTTCCTCCCCGGCGGCGTGGTCACCGGGCGCTGGGCCTCCTCCGGCGGCGGCGCGCTGTCGGTGCCCGTGCAGGTGCGGCCGGCGGCGGTCGCCGACGAGGGGTGGCGGCTGGTCGTCGCCGACGTCGCCCAGCTCGAGCCGCGGGTGCTCGCCGGCATGAGCCGCGACGGCGCGCTGGCCGAGGCGGCGCGGGCGGCCGACCTCTACGCCGGGATGGTCGCCGCCGGGGTGGTGGGCACGCGGGCGGAGGCGAAGGTCGGCGTGCTGGGCGCGCTCTACGGCGGCACCCGAGGCGAGAGCGGGCGGGTGATGCCGCGCCTGGCCCGCCGCTACCCGCGGGCCATCGGCCTGGTCGAGGACGCCGCGCGGGCCGGCGAGCGGGGCGCGGTGGTGCACACCCTGCTCGGCCGCGGCTCCCCGGCCCCCGGCGGCGCGTGGGCGCAGCGGGACGCCGACCTCGGCGAGGCACCCGAGCCCGGCGGCCGCGACACCGACCGCGCCCGCCGCTCGTGGGGCCGGTTCACCCGCAACTTCGTCGTCCAGGGCACCGGCGCGGAGTGGGCGCTGTGCTGGCTCGCCGACCTGCGCAACCGGCTGTGGTCGCTGGGCGAGGGCCGGCTCGACCGGCGCCCGCACCTGGTGTTCTTCCTCCACGACGAGGTCGTCGTCCACACCCCGGCGCACCTGGCCGACGCGGTCACCGAGCAGGTGCGGGCGGCGGCGGGCACGGCCGGGCGGCTGCTGTTCGGCGACTTCCCGGTCGACTTCCCCCTCGACGTCGCCGTCGTCCGGTCCTGGGCCGACGCCGGATGACCTCCCCGCGGCCGGTGCGGGGGCCCACCGTCGTCCCGCGCTCCGCCGAGCCGCCGCCCTGGCGGCCGCGGTCGCGGTCCTCGGGGCGTGCACCTCGTCCACCGGGACCTCCGGGGAGGAGGCCGCGGCGACGGTGGCGTCCGGCCTGGAGCAGCGGATCGCCCGCAGCGAGGCGCTCGTCGACGAGGTGCTGGCCGACGACGAGCCCGGGTGCTCCCTGGCGGTCGGCGTCGACGGAGAGGTGGTGTGGGCGGCCGCCCGGGGCGTCGCCGACGTGCGCACGGGGCGCCCGCTCACCCCCGAGACCAGGTTCGACGTCGCGTCGGTGAGCAAGCAGTTCACCGCCACGGCCGTGCTCCTGCTCGCGCAGGACGGCGTCCTGACCCTCGGCGACCCGGTGTCCCGGTGGCTGCCGGGCCTGCCCGCCTGGGCGCAGGAGGTGACGCTCGACCAGCTCGTGCACCACACCAGCGGCATCCCCGACCACGTCGCCGACCTCGAGGCCGCCGGGTCCGCGGCCACCGACGTGACCACGCAGGAGCAGGCGGTGCAGGCGATCGCCGCTCATCCGGAGCTGCCGGAGGCGGAGGGCTTCGCCTACTCGAACTCGAACTACGTGCTGCTGGCCGAGGTCGTGCGGGCGGCGACCGGGCAGCCGCTCGGGGACTTCCTCCGCATCCGGGTCTTCGAGCCCCTCGGCCTCGCCATGGAGCTCGATCCCACGGTCGCCGATCCCGACTCGCCCGACGACTCCTCCGCGCGCGGCCACCTCAGGGACTCGGCCACGGCACCGTGGCGGGTCGCCGGCTCGCGGTTCGAGGCCCTCGGCCCCGGGTCGGTCGTGACGACGCCGTCAGAGCTGGTGCGCTGGGCCGACGAGTACCGCGCGCCCCGGCTCGGGGGCGAGGCGCTGCTCGCCGCCCGGCTGGCCGACCCGGCGCCGGTCAACGGCACCGTCGACTACGGCGCGGGCATCGGGCTCGCCCGGGGCGGCGCGCTCGAGCACGCTGGCGACTGGGCCGGCTCCCTCAGCATCATGCGGGTCTCGGCCGACCGGCACACGGCGGTGGCGGCCAGTTGCAACGGCGACGAGCCGGGCGTGGCCGACATCGAGCGCATCTGGCGGGTCCTGCCCGGCGTGTGGTCCTGAACCCGATCCGTCGAGGGGGATGCGGACGGACCCGGTCCGGTGGATGCTGTGACCTGGGGCACGGGGAGGCGAACAGTGGCCGGACGGCGGGGAACCCGGACGGGGACGGCGGGGTGAGCGTCCTCCGCCGGGCCGCCACGGCCCGGCGCGCCCTGCGCGCGACGGCCCGCCTCGCGGTCGCCGGCGCGCAGGTGGCCGCCGCCCCGGCCCTGCTCACCACCGGGCTGCTCGTCGGCTCGTCGCGGGCCGCGGTCAAGACCGCCGCCGGGCTGACCTCCCGGGTGGCCGGCCGGCCGGTCGACCTCGCCTCGGCGGCCGCCTCCGGCGTGCGGGCGGTCGGCACGCTGGTGACCGGTGCCGACCCGCTGCCCACCGGCCGGCTGCGCGAACTGGCCGAGGTCGCCTCGGGCATGTTCGAGCCGGTGGGCGGGCGGCACACGCCGCGCGTCTGGGCCGACCGGGGGCTGGTGCAGGTCGAGGTCCCCGCCCCGCCCCCGGACGCCCCGCCCGACGCCCGCCGCGCGATGCGCCGGCAGCTCGAGCGCCTCGAGGGCGTGCAGTGGGCGACGGTCAACGACGTCCTGGGCCGGGTGCTGGTCGCCGTCGACGAGCGGCGGGTCGACGTGGAGGACGTCGTCGAGAGCGTCCGGGCGGTGCAGACCGCCGGGCGCCGGAGCGGGGTCCTCCACGAGCCGGCCGACCACCCCGCCGACCTCGAGCCGCTGCTGGCCGCGGCGGCCGCGGCGGCGGTGGACGCGCTGGGCGTCGCCGCCGCGCTCACGGGCCGGGTGCTGCCCGTCCCCGCCCTCAGCCGGCACGCCACGCTGGCGGTCACGCTGCTCGACTCGCAGGACTGGTTCACCGACCTCCTCGTCCGGCGGGTCGGCCGGTTCGGCGCCCGGCTGGTCCTCGAGGGGCTCTCGGCGGTGCTGCACTCGGCCACCCAGAGCCCCACGGTGCCCGCGATCAACGCCGTCGCCTCCGCCCAGCAGGTGCTGGAGGTGCGCGCCCGGCGCCAGGTGTGGCAACGGCGCGAGGACGAGCTGTGCCGCCCCGAGCCGGACGCGGCCGACCCCGACCCCGGCCCCGCCGACGCCGGGAAGCGGCCGGTGCCGCTGGCCCCGGGCCTCGTGGGCCGCTACCAGTCCCGGCTCGGGCCGACGACGACCGCCGCCGTGCTCACCGTGCTGGCCCTCACCGGCCGGCCGGGCCGGTCGGCCGACCTGGTCAAGGCGCTCTCGCCGAAGGCCGCGCTGCAGGGCCGGGAGTGCTTCGCCGCCACGCTGGACCTGCTGATGTGCCGCGCCGGCGTCCTGCCGCTGGACGGCATGGCCTACCGCCGCCTCGACCGCGTCGGCGTCGTGGTCGTCGACGGCGGCACGCTGTGCACCGGCCCGCCGGTCGTCCTCGAGGCGACCGCCGAGGCGGAGGGGTGGGACGACGCCGCCGTCTGGACCGCCGCCGCCCGGCTGCTCGCCACCGGCGGGGACGGGGCGGGCCGGCGCGGGACCCGGCTCGGTGACCCGCGGGAGGCCCCGGACGCCCCCGGCGCGTCGCTGCGGACCCTCTACGACGGGCGCCGCCGGGTCGGCTCCGTGCTGGTCGCCCCCGAGCTCGACCCGCACGCCGAGGCGCTGCTGACCACCGCGGCCGCGACCGGGTGCCGCCTGGTGCTCACGCCCCACGCTGGTGCGCGCGAGGTCGCCGGGCTCGCCGACGAGGTGGCCCCGGCGGACGAGTCGCTGCTGCACGTGGTCCGCCGCCTGCAGGCCGACGGGCCCGGCGTGCTGCTCGTCGCCGCGGCCGACACCGCCGCCCTGCTCGCCGCCGACGTCGCCGTGGCCCCCGTCCGGCCGGGCCGGTCGCCCGCCTGGGGCGCGGACCTGGTCACCGGGTCCGGCCTGGCCGACGCCTGCCGGGTGGTGCGGGCGGTGACCGACGCGCGGGCGGTGGCCCGGCGAGCGGTGCAGAGCGCGGTGACCGGCAACGTCCTGGGCAGCCTGCTGGCCGCCGTCGGCTCGGCCCGCGGCGGGCAGAAGCGGGCGACGACGCCGGGCAAGACCGCGACCGTCTGGACCATGCTCGACGGCACGGTGACGGGGGTCCGGGCCGCGCGCCGCCCGCCGCCCGCGCCGTCGGTGCACACGCCGTGGCACGCCCTCGACCCCGACGACGTCCTGCGCCGGCTCGCCGAGCTGCCCCGGGCCGACGACGCGCCACCCGGGCCGCTGGCGCGGGCGTGGCGGCGGGGGACCGGCGTGGCGGTGGTCCGGGTGCCGGTCCGGTTCGGGCGCACGGTCGCCGCCGAGCTCGCCGACCCGCTCACCCCCGTCCTCGGCGCCGGCGCCGGGGCCACGGCCGTGCTCGGCGAGACCGCGGACGCGTTCCTGGTCGGCGGGGTCACCGTCGGCAACGCCCTGCTCGGGGCCGCCCAGCGGATGCGCGCGGAGACGGCCCTGGAGTCGCTGCTGCTGGAGCAGGACGCCTGCGTGCGGCGGGAGACCGACGGCGGGTCCGAGGAGGTGCCCGCGGGCGCGCTGCGGGTCGGGGACGTGCTCCTCGTGGGCTCCGGCGACGTCGTCACCGCCGACGCGCGGCTGCTCGCCGCCGAGGACCTCGAGGTCGACGAGTCCAGCCTGACCGGGGAGTCGCTGGCGGTGGCCAAGGCCGTGGCCGCGACGCCGGGCGCCGAGGTGGCCGACCGGCGCTGCATGCTCTTCGACGGGACGACCGTGGTCGCCGGCAGCGGCCGCGCCGTCGTCGTCGCCGTCGGGCCGGCCACCCAGGCCGGGCGGGCCGCGCGGGCGGCCGGGGGGACGGCGCCGCCGGCGGGCGTGCAGGCCCGCCTGGCCGAGCTCACCCGGTCGGTGCTCCCGCTGACCCTGGCCGGGGGCGGCGCGGTGACCGCGCTCGGCGTGCTGTGGCGGCGGCCGCTGCGCGAGGCGGTCAGCGCGGGGGTCGCCGTCGCGGTCGCCGCGGTCCCGGAGGGCCTCCCGCTGGTCGCCACGGTGGCGCAGCAGGCCGCGGCCCGGCGGCTGTCCCGGCGCGGCGCCGTGGTCCGCAGCGCCCGCGTCCTCGAGGCGCTCGGGCGGGTGGACACCGTCTGCTTCGACAAGACCGGCACCCTCACCGAGAACCGGCTGCAGGTGGTGCGGCTGCTGCCGCTGGCCGACGGCGGGGACGGCGAGGACGGCGAGGACGGCCTGCTCCGCCTCGCCGCGGCCGGGGTGGGCACCGGCGACACCGACGCGCACGAGACCGACCGCGCCGTCGTGGCCGCCGCCGACGACCGCGGCGTGGCGTGCGACGGGGAGCCGGAGGCCTCGGTGCCCTTCGCCACCGGGCGCGGCTTCTCCGCGGCGCTGCGCTCGGGCCGGCTGGTGGTCAAGGGTGCGCCCGAGGTCGTGCTCCGGCTGTGCACCGACGCCGGGGACGCCGCCGACCGGGTGCAGGAGCTGGCCTGCGACGGGCTGCGGGTGCTCGCCGTCGCCGACCGGGCGGTCGAGGGGCAGCCGGAGGACCTCGAGGCGGCGGCGGCCGGGCTCACCCTGCGCGGCCTGGTGGGGCTGGCCGACACGGTGCGCGACTCGTCGGCGGCGGCGGTCGAGCAGCTGGGCGCGGCGGGCATCCGGGTGCTGGTGGCCACCGGCGACCACCCCGAGACCGCGGCCGCGATCGCGGCGCAGGCGGGCGTGCCCGACGCCGACCGGGTGGTCACCGGCGCGCAGCTGGCCCGGGCCTCGGAGGGGGAGCGGGCCCGCCTGGTGCGGGAGTCGGCGGTGTTCGCCCGGCTCACCCCCGAGCACAAGGTGACGCTGGTGGCCGCGCTGCGCCGCGCCGGGGCCACGCTGGCGATGACCGGCGACGGGGTCAACGACGCCGCCGCGATCCGCCTGGCCGACGTCGGGGTCGGCGTGGCCGGCGCCGAGTCGCCCGCCGCGCGCAGCGCCGCCGACCTGGTGATCACCGACCTGGACCTGACCCGGCTGGTCGACGCGGTCGCCGAGGGGCGGGCGCTGTGGTCCCGCGTCCGCGACGCCGTCGCCATCCTCGTCGGGGGCAACGCCGGCGAGGTCACCTTCACCGTGCTCGGCACCGCGCTGGGCGGGCGCGCGCCGATCGGCACCCGCCAGCTGCTGCTGGTCAACCTGCTCACCGACATGTTCCCGGCACTGGCCGTCGCGGTCGCCCAGCCGCGGGCGGCCGCCCCGGACGCGGACGACGGGCCGCTGGCCGGCCACCCGCTGGCGCCGGTGCTGCTCGCCGGGCCCTACCGCGGCTTCACCGAGGCGGTGCGGCACCAGGTCGCCGTCCGCGGCGCGGCCACCGCGGCGGGCGCGGTGGGTGCGTGGGCCACCGGCTGGCCGCCGCTGCTGCGCCGGCGCGCGAGCACCATGGGCCTCGCCGCGCTGATCGCCACCCAGCTGGGCCAGACCGCCTGGGCCGGCCGCCGCAGCCCGCTGGTGCTGGCCACCGCGGCCGGGTCGCTGGCGGTGCTGGCCCTGGTCGTGCAGACCCCGGGGGTCAGCCGGTTCTTCGGCTGCACGCCGCTGGACCCGCTGGCCTGGCTGGTCGTCCTCGGGTGGGCCGCTGCCGGCACCGCCGGCGCGGAGGTCGTCCCGGCGCTGGCGCGCCGGTGGTCCGGTCAGGCGGGGACGCGCTCCGACGAGCGGGCCGAGCGGGTGATGGCCCACCCGACGAGGGCCGCCACCGGGAACATCAGCACGCCGTAGACGGCGGCCGGGACCGCGAGCTCCACGCTGCCGAGCACGCTGATCGCGACGGCGATGGCCAGCGTGCTGTTGTGCACCCCGATCTCGAACGCGCACGCCACCGCCTGCCGGTGCCCGACGCCGACCGCCCGGGGGACGGCGAACCCGATCAGCAGGCTCAGCAGGCAGAAGGCCAGCGCGACCAGCCCGACCTCGCGCAGGTAGCCGGCCACGTTCTCCCGCTCGGCGACGACGGTGCCGACGATGACCAGGGCGAGCACGACCGCCGAGAGGACGCGCACCGGCTTGTCCATCCGGTCGGCGAAGGCCGGCGACCAGCGCCGCACCAGCATGCCGAGCGCCACCGGCACCAGCACGATCGCGAAGACCTGCACCGTCTTGCCGAACTGCAGGCCGATCTCCCCGGCGCCGGGCGGGTCGAACACCGCGACCGCCAGGTTGGTGACCAGGGGCAGGGTGACCACCGCGAGGAGCGAGTTCACCGCGGTCAGCGACACGTTGAGGGCGACGTCGCCGCGGAACAGGTGGCTGAACAGGTTCGCCGTCGTCCCGCCGGGGGAGGCGGCCAGCAGCACCATGCCCACCGCCAGCACCGGCTCGAGCCCCGCGAGCACCACCAGGCCGAAGCACAGGGCCGGGAGCACGAGCAGCTGCAGCGCCAGCGCGACCACCGCGGCCCGCGGCCGGCGGGTGACGCGGACGAAGTCGTCGACGGTCAGCGACAGGCCCAGGCCGAGCATGACCACGGCCAGGGCCGCGGGCAGGGCGACGGTGGCGAGAGCCGAGTCCACGGGCGACCTCCGGGTGCCTCCGCGGCGCCGGTGCCGCGGCTTCCCGGGGATCCTCGCCGACCGGCTGCCGGACGGCGAGGGCTGTCCCACCTGGGGGTTGAGGACGGTGCCCGGTGGGAACCACAGGGGAGCGGCGCGTCAGACCACCGGCACGCCGCACGAGCCCCCGGACGGGGGCCGCGTGGATCGGGGGACGGAGCCCTGGGGGACACAGCCCCTCGGGGGCAGTACGGGACGGAGCCAGGGACGTGACCTCGCTGGAGACGGGCCGGCAGACGCTGGGGGACCGCTACGAGCTCCAGGAGCTGATCGCCCGCGGCGGCATGGGCCAGGTGTGGCGGGGGCGCGACCGGCTGCTCCTCCGGCCGGTCGCGGTCAAGGTCCTGCGCAGCGAGTACGCCGACGACCCGGTGTTCCTCGAGCGGTTCCGCTGCGAGGCCCGGCACGCCGCGGCGCTGAGCCACCCGAACATCGCCGCCGTCCTCGACTACGGCGAGTCCGACGACGAGGCGACCGGCGAGCACCTGGCCTACCTGGTCATGGAGCTCGTCGACGGCGCGCCGCTGTCGGACCGGCTCTCGACCGACGGGCCGCTGGAACCCGAGGCCGCGCTCTCGGTGCTGCAGCAGACGGCGGCGGGTCTGGCCGAGGCCCACCGCGCGGGCCTGGTGCACCGCGACGTCAAGCCGGCCAACATCCTGGTCCGGCCCGACGGCCGGGTGAAGCTCACCGACTTCGGCATCGCGTGGTCGGCGGAGAGCGTGCCGCTGACCGGCACCGGGCAGGTGATCGGCACCGCCCGCTACATGTCGCCGGAGCAGGCCGCCGGCGACCGGGTCAGCCCGGCCAGCGACGTCTACGCCCTCGGCCTGGTCGGCTACGAGTCGCTCACCGGGCACGCGCCGTTCGACGGCACCAACCCGGTCACCGTGGCGCTCAAGCAGGTGCGCGAGGCTCCCGAGCCACTGCCCGAGGACGTCCCGCCCGGCGTCCGCTCCCTCATCGACGCCGCCCTGGTCAAGGACCCCGGTGAGCGGTTGCCCGACGCGGACGCGTTCCTGACCGCCGTCGAGGAGACGATCGAGCAGACCGCCCGGCCGCGCCCCGGGGCGCCGTCGCCCTCCCGGGCGGTCGCCGCGGCCCCGTCGGCCGCGCTGGTCGAGACGGCCGCGGTCACGGTGCCCTCCCCGGAGCCGGTGTCCCCGGACGACCTGCCACCCGGGGAGACCGCGGAGGTGTCCGGTGCCTCGCGGTCGCCGCGCCGGCGCCCGGCGGTGCTGGTGCCGGTGCTGGCGGTGCTGCTCGCGGGCCTGCTCGCGGTCCTCCTCTGGCCGGGTGGCTCCGGCGGCGGGCAGCCTCCCGCGCAGGCCGCGGAGACCGGCGCCGGCACCGGCGAGGGCGCCGCGGCGGCCGGCTCGGTGGTCCTCGCCGCCAACGACCACGTCGGGCGCCCTGCTGACGACGTCGCCGCGGACCTCACCGCGCTGGGTCTCACCGTGCAGCGGCAGGACGAGGTGACGACCGCCGTCGAGCCGGGCACGGTCTCGGGCCTCGACCCGGTCGGTGTCCCGCTGCAGCCCGGCGCCCCCGTGACGCTGCGCGTCGCGGTCACCCCGGCAGCACCGGCACCGGCGCCCGAGGGCGGTGCGCCCGCGGGAGGTGAGGGTCCCGAGGCGGCGCTGTCGGTGCCGTCCGGGTCCGGCCCGGCCGCGCCCGCGCCGGCCGAGCCCGCGCCCGCGGAACCGGGACCGTCGGACGCCGCCGTGTCCCCGGACGCAGCGTCCCCCGAGCCCGCGCCGGCCGAGCCCGCGCCGGCCGAGCCCGCGCCCTCCGACGCGGCCCCCTCCGACGCGGCCCCCTCGGACGCGGTGTCCTCGGAGCCCGCCCCGTCCGAGCCCGCGCCCTCGGACAGCGTCCCGACCGAGCCGGCCCCGACCGACCCCACCGGGCCCGCGCCGACCGAGCCGGCGCCCTCGGACAGCGCCCCGACCGAGCCGGCCCCGACCGACCCGACCGGGGCGGCCCCGAGCGAGCCGTCGGAGCCCGCCCCGAGCGAGCCCTCGGAGCCCGCGCCGTCGGGGTCGTCGGGCGCGACGTCCCCGGGGTCGGCGACGTCGTCGGCACCCGACGGGGGCAGCGCGGCTCCCGACACGGGTGCGGCCGGCTGACCGCGGGCGGTTAGGGTCCTCCGCCATGCCGACCAGGTCACCGGGGGACGCTCCGGCGGGGACGATCGAGACGCTGGGCCTGCCCACCCGGGCAGTCACCGCGCTGACCCGCGCCGGCATCACCGACGTCGCCGCGCTCGCCGCCCTCAGCCGCCGTGAGCTCGCCGCCGTGCCCGGGCTGGGCGCGGGCCTGGTGACGGCGATCCGCCGCGTCGTGCCGGAGCCGCCCACGCCGCTGCCCCGATCGGGGACGGCGGCGCGCGACGGGCAGCTGTCGCTGCCGGCCGAGGACGACGGGGCGCCCGACGCGCCGGAGATCCCCTCCTTCGCCTCGCTGCGGGACCCCCGCCGGCGCAGCGGCCTCGACCTGCTGGTGCCCGGGGCCCCCGCGCCGGAGCAGGGGACGGCGCCCGGTCCGCAGCCCGAGGCGGAGGCGGCCCCGCCCGCGTCCGCCCCGCGCCGCGCCGCCCGCCCGGCGCCTGCACCCCGGCCGGCCGAGTACGCCGACCTGGTGCGGCTCGGGGTGCGGGTGGCCCGCGCCGCGGTGACCGTGCCCGGCCGCCTCGCGCTGTGGTCGGTGCGCACCCAGGTCGACTGGCTGCGGCGGCTGCTCGGCGCCTGACGGCCCGACACGCCGCCGCGACACGCGATGCTCGTCACGCTCCGCCGCCGCGGGATTGTCACGGTGCGGTAACGACGGTTACCGTGGCCGCCGTCCGACCGGCCGTCAGTCCCCGTCCGGGGAGTCCGGACGGATGCCGCCGAGTCGCCCTCCCGGGCGAGCCGGGGACCCACCGCACCACTGGGGTGAATCCCGCCCGCCGGACACCGTCCGGCCGCGGGTAGGGCTGCTTCCCGCCCGAACCCGTCAGCTGACCCGGTAGGCGGCCCACGGGAGAAACGGAGAGCCCGCCGGATGGCGCGCTTCTGCAGCACGACCGCACCACCCCGCCGGCTCCGCCGCACCCGGGTGCGCTCCCGCATCTGACCGCGCCCGGCCGTCCCGACGCCGCACCGCGCCCACCCGAGCTCCTCGGGTGGTGCCCGCCGGTGCGCCCGCGTCGCCCCGACGGCCGGTGCCGCCCACTGCCCCGCACCCCTCCACGGCGCCGCCGCCGGCCGCGCCGTGCCCGTACCCCTGGAGCACCTCCCCCCGATGGACGCCCCCACCGCCGAGATCCCGCGGCCCGCCGCCGGCGCCGCCCGCCGGTCCCGCCGCGCCCCCGTCCGCCGCCCCGCGCTGCTGCTCGGCGTCGCCGCCGCCGGCGCGCTGGTGGCCAACGTGCTGGTCGGCCCCGACCCGGCCGCCGAGGCGCAGGCGGGGACGTCGGAGACCGTGACCGTCGCCCAGGCGCTGGGCCTGCCCGCGCAGACCGGCACCGCGACCGAGGTCCCGCAGGTGCAGCCGCAGGACCTGCAGGTGCTCGAGGAGCTGGCGGCCAGCCGCGGCAGCCGCGAGGCCGCCGAGACCGCCGCCGCACAGGCGCAGGCCGGTGCCGACCAGGCCGTGCGCGACGCGCAGGCGGCCGAGGCCGCGCGGCTCGCCGCCGAGGCGCAGGCCGCCGCGGAGGCGCAGGCCGCCGCCGAGCGGGCCGCCGCCGAGGCGGCCGCGGCCGCGGAGGCCCAGACCGCCGCGGAGGCCGCGGAGGCGCAGGCGGCGGCGGAGGAGGCCGAGGGGGAGTCCGGCGGGTCGGAGGCGGCGTCCTCCCCGGCCGCCTCGTCGTCGGCCTCGTCCTCGTCGTCGGGGACCACGGCCTCCCGCGTCGCCCGGATCACCAACACCTCGGGCCCGGTGCGCTCGGTGGTGCAGGCCGCCGCCGACGCCGTGGTCAGCAACGTCCCCGGCGCCGCGTCGATCACCCTCGGCGGCACCCGCGCGAGCGCGGCCGACCCGGGCGGGCACCCCTCCGGCCTGGCGCTGGACTACATGGTGCTGACCGACGCCGCCCTCGGCGACGCGATCGTGCAGTACCACGTCGAGCACTGGGACGAGCTCGGCGTCGACTACCTCATCTGGGAGCAGCGGATGCTCTCCTCGCCGGGTGGCTCGTGGTCGACCATGGCCGACCGGGGCGGCGTCACGGCCAACCACTACGACCACGTGCACGTCAACTACGTGGGCTGAGCCGCGACCTCCCGCGCCGCGGGCGCCAGCCAGCGCACCGGGTCCTCGAGCACCGCGTCGAGCGCGCGCAGCGCCGCGCCGGTCGCCCCCGCGGCCGGCACGGCGCCGCCCGCCGCCACGAACGGCCGGCGCCACCGGGCCGAGAGCACCCGCCGGGCCAGGTGCTCCTCCAGCCCCGGGCGCAGCAGGTCGGTCAGCTCGGCGAGGTGACCGCCGAGCACCACCGTGGGGATGTCGAGCACGTTGACCACCCCGGCCAGCGCGACGCCCAGCGCCCACGCCGCGCGGTCGAGCGCGCGGCGGGCGCCGGGGTCGCCGGCCTCGGCGCGGGCCCGCAGCTCCGCGGGGCCGGCGTCGGCGGGCACCCCGGCGGCGGCCAGCAGCGCCAGCCGGCCGGCGTAGCGCTCCAGGCACCCGGTCGACCCGCACGGGCAGTCCGGCCCGGCCGGGTCGACGCAGACGTGGCCGATCTCGCCGGCCCAGCCCGAGCTGCCGGTCATCACCCGGCCGCCGAGCACCGCGGCCCCGCCGATGCCGATCTGCCCCGACAGGTAGACGAAGTCCCGGTGCGGCCCCGGCCGGCCCGGGGCGCTCTGCGCGACGCAGCGCGCGGCGAGGTCGGCCTCGTTGCCGAGCACCGGGACCAGCCCGTCGGGGAGCAGGTCGGCCAGCACGTCGGCGGGGCGCACCCGCGACCAGCCGAGGTTGGGCGCCCGCAGCAGCAGGCCCCGCCCGGCGTCGACCAGGCCGGGCAGCGCGAGCCCGGCGCCCACCACCCGCACACCGGCGGGCAGCGACCCGAGCACCTCGGCGCCCAGCCGGCCGAGCCGGTCCAGCGTGGCGACCGGGTCGCTGCCGCGCAGGTCCTCCTCGTGCAGCCGCTCGGCGACCGTCCGCCCGCGCAGGTCGACCACCCGGACCGCGACCAGCCCGGCGTCGACCTGCATGCCCAGCCCCGCCGGCCCCGACCCCGGTGCCAGCGGGGTGGCCGGCCGGCCCCGGCGCGACGCCGGCCCGCGCTCGACCTCGTCGAGCAGGCCGCCGGCGACCAGGTCGTCGACCAGCCGGGACGCCGTGCCGCGCGTGGTGCCCAGCGCCGCCGCGACGCCGGCCCGCGACAGCTCGCCGGGGTCGGCGCACACCGCGCGCAGGACCAGCGCCAGGTTGGTCGCCCGCAGCGTCGACTGCCGGGCACCGGTGAGGACGCGGCCGTCGGACACGGGTTGAGGTTAGCCGGGTGGATCGTTTATGTTCTACCGCAGCACAAAAGCGGTGGCCCGCGTCACCCGGACGAGCGCCCCGGTGCCCGGCGGAAGGATCCCCATGCCCCTGCAGCCCACCCGTGAGGACAGGTTCACCTTCGGTCTGTGGACGGTCGGCTGGCCGGCCCGCGACCCCTTCGGTGACGCGACCCGTCCGGCGATCGACCCGGTCGAGTCCGTCGAGAAGCTCGCCGAGCTGGGCGCCTACGGCGTCACCTTCCACGACGACGACGTGATCCCGTTCGGCAGCGACGACGACCAGCGCGCCAAGACCATCGAGCGCTTCAAGCAGGCGCTGGCCGACACCGGCCTGGTCGTGCCGATGGTGACCACCAACCTGTTCACCCACCCGGTGTTCAAGGAGGGTGCGCTCACCGCCAACGACCGCGGCGTCCGCCGGTACGCGCTGCGCAAGGTCATGCGCAACATGGACCTCGCCGCCGAGCTCGGCGCCTCCACCTACGTGCTGTGGGGCGGCCGCGAGGGCACCGAGGTCGACAGTGCCAAGGACCTCAAGGCCGCGCTGGACCGCTACCGCGAGGGCATCGACACCCTGGCCCAGTACTCCGAGGACCGCGGCTACGGCCTGCGCTTCGCCCTGGAGCCCAAGCCCAACGAGCCGCGCGGCGACATCTTCCTGCCGACCATCGGCCACGCCATCGCCTTCATCCACGGCCTCGAGCACGCCGACCTGGTGGGTGTGAACCCCGAGGTCGGCCACGAGCAGATGGCCGGCCTCAACTACACCCACGGCATCGCCCAGGCGCTGTGGCAGGACAAGCTCTTCCACATCGACCTCAACGGCCAGAAGGGCCCGCGCTACGACCAGGACTTCGTGTTCGGCCACGGCGACCTGCTCTCCGCCTTCGCCACCGTCGACCTGCTGGAGAACGGCTTCCCCTCCGGGGGTCCCCGTTACGAGGGCCCGCGCCACTTCGACTACAAGCCGCTGCGCACCGAGGACCTGAAGGGCGTCTGGGAGTCGGCCGAGGCCAACATGCGCACCTACCTGCTGCTCAAGGAGCGGGCCGCCGCGTTCCGCGCCGACCCGGAGGTCCAGGAGGCCCTCGCCGACGCCGCCGTCCCGGAGCTCGCCCAGCCGACCCTCGGCGACGGCGAGTCCCACGAGCAGCTGCTGGCCGACCGCTCGGCGTTCGAGGACTTCGACGCCGAGTCCGCCGGCGCCCGCCGGGGCGGCCAGGTGCGGCTGTCCCAGCTCGCCCTCGAGCACCTGCTCGGCGCCCGCTGATGCCTCTGGTCGCGGGGGTCGACACCTCGACCCAGGCCTGCAAGGTCGTCGTCCGGGACGCGGCGTCCGGTGCCCTCGTGCGCGAGGGCCGGGCGCCGCACCCGGAGGGCACCGAGGTGGCCCCCGCGGCCTGGGCGGCCGCCCTGGATCAGGCGGTGGCGCAGGCCGGCGGGCTCGACGACGTCGCCGCCGTGGCCGTCGGCGGGCAGCAGCACGGCATGGTCTGCCTCGACGAGGACGGCCGGGTCGTGCGCGACGCCCTGCTCTGGAACGACACCCGCTCCGCCGGCGCGGCCGCCGACCTCACCCGTGAGCTCGGCGGCCCGCGGGCGTGGGCCGACGCCGTCGGCCTGGTGCCGGTGGCGTCGTTCACCGTCACCAAGCTGCGCTGGCTGGCCGAGCACGAGCCGGAGAACGCACAGCGCACCGCCGCGGTGTGCCTGCCGCACGACTGGCTGACCTGGGTGCTGGCCGGGACGCCCGGCCTCGGCGCCCTGGTCACCGACCGCGGCGACGCCAGCGGCACCGGCTACTGGTCGGCGGCCACCGGCGAGTACCGCCCCGACCTGCTCGAGCGGGCCCTCGGCCGCACGCCGGCCGTCCCGCGGGTGCTCGGCCCGGCCGAGGCCGCGGGCACCTCGGCCACCGGCGCGGTGCTCGGGCCGGGCACGGGGGACAACGCCGCGGCGGCGCTCGGGCTGGCCGCCGAGCCCGGCGACGTCGTCTGCTCGGTCGGCACCTCCGGGGTGGTGTCGATCGTGTCCGACACCCCGGCCGCCGACGCCACCGGTGCGGTCGCCGGGTTCGCCGACGCCACCGGCCGGTACCTGCCGCTGGTGGCCACGCTCAACGCCGCCCGCGTCCTCGACGCCACGGCCCGGCTGCTGGGCGTCGACCACGACGAGCTGTCCCGGCTGGCGCTGTCGGCACCCGCGGGGGCCGGCGGGCTGGCGCTGGTCCCGTACCTGGAGGGCGAGCGGACGCCGGACCGGCCGGACTCCACCGGCGCGCTGCACGGGCTCACCCTCGCGACGTCGACCCCGGCGCACCTCGCGCGCGCCGCGGTCGAGGGGCTGCTGTGCGGGCTGGCCGACGGCCTGGACGCCGTCCGCGCGACCGGCGCGCAGGTGCGGCGGGTGCTGCTGGTCGGCGGCGGCGCCCGGTCGGCCGCGGTGCGGGCGATCGCCCCGGCCGTGCTCGGCGTGCCGGTGCTGGTGCCGCCGCCGGGGGAGTACGTCGCCGACGGCGCCGCCCGGCAGGCCGCCTGGGTGCTGTCCGGGGACGCTGAGCCGCCGGCGTGGGAGCGGCCGGGCACCGAGCTGCACGAGGCCGACCCGACCCCGGCGGTGCGCGAGCGCTACGCCGAGGTCCGCGACCTGACCGCCGGCCGCGTCTGACCGCGGCCGGCGGCCCGGCCGGACCCGCCCGTTCCGCAGCCGCGCGCCTGGGGGAGACTGGGTCCCCGTGACGACGGGGACGCCGGCAGTGCGGGCGGGCTGCCGGTGACCGACGCGTTCCTCCCGGAGGGCCTCACCGGGCCGCTGCTCGCCCTCGTCCTGCTCGCCGCGCTGACGGCCGGCTGGGTGGACGCCGTCGTCGGGGGCGGCGGGCTGATCCAGCTGCCGGCGCTGCTGCTCGTCCCGGGCCTGTCCCCGGTGCAGGCGCTGGCCACCAACAAGCTGGGGTCGGTGTTCGGCACCACCACCAGCGCGGTCACCTACCAGCGGCGGGTGCACCCCGACCTGCGCACGGCGCTGCCGATGGCCGCGGTCGCCCTGGTGGGCTCGTTCTGCGGGGCGTCGGTGGCGGCGCTGCTGCCGGCGGAGGTGTTCAAGCCGGTCATCGTGGTCGCGCTGGTGGGCATCGCGCTGTTCACCGCGCTCCGCCCGTCGCTGGGCGAGGTGACGGCGCTGCGGCACACCGGCCGCCGGCACCACGGCACGGCGCTGGCGGTCGGGGCGGTCATCGGCTTCTACGACGGCGTCCTGGGGCCGGGCACGGGCTCGTTCCTCGTCTTCGCGCTGGTGTCGCTGCTCGGCTACGACTTCCTCAACGCCAGCGCCAAGGCCAAGATCGTCAACGTCGCCACCAACCTCGGGGCGCTGGCGTTCTTCGTGCCGCACGGGTCGGTGGTCTGGGGCCTGGGCCTCGCGCTCGGTGCGGCCAACACGCTGGGCGGCTACGTCGGCTCCCGGACGGCGACCAGCCGGGGCACCGGGTTCATCCGGGTCGTCTTCCTCGTGGTGGTGAGCGCGCTCATCGTGCGGCTGGGCTGGGACGTCTGGACGGAGAACGTGCGCGGCTGAGGCCGATGGGCCCTGGCGCAGGTGAGGCGGGCGCGCGAGCCTGGGGCGCCGGTCGCGGTGTCCGGCGCAGGAGGGGGACCCGGGCCGAGGGGCTGGCGGCAGCCGATGGGGCAGGTCGAGGAGCGGGCGCGGGAGACGGGCGAGGAGGTCCGCCCCGGCACCCGGCGCCTGCTGGTCGCCTTCCTGGTGCTCACCCTGCTCGCCGTCAACCAGCTGTTCGTCCTCGCCGACGTGGCCGACCGCTACTGGGCCTGGACGATCCGCACCGAGCCGACCGCCGCGTTCCTCGGCGCGGCCTACGGCGCCGGCGCGGTGCTGTCGGCGCTGTCGCTGCGGGAGGACCGCTGGAGCCGGATCCGGATCCCGGTGCTCACGGTCACCGTCGTCACGTGCGTCGCGACGCTGGTCCACACCCACCGCCTGCACCTGCTCAGCGGCGGGCCGGTGGCCCGGGTGACGGCCTGGACCTGGCTGGCCGTCTACCTGATCGTCCCGGCGCTGTGCCTGGCGGTGGTGCTCGCCCAGGAGGTCCGCCGCACCGGGCGGCCGGCGGTGCTGCGGCCGGTGCCGGGCTGGCTGGCCGGGCTGCTGGCCGTCGAGGGGGTGCTGCTGCTCGCGGCCGGCGGGGTCCTCTTCGCCGGCGGGCTGTTCGTGCACCACCACGTCGAGACCGTCACGTCGTTCTGGCCGTGGGAGATCACCCCGCTCAGCTCCCAGGTGATCGGTGCCTGGCTGCTCGCCCTCGGCGTCGCCGCGGCGCTGGTCCTCCGTGACCGGGACCTCGGCCGGCTGTTCGTCGCGGGCGTCACCTACACCGTCTTCGGGTCGCTCGAGCTCGTGGCGCTGGTCTGGTACCTGCCCGAGATGGACACCGGCGACGGGTGGGTGTGGGCCTACGGCCTGTTCCTGGTCGCGGTCGTCGTCACCGGCGCCGTCGGCGCCCGCGCCGCCCGGGCCGCCCGGCGCGGCGGTACGAGTTCGGCGCCGGAGACGGCCGGCTGACCGGGGCGTCGCCGCGCTGTGGTGCCGGGCACGACCAGCGGGCACCATCGACGCACCGACGACCGTCCCCGATCCAGGCCGTCCCGGAGGTCCCCGTGAGCGCCCCCGTTCCCGAGTCCGTCTTCACCTACGGAGCGCCGCAGCTCAAGTTCGGCAGCGGCGCGTCGGAGGAGATCGGCTTCGACCTCAGCCGGCTCGGCGTGCGCCGCGTGCTGGTGGTGACCGACCCCGGGGTGGCGGCCACCGGGCTGCCGCAGCGGGTGGCCGACCAGATGGGCCGCTTCGGCATCGAGGCGCGGGTGTACGACGGCGTGCACGTCGAGCCCACCGACGTCAGCCTCACCGCGGCGGCGGAGGAGGCGCGCGCGTCGGGGCCGTGGGACGCGTTCGTGGCCGTGGGCGGCGGGTCGGCCATCGACACCGCCAAGGCCGTCGACCTGCTCACCACCAACCCCGGCGAGCTCCTGGACTACGTCAACGTGCCGGTGGGGAGGGGCAAGGCGCCGACCGAGCCGCTCAAGCCGCTGGTCGCCGTCCCGACCACGACCGGCACCGGGTCGGAGAGCACCACCATCTGCGTGATGGACGTGCTCGCGCAGCGGGTGAAGACCGGCATCAGCCACGCCCGGCTGCGCCCGACCCTCGCCGTCGTCGACCCGGACCTGACCCTCACCCAGCCGCCGGGGGTGACCGCGGCGTCGGGCATGGACATCCTCTGCCACGCGCTGGAGAGCTACACGGCGCGCTGGTACACCACCTACGACCGCAAGACCGCCGAGCAACGGGTGCCCTACTGCGGCTCCAACCCGATCTCGGACATGTGGTCGGAGAAGGCGCTGTCGCTGCTGGCCGGGTCCTTCCGCCGGGCGGTCCGCCACGGCGACGACCGGCAGGCGCGGGGGGACATGGCGATGGCCGCGACCTTCGCCGGGATGGGGTTCGGCAACGCCGGGGTGCACGTCCCGCACGCCAACGCCTACCCGATCGCCGGGCAGGTGAAGGACTTCCACCCGAAGGACTACCCGGCCGGCGAGCCGATGGTGCCGCACGGGATGTCGGTGGCCCTGACCGCGCCGGAGGCCTTCCGGTTCACCTTCGCGGCCGCGCCGGAGCGGCACGTGCGCGCCGCGCAGCTGCTCGCGCCCAACGCCGGCGAGCCCGACGACCCCGCCGAGTTCCTGCCGACCGTGCTCACCGACCTGATGCGCGACATCGACATGCCCAACGGCATCGCCGCGGTCGGCTTCGACGACGGCGACGTACCCGACCTGGTCGCGGGGACGATGAAGCAGCAGCGGCTGCTCGCCACCTGTCCCCGGGAGGTGACCGAGGACGACGTCGCGGGCATCTTCCGCCGCTCGATGACGCTGTGGTGACGACGCCGCCCGGCTGAGCGCGGCCGACCCCGACCCCGCGCCCCGACCCCGCGCCGGGGGGGGGGGGGGGGGGGGGGGGGGGGGGGGGGGGGGGGGGGGGGGGGGGGGGGGGGGGGGGGGGGGGGGGGGGGGGGGGGGGGGGGGGGGGGGGGGGGGGGGGGGGGGGGGGGGCGGCGC